>NZ_LIPQ01000262.1 GCF_001418135.1 Streptomyces aureus
CGCCAGGACCCCCCGCACCAGCTCCCCCAGCGGCACCCGCGCCAGTTCCATGTCCGCCTCCTCGTCGGAGACTTCGTACCGCGCGCCCTCCGCCTCGGAGAGCCCCCGCGCGAGGAAGATCCGTACGGCCTCGTCGCAGCCGCCCGGAGTCGTGTAGACGTCGGCCAGGACGCGCCAGTCCTCGGCCTTGACGTGGGCCTCCTCGTACAGCTCGCGCTGGGCGGCGTGCAGGGGGTTCTCGCCGGGGACGTCGAGGAGCCCCGCCGGGATCTCCCAGAGCTTCTGCCGCACCGGGTGCCGGTACTGCTTGAGCAGCAGGACCCGGTCCTGGTCGTCGAGGGCCAGGACGGCCACCGAGCCGGGGTGGACCTGGTAGTCGCGGCGCGCGACCGTGCCGTCCGGCATGACCACGTCGTCCGTGCGGACACTCGTCTTCTTTCCCTGGAACGGGGTCGTCGTCGCGACGACCCGCCACTCCTCCGGGGTGTCCTGCAACTCCATCTGCGTCCTCCCACACACGAAAGCCGGGGTACGGATCCGTCAGGACCCGTACCCCGGCAACGTTAACGCGCGGCGACTACTTGGCAGGCTTGCCCGTCTTGCGCTCCACGGCCGCCTTCACCAGACCGGCGAAGAGCGGGTGCGGTCGCGTCGGGCGCGAGCGCAGCTCCGGGTGCGCCTGCGTGGCGACCAGGTAGGGGTGGATCTCGCGCGGGTACTCGACGTACTCGACGAGCTTGTTGTCCGGGGAGGTGCCGGAGAAGACCAGGCCGGCCTTCTTCTCCAGCTCCGCGCGGTAGGCGTTGTTGACCTCGTAGCGGTGACGGTGGCGCTCGTCGACGTACGGCTGGTCGTCGTAGACCTCACGGACGATCGAGCCCTCGGCGAGCTTCGCCGGGTAGAGGCCCAGGCGCATCGTTCCGCCCAGGTCGCCGGCGCCCTCGACGTACGCGAGCTGCTCCTCCATCGTCGAGACGACGGGGTGCGCGGTGGCCGGGTCGAACTCGGTGGAGTTGGCCTCGGGGATGTCGGCCAGGTTCCGGGCCGCCTCGATGACGATGCACTGCAGGCCGAGGCAGATGCCGAGCAGCGGCACCTTGTTCTCGCGGGCGTACTGGATCGCGCCGACCTTGCCGCTCACACCGCGGTCGCCGAAGCCGCCGGGGATGAGGATCGCGTCGACGTCGCCGAGCTGCTTCTTGGCGTCGGCCGGGGTCTTGCAGTCGTCGGAGGTGACCCACTTGACCTTGACGCGGGCCTTGTTCGCGAAGCCGCCGGCCCGCATCGCCTCGGTGACCGAGAGGTACGCGTCGGGCAGGTCGATGTACTTGCCGACGAGCGCGACGGTGACCTCGTGGTCGGGGTTGTGGACGCGGTCGAGCAGGTCGTCCCAGGTCGACCAGTCCACGTCACGGAAGGGCAGGTCGAGCTTGCGGACGACATAGGCGTCCAGGCCCTCGGTGTGGAGCACCTTGGGGATGTCGTAGATCGACTTGGCGTCGATCGCGGCGACGACCGCGGCCTCGTCGACGTCGCACATCAGCGAGATCTTGCGCTTGATGGAGGTCGGGACCTCGCGGTCGGCGCGCAGCACGATCGCGTCGGGCTGGATGCCGATGTTGCGGAGCGCGGCCACGGAGTGCTGGGTCGGCTTGGTCTTCAGCTCGCCGGAGGGGCCGATGTAGGGCAGCAGCGAGATGTGCACGACGAAGACGTTGTCGCGGCCGACCTCGTGGCGGACCTGGCGGACGGTCTCCAGGAACGGCAGCGACTCGATGTCGCCGACCGTGCCGCCGACCTCGGTGATGACGACGTCGACGTCGTCGGTCGCCATGCGGCGGATCCGGGACTTGATCTCGTTGGTGATGTGCGGGATGACCTGCACGGTGTCACCGAGGTACTCGCCGCGCCGCTCCTTGGCGATGACCTGCGAGTAGACCTGGCCGGTGGTGACGTTGGCCGAGCCGTCGAGGTCGACGTCGAGGAAGCGCTCGTAGTGGCCGATGTCCAGGTCGGTCTCGGCGCCGTCGTTGGTGACGAACACCTCGCCGTGCTGGAAGGGGTTCATCGTGCCCGGGTCGACGTTCAGGTACGGGTCGAGCTTCTGCATCGTGACCCGCAGGCCCCGGGCCTTGAGGAGCGCACCCAGGCTGGAGGCGGTCAGGCCCTTGCCGAGGCTGGAGGCGACACCCCCGGTGACGAAGATGTGCTTGGTCGTCGTGGTTTTGGGCGGCATCGCCAAGAGGGGGCTCCCGTGGTCGCGTTCTGGAGGTGCGTACCGGCGTCCCCTCCGGAAGAATCGGGGGGTGCCGTCGCTGCGGTTTCGGGGTCCTCGGCTGTCGCCGTTTCCCACCGGTCCACGGGGTACCAGGGTATCAGCGACATCGGGAGACCGCTTCCGGCCACACGCGGCAGTCGGGTGTTCACGGACGGCGATGCCAGGGCGGACGGAGTCTCCCGACGGATCGGGGGAAGGGTCTCCCGACGGATCGAGGGAGGGTCTCCCGACGGATCGGGGGAAGGGGTCTCCCGACGGACGGGGAAACACCCCGCCGGACGGGGGACGGCCTCCCGCCGGGCAGAAGGGAGGAGCTCACACGTCTCTCACCTGCGACGCACAGGATGTCCGCCGGATCCTCCGGCCGACGTTCCGGCGGGCCTTGCCTGCACGACAGGCGGACCTTCCACCGGCGAACCGGACTCGTTCACCTGATCGGAGCAACGCCGTCACCGACGTGATCACCGGGTCACCAGGGTGCGACGTATCCTTCTCGGACATCGCCCGCCGAGCCGGCCGGCCAGCGGCATCACCCCGCCCGTCATCCGGACCAAGAGCTCGTCGAAGATCCCTTGACCGCTGACACACGCAGACCCGGCTGACACCCAGCCGGCGCATCTGAGCAAGCGCCCCGCGGGGCGGACGTGGCCGTTCGACTGGAGTGAAGCACGTGGCCGGGCGCATCGAGGATTACGCACTCATCGGAGACATGCAGACCGCCGCCCTGGTCTGCCGCGACGGCAGCGTCGACTGGCTGTGTCTCCCCCGATTCGACTCCCACGCGATCTTCGCCGGGCTGCTCGGCACCGAGGAACACGGATTCTGGCGGGTGGGCCCCGCCACGCCCGACGACGCCGAGCCGGCTCCGGCCGCCCGGCGCCGCTACCGCGGCGACTCGCTGATCCTGGAGTCCGAGTGGGACACGCCGCGCGGCACGGTCCGGGTGACCGACTTCATGCCGCCGCGCGACGGCGCCCCGCAGCTGATCCGGATCGTGGAGGGCGTCTCCGGCCGGGTCCGGATGCGCTCCTCGCTGCGGATGCGGTTCAGCTACGGCCGGATCGTGCCGTGGGTCCACAAGGTCGGGGACCGTACGGTCGCCGTCGCCGGGCCCGACTCGGTGTGGCTGGACACCGACGCCGAGACGCACGGCAAGGACCTCACGACCTACTCCGACTTCACCGTGAACCCCGGTGACCGGGTCACGTTCACGCTCTCCTGGCAGCCCTCCCACAAGGAGCCGCCGGCGCTTCCGGACCCCGAGGGCTCCCTGGCGGCGACCGCCGACTTCTGGCGCGAATGGGTCGAGCACTGCACGTACCACGGCCCCTACCGGGAGGCCGTGATCCGCTCCCTGATCACCCTGAAGGCGCTGACGTACGCGCCGACCGGCGGCATCGTGGCCGCGCCGACCACCTCGCTGCCCGAGGAGATCGGCGGCGTCCGCAACTGGGACTACCGCTACACCTGGCTGCGCGACGCGGCGATCACCCTCTCCTCCATGCTGCGCACCGGCTACCGCGAGGAGGCCCGCGCCTGGCGGGACTGGCTGCTCCGCGCCGTCGCCGGCGACCCGGAGAACCTGCAGATCATGTACGGCATCGCCGGCGAGCGGGAGCTCGGCGAGGCGGAGCTCGACTGGCTCCCGGGGTACGAGAACTCCGGCCCGGTCCGGGTCGGCAACGGCGCCGCCAACCAGCTCCAGCTGGACGTCTACGGCGAGGTCACCGAGGCCCTCCACCTCGCGCACATGACGGGCCTGTCCCGCAACGACTACGCCTCGCTCCTCCAGATCAAGCTGATCAACTACCTGGAGAAGCACTGGGACCAGCCCGACGAGGGCATCTGGGAGGTCCGCGGCCCGCGTCGGCACTTCGTCCACTCCAAGGTGATGGCCTGGGTGGCCGTCGACCGCACGATCAAGCTCATCGAGTCCGGGGACGCGGACGGCCCGCTGGAGCGCTGGCGCGAGCTGCGCGACCAGATCCACCGGGACGTCTGCGAGAAGGGCTACGACCCCGAGCGGAACACCTTCACGCAGTCGTACGGCTCCAAGGAGCTGGACGCGTCCCTGCTGCTGATCCCGCAGATGGGCTTCCTGCCGCCGGACGACAAGCGGGTCATCGGCACGATCGAGGCGATCCAGCGCGAGCTGTCCACGGAGGACGGTTTCGTGCTCCGCTACCCGACCTCCGGCGAGGAGGCCGGCGTCGACGGCCTGGAGGGCGACGAGGGCGCGTTCCTCGCCTGCTCGTTCTGGCTGGCCGACGACCTGGCGATGATCGGCCGGGTGGACGAGGCGCGCTCGCTCTTCGAGCGGCTGCTCGCGCTCCGCAACGACCTGGGGCTGCTCGCCGAGGAGTGGGACCCGAGGCTCCAGCGGCAGGTCGGCAACTTCCCGCAGGCGTTCAGCCACGTGCCCCTGATCGACACGGCCCTGCGCCTGACGGCGAGCGGCGCGTACGGAGGCTGAGGCGGTGCCGCGCGGGGGACGGTACCCGGACCTACGATGAGAAGGTCCCGTCCCCCGTACGAAAGGGGGCTCCCATGGGTCCCCACGTCTCCGAAAGCGCTCTCGCCGGACTGGTCGAGGACCTGGCCGGTGAGGTGATCACCCCCGGCGGACCGGGCTACGACGAGGCGCGCCTCCTGCACAACGGCATGATCGACCGGCGCCCGTCGGTGATCGCCCAGTGTGCCACCGCGGCCGACGTGTCCAACGCGATCCTGTTCGGCCGCGAGACCGAGCTGCCGATCGCGGTACGCGGCGGCGGGCACAGCGTCGCCGGGACCTCCATGATCGACGGCGCGCTGGTCGTCGACCTCCGCCGGCTGCACGGTGTCGTCGTGGATCCGGAGGACATGACGGTACGGATCGAGGGCGGGGCGACGATGGCCCACCTGGACCACGCGTGCCAGCCGTTCCATGTCGCGACGACCGGCGGGCGGGTGTCCACCACCGGCGTCGGCGGCTTCACCCTGGGCGGCGGATCGGGCTGGCTGGAGCGGAAGTTCGGTCTCGCCAGCGACAACCTGCTGGCCGCCGACCTGATCACGGCCGAGGGCAAGCACGTCCACACGGACGCGGAGGAGAACCCGGAGCTGTTCTGGGCGCTGCACGGCGGCGGCGGCAACTTCGGGGTGGCGACCTCGCTGACGCTGCGGCTGCACCCGCTGCCCCGGATGAGCGTCGCGTTGCTGTTCTTCCTGCCGGACGGCGCGCCCGAGGTGGTGCGCGCCTTCCGGGACATCGCCGACGCCGCCCCGGACGAGGTGGGCGGCGGGGCGATCTACCTGCCGGCGCCGCCCGAGGCGTTCGTGCCGGCGGAGCTGGTCGGCAAGCTGCTGTGCGGGACGCTGCTCACGTACGCGGGGCCGGTCGAGGAGGTTCGGAGGCTCGCGGCGCCGCTGTTCGCCCTGAAGCCCGTGATCGAGATCGTCATGGACATCCCGTACGCGGAGCTGCAGTCCATGCTCGACGACCCTCCCGGCCTGCGGAACTACTGGTCGGCCGAGTACCTGACCGCCTTCCCGGACGAGGCCGTCGACCTGTTCTGCGCACGCGGCGCGGGGATCCCGCTGCCCGCGGCGACCCAGCACGTGCTGTTCATGCAGGGCGGCGCGGTGGCGGCCGGGGCCGGGCCGTACCCGCAGCCGTGGCGCGCCGCGCCCTGGGCCGTGCACCCGTTCGCGACCTGGGAGGACCCGGCGATGGACGAGGCCGAGATCCAGTGGGTGCGGGACGTGCGGGCCGACGTGCGGCCGTGGGCGGTCGACTCGGTGTACCTGAACTTCGTCGGCGCCGAGGGCGAGCAGCGCGTGGTCTCCTCGTTCGGCGAGGAGAACTACCGCCGGCTCGCCGCCGTGAAGGCCGCGTACGACCCCGACAACGTGTTCCGCTTCAACCAGAACATCGTCCCGGCCGCCGCCTGAGCGGCCGGGACGATCACCCGCCGGGGTTCACCTCAGTGCGTCGACCACCTCCCGGGCGGCGCGCTCGCCCTCCGTGGCTCCGCCTTCCATGAAGCCCTGGAAGTCGTAGCTGCAGTGTTCGCCGCCGATGTGGACATTGCCCTGGGCGGTTCCCTCGTACCCGGCGTAGCGGTGGAGATAGCCGACCGGCCAGCAGGAGTACGCGCCCAGCGAGTACGGGTTCCGGTGCCAGGCGGAGAGCTGGGCGCGCCCCGTGTAGGCCCGCGAGGTGCCGGGGAAGAAGGCGTCGATGCCCGCGAGGTGACGGCTGACGAGGCTCCGTACGTACGGGTCGGACTCGGTGGAGAACGGTCCGGCGGGCGTGAGCGACCTGGCGAGGCTGCCGCCTCCGTACTGGAGGAGGATGCCGCCGGTCCCGCCCTGGATCTTGGTGGTGTCCCAGGTCTGCTGGACCTCGGTGTCGGTGAAGCAGTCGCCGGCCGAGACGCCGGGCCAGGCGCCGGTGCCGCGCCACGGGCGGGTGCCGAACTGCATGTTGAGTTTGGTGCAGTGGCCCATGCGGGCGTCCCGCAGCAGGTTCCGCATCAGCGGGTCGAATCCGGCCTGGGAGAGATCGAGCTGCTTGAGGATGGGCAGCGGGAGGCAGAGGATCGTGTGGTCGGTGGTGACGGTCCGGGTGGCACCGGCCTCGGTGAAGGTCAGTGTCTGGGTGCCGTCGGCGTTGGCCCGTACGGCGGTCAGGGACCAGCCCTGACGCAGGGTGCCGGGTGCGAGCGCCCCGGCGACGGCGTTCGGGAGCCGGTCGTTGCCGCCGACGATGTGGTACCGCTCGTTGGACAGGCCCCAGACGTTGAAGTTGCCCGGATTGGTCTGGTAGCCCATCAGCAGCACCAGGGCGAGCGAGGACTGTTCGGTGGTGTCGGCGCCGTACTCGACGTTGTAGGCGACGTCGATGAACCGGCCGAGCGGTGCGGAGTGCCCGCCGGGGACGCGGGTCTCGATCCACTCGTACACCGACATGTTGTCGAGTGCGGTGCCGGTGGGGGTGGTCCGGTTCCAGAGCACCTCCCCCGCCTCGGAGAGGTCCCGGCGCAGCGACTGGTAGACGGCGTTGAAGTCCTCGTCGGCCTGGTGGCGCGGGTAGTAGGCGCCGTTGAACCAGAGGACCTCCTCCGCGCCGTTGGGCCCGCCGCCGAGGAAGTCCTCGGTGTCGAGGTCGAAGCGGCGGCAGAGTTCCAGGATCTTCTTGTGGCTGGTGTCGATCAGCTCGCCGCCGATCTCGGAGGTCTGTCCGTACGCCCAGTGGGTGCGCTGGGTCCACATGCGGCCGCCGACCCGGGAGGGGTTCGCCTCGTAGAGCACCGGGCTCAGGCCGGCGTCCTGGAGGGTGAGGGCGGCGGTGAGGCCGGAGATCCCGGCGCCGACGACGGCGACCCGGGCGGTGGTCCTGACGGGCGGGTCGGGGGTGGCGGCGCGGGCGGGGACGGCCCCGCCCAGGCCCGTCCCGGCGGTGACACCAGCCGTGAGACCGGCAGCTGCGGCGTACCTGAGGAGCGAGCGGCGCCCGAGGGCGTCG
>NZ_LIPQ01000263.1:0-312 GCF_001418135.1 Streptomyces aureus
GGGTGGAGGGAGGAGTGGGGATCCATGTCCCCTCCAGCCTAGACAGCGGCCGACACTCCGGGCTCAACCAAAAGTTTGATGACGGAGCCATCCGTGGCGCGATGCCCGCGGGGCCCCTCCCCGACCACTCTGGTCAGCATGTTCGTCGCATGGAGAGACCTCGGATTCGCCAAGGGGCGGTTCGCGCTCATGGGCACCGTGATCGTGCTGATCACCCTGCTCGTGGGCCTGTTGTCCGGACTGACCGCCGGCCTCGCGCGGGAGAACATCTCCGCGATCACCGGCCTGCCCGCCGACCGGCTCGCCTTCGCG
>NZ_LIPQ01000263.1:328-18357 GCF_001418135.1 Streptomyces aureus
TCGCCGTCGGCGACCCCGTCCGCCTCGGCCCCCTGGAGCTCACCGTCGCGGCGGTCGCGGGCGACGCCTCGTACAGCCACACGCCGGTCGTGTGGACGACCCTCGACGACTGGCAGCGGGTCGGCCACAGCGGCACCACCGCTGAGGAGCAGGCCACGGTCGTCGCGCTCCGCGGCGGCGGGGGCACCGAGTGGGGCGCCGGTGACAAGGCCGTCGGCACCGAGGCGCGGACCGTCGACGAGGCCCTCACCGCCATAGGGTCCTACCAGGCGGAGAACGGCTCGCTGCAGCTCATGCGCGGCTTCCTCTTCGTCATCTCGGCCCTCGTCATAGGAGCCTTCTTCACCGTCTGGACCATCCAGCGGAGCGGCGACGTGGCCGTCCTCAAGGCCCTCGGCGCCTCGACCCCGTACCTCCTCAAGGACGCCCTCGGGCAGGCGGTACTGATGCTTACGGCGGGCACGCTGCTCGGAACCGGGCTCGCGGTAGGAGTGGGGGCGCTGGTCAGCGGCGGGAACGTGCCGTTCGTCCTCGACCCGCTGACCGTCCTCGGGCCGGCCGCCGTGATGATCGGGCTCGGTGCCCTCGGTGCGGCGCTTTCCATCCGGCGGATCACCGCCGTCGACCCTCTTACCGCGCTCGGGAGTGCCCGATGAGCCTCGTCCTCGACGCCGTCACCCTCACCTACCCGGACGGCGACGGCCGGCTGACCGCGCTCGACGCGGTCTCCCTCACCGTCCCCGCCGGATCCCTCACGGCCGTCGTCGGCCCCTCCGGCTCCGGCAAGTCCAGCCTGCTCGCGGTCGCCGCGACGCTGGTGACACCGGACCGGGGACGGGTCGTCGTCGACGGTACGGATACGGGGGAACTGGACCCGGCCGGGCGGGCGGCGCTGCGGCGGGAGCGGATCGGGATCGTGTTCCAGCAACCGAACCTGCTGCCGTCGCTCACGGCGGCGGAACAGCTCCAGGTGATGGCGCACGTCTCGGGGCGGCCGGCGAAGTCGGCCCGCGGCAGGGCCCTGGAACTGCTCGACGCGGTGGGCCTCGCGGACCTGGCCGGACGACGGCCCCACCAGCTGTCCGGGGGACAGCGACAGCGGGTCAACATCGCGCGGGCGCTGATGAACGAGCCGGCGGTCCTCCTCGTCGACGAGCCGACGAGCGCGCTGGATCACGAGCGGGGGGCGGCGGTGATGGAGCTGCTCGCGGAGCTGACGGTGGGGAGGGGGACGGCGACGGTGCTGGTGACGCATGACCGGGGGCATGTGGCTCGGGCGGGGCGGGTGGTGGAGGTCAGGGACGGCCACGTGTCGGAAGGCGCGCCGGTCTGACACCGCGTGGGCCGCGCCCTGCCGTCCGTGGGCTTGCCGCGGTCGGGTCGCGCCCGCGCCCCTTGCCGTGGACTGCGCCCTCGGGTCGCCCCCGCGCCCCTCGCCCGGGGCTGCGCCCGCGTCCACCCACGTTGTGGGCATTCGTTCCTCCCCCAGACTCCGTCCGGGGCCCCCAGGGCGGAACGGGTGGGCACAACGGAACGGCGCCCCTTGCCGGGCCTAGGCTTCCGCGCCCTGACCCGCACCCCTTGTGCACCGCGCTTGGTGGTGCGGGTCCAGGCACAAGGGGCGGAGGCGCCGCCGGAGGGCGCCGTCCCGTGTGCCCACCCGTCCCGCCCCAGCGGGACGATTGCCCACACGGGGGTGGCGAGGGCGCGGCACGTACGGGGCGGCAGCGCACCTGCCGGGTTTCCGGCCCTTCGGCTACGCGCCCCCGTTGGCCGTCGTGTTCGCCAGGGCCGCGGAGAGTTCGCGGGCCACTTCCTGGAGGATCGGGACGATCTTCTCCGTGGCCGCTTCCGTCACGCGGCCCGCCGGGCCCGAGATCGAGATCGCCGCGGCCGTCGGGGAGTCCGGGACCGAGACGGCCAGGCAGCGGACTCCTATCTCCTGCTCGTTGTCGTCGACCGCGTATCCCGTCTCGCGGACCGCGACGAGCGCGTCGAGGAAGCCGTCCGGCGTCGTGATGGTCTTCTCGGTCGCCGCCGGCATGCCGGTGCGGGCGAGCAGCGCGCGGACCTCCTCGGCCGGGGTGTGCGCGAGCAGCGCCTTGCCGACGCCCGTCGAGTGCGGCAGCACCCGTCGGCCGACCTCGGTGAACATGCGCATCGAGTGCTTGGACGGCACCTGCGCCACGTACACGATCTCGTCGCCGTCGAGCAGCGCCATGTTCGCCGTCTCGCCGGTCTCCTCGACGAGCCGCGCCAGGTACGGGCGGGCCCAGGTGCCGAGGAGGCGGGAGGCGGACTCGCCGAGCCGGATGAGGCGGGGGCCGAGCGCGTACCGCCGGTTGGGCTGCTGGCGTACGTACCCGCAGGCCACCAGGGTGCGCATCAGGCGGTGGATGGTGGGGAGCGGGAGTCCGCTGCTGGCGGAGAGCTCGCTCAGCCCGACCTCGCCCCCGGCGTCGGCCATCCGCTCGAGGAGGTCGAAGGCACGCTCAAGGGACTGGACGCCCCCGCTCGCGGCGGGCTTGGCGGCCTCGGTGGTGCTGGCGCTGGACGTCGGCACGTCAACGGTCCTTTCGGGGCAGGCGGGCAAGGCAGCAGCCTACCGGCCCATTGGCCGGGGTACATGGTCCTGGTGTAGGCGTCCGCGCCGGTCAGGACGTGTTTGTCCGGTGTCGGTGACGGCCCGGAGGCGTCCGGGTCGGCCCCAGCTGTACGGAGCTACGTTCTACTGTACGGAATTTGCATTTCACTTGGTGGAAACATCCAAGCGGCGTGCGGCGGCGGCCGATGTCCGCGGCGATGCTGGAAGTGTGCCCTTGACGACATGTCGTCCGGAAGTGAAGACTCCTTCAACAGTTCGTTGAATTTCTTCTTGAAGCACTGGAAGAGGGGTACGGGTGGACGTCAACCTGGTCCTGCGCTCGACGCGTGTCATCACCCCCGAGGGGACACGCCCGGCGTCGATCGCCGTCTCCGGAGGGACGATCGCGGCCGTGCTGCCGTACGACGCCGAGGTACCCGCCGGTGCCCGGCTCGAGGACGTCGGCGACGACGTCGTCCTGCCCGGACTCGTCGACACCCACGTGCACGTGAACGACCCCGGCCGCACCGAGTGGGAGGGCTTCTGGACCGCCACCCGCGCGGCCGCCGCCGGTGGCATCACCACCCTCCTCGACATGCCCCTCAACTCGCTGCCGCCCACCACCACCGTGGAGAACCTCCGCGTCAAGCAGGAGGTCGCCCGCACCAAGGCCCACGTCGACGTCGGCTTCTGGGGCGGCGCCCTGCCCGACAACGTCAAGGACCTGCGCCCGCTCCACGACGCCGGTGTCTTCGGCTTCAAGTGCTTCCTGTCGCCCTCCGGCGTGGAGGAGTTCCCCGAGCTCGACCAGGAGCGGCTCGCGACCTCGCTCGCCGAGATCTCCGGCTTCGACGGCCTGATGATCGTGCACGCCGAGGACCCCCACCACCTCGCCGCCGCGCCCCAGCGGTCCGGCGGCGCGTACGCCGACTTCCTCGCCTCGCGTCCCCGCGACGCCGAGAACACGGCGATCGAGAACCTGATCAACCAGGCCCGCCGGCTCAACGCCCGCGTCCACGTCCTGCACCTCTCCTCCTCGGACGCGCTGCCGGTCCTCGCCGCCGCCAAGGCCGAGGGCGTCAAGGTCACCGTCGAGTCCTGCCCGCACTTCCTCACGCTCACCGCCGAGGAGATCCCGGACGGCGCCACCGAGTTCAAGTGCTGCCCGCCCATCCGCGAGGCCGTCAACCAGGACGCGCTGTGGCAGGGGCTCGCGGACGGCACGATCGACTGCATCGTCTCCGACCACTCCCCGTCCACGACCGACCTCAAGACGCCCGACTTCGCGTCCGCCTGGGGCGGCATCTCCTCCCTCCAGCTCGGCCTCCCCGCCATCTGGACCGAGGCCCGCCGTCGCGGCTTCGACCTGACGGACGTCGTCCGCTGGATGTCCGAGGGACCGGCCCGGCTCGCCGGCCTCACCCGCAAGGGTGCGATCGAGGCCGGCCGCGACGCCGACTTCGCCGTCCTCGACCCGGAGGCCTGCTTCACCGTCGACCCGGCCGAGCTCCAGCACCGCAACCGGATCACCGCCTACGCGGGCAAGACCCTCAACGGCGTCGTCACCTCCACCTGGCTGCGCGGGGAGCGGATCGCCGACCACGGCACCCTCGCCGAGCCCTCCGGCCGCCTCCTCGAAAGGAACAACTGACCCGTGAGCACCGGCATACCCTCCTTCACCGGCGACGCCAGCCCTTACGGCGGTGGCGACCCCTACGCCGACTACCGGACGGCCGACTTCCCCTTCACCCAGTACGCCGACCTCGCCGACCGGCGTCTCGGCGCGGGCGTGATCGCCGCCAACGACGAGTTCTTCGCCGAGCGCGAGAACCTGCTCAAGCCCGAGGCCGCCGAGTTCGACCCCGAGCACTTCGGCCACAAGGGCAAGATCATGGACGGCTGGGAGACCCGCCGCCGCCGTGGCGTCTCCGCCCAGCAGCCGCACCCCACCGAGGACGACCACGACTGGGCCCTGGTACGGCTCGGCGCGCCCGGCGTCGTCCGCGGCATCGTCGTCGACACCGCCCACTTCCGCGGCAACTACCCGCAGGCCGTCTCCGTCGAGGCCGCCTCCGTGGCCGGCTCGCCCTCGCCCGAGGAGCTCCTCGCCGACGACGTGAAGTGGACGACGCTCGTCCCGCGCACCGCCGTCGGCGGCCACGCCGCCAACGGTTTCGCCGTCGACGTCGAGCAGCGCTTCACCCACCTCCGCGTCAACCAGCACCCCGACGGCGGCATCGCCCGCCTCCGCGTGTACGGCGAGGTCGCCCCCGACCCGCGGTGGCTCGGCGTGCTCGGCACCTTCGACCTCGCGGCCCTGGAGAACGGCGGCCAGGTCGAGGACGCCTCCGACCGCTTCTACTCGCCCGCCACCAACACCATCCAGCCCGGTCGCTCCCGCAAGATGGACGACGGCTGGGAGACCCGCCGCCGCCGCGACAAGGGCAACGACTGGATCCGCTACCAGCTGGTCGCCGAGTCCGAGATCCGTGCCGTCGAGATCGACACGGCGTACCTCAAGGGCAACAGCGCCGGCTGGGCCGCGCTGTCCGTCGCGGGCGAGGGCTCGGAGGAGTGGACCGAGATCCTGCCCCGGACCCGCCTCCAGCCCGACACCAACCACCGCTTCGTGCTCGGCACCCCGGCGGTCGGCTCCCGCGTCCGGATCGACATCTACCCGGACGGCGGCATCTCCCGCCTCCGCCTCTTCGGCTCCCTCACGGACGCCGGCACGGCCCGTCTGACGGCCCGCCACCAGGAACTGGGCGGCTGACCGGACCCGTACGAACAGGCGGGCCGGGGTGCGCCCCCGGCCCGCCCCATGAACCGGGCGGGTACGACACCCCGCCCGGCCCGCGAGGGCGCACCGGCATGACAGCACCGGTGCGCACCTCTTTTGCGGGCTCGGTGCGCCTCCGGGCGCTCTGAGCCGGGCTCGCGACCCCGACCGTGCTCGCCCCCTCGTTCCCCGGGGGCCTCCGCGCGCTCGGGGTCGTTCCCCCGGCGGGGCCCTTCGGCTCACTCGCCGGTCCCGCGCCCGGGACCCGGGGGCGAGCAGCGCCCCGCCCACGCTCGCATGCGGGCGCCACCCATCGGGCCCCGTCCCGGCGTTACGCCGCGTGCCCGCCGTCCACGGAGAACTCCGCGCCCGTCACGTACCGCCCCTCCGGTCCCGCCAGGAACGCGACCATCGCGGCCACCTCCTGCGCGGTGCCGAAGCGGCCCAGTGCCGTCATGGCCGCCTGGCCCTCCGCGTACGGGCCGTCCGCCGGGTTCATGTCGGTGTCGACGGGGCCGGGGTGGACGACGTTCGCCGTGATGCCGCGTCCGCCCAGCTCCCGCGCGAGGCTCTTCGTCAGGCCGATCAGCGCCGTCTTGCTCAGCGTGTACAGCACTCCGCCGGGCCCCGGCACCCGCTGGGTCATGCAGCTGCCGATGGTGATGATCCTGCCGCCCTCCGGCAGGTGTCCGGCAGCCGCCTGCGAGGCGAGGAACGCCGCCCGGACGTTCACCGCGAGAACCCGGTCCACGTCCGCGAGAGTCAGCGAGTCCAGCGGGCCGAGGACCCCGGTACCCACGTTGTTCACCAGGACGTCGAGCCGGCCCAGGGCGTCCGCCGCCCAGTTCACCGCACCCGCCGCGTCCCCGGCGTCGGCCGCGTCGGCACGCAGGGGAAGCGCCCTGCGGCCGGTCGCCTCGATGCGCGCGGCGACCTCCTTGGCCCGCACCTCGTCCCGGACGTAGGTGAAGGCGACGTCGGCGCCTTCCCGGGCGAGCCGCACGGCCGTGGCCGCGCCGATCCCGCGGCTGCCGCCCGTCACCAGAACCGCCGTGCCGTTCATCGTGGACATCCCGAAACCTCCGTGAGAAGTGGCCATAAGTGGTTGCGGGTTCAATGAAAGTCTCCTGAGTGTCCCGGCGCTGGCACGAATCGGACGCCGACCCGATCGCCACCAGCAGCGCGCCCACGTGCGTCGCCGCCACCACCCTCGACTCCGCGAGCCCGCGTACGGACGTACCGACGGGAGCCCGGAAAGGTGTAGCCACCACAGGCCTGTCCCGATACGGTGATCGCTCCACGTGCGAGCCGTCGAAGTCTCCACCCCACCCCGAGAGTCGGAGATACGGCCGCAATGTCAGCTTCGTCGATCGCCGCACCCGTTTCCCCTCGGCGCCCCGCGCCGGGCATGGCTCACCGACCTGCCCGTGCTGCTCGTCGCCGTCGTCTGGGGCGCCAGCTACCTCGCGGCCAAGGGCATCACCACCACCCACACCGTCATCGCCGTCCTCGTGCTGCGGTTCGCGGTGGTGCTGCCCGTCCTGGTCGTCGCCGGGTGGGCCAGGCTCCGGGCCCTGAACGCCGCCCAGTGGCGCGGCGCCGGGGCCCTCGGGCTGATCCTCAGCGGGATCTTCCTCCTGGAGACCTACGGCGTCGTCCACACCTCCGCCACCAACGCGGGGCTGATCATCAGCCTCACCATGATCTTCACCCCGCTCGCCGAGGCCGCCGTCACCCGGGTCAGGCCGCCCCGCGCCTTCCTCGGCGCCGCCGCGCTCTCCGTCCTCGGCGTCGTGCTCCTCACCCAGGGCGGGGGCTTCAGCACCCCCTCCCTCGGCGACCTGCTCATGCTGCTCGCCGCCCTCGCCCGTACCGTCCACGTCCTGGCGATGTCCCGGATCAAGGCCGTCCGGTCGGCCGACTCGCTCTCCCTCACCACCGTGCAGCTGGGCTCCGCCGTCGCCGTCTTCGCCGTCATCGCGGCCTTCCCCGGCACCGGCGCCTCACCCTGGGCGGTTGCGCTCGACTTCGGCCCCCGCGAGTGGGCCGGGCTGCTCTTCCTCTCCGTCTTCTGCACGCTCTTCGCGTTCTTCGTGCAGATGTGGGCGGTCCGCCGCACCTCCCCGTCCAGGGTCAGCCTCCTCCTCGGCACGGAACCGCTCTGGGCCGCCGCCGCGGGCATCGCCCTCGCCGGCGACCGCCCCGGCGTCCTCGGCCTCGCGGGCGCGCTCCTCGTGCTCGCGGGCACCGGTTGGGGCCGCCGGGCCGCCGACAACGGGGCCGGGTAGGCGGGCCGGGGAGGTTCTCCGGCCAATGCGTTCACATGGCGAGCGCCTGAGCCCCGAGGGCGGACCGACCAGGACGCGGATCAGGACGCGGATCAGGACGCGGATCAGGACGCGGATCAGGACACGGGGCAGGACGCGGGGCAGGGCATCGATCAGGACTTCGCCACCCGGTCCGACACGATCATGAGGACCAGGCCGAGCACCGCGATCACGATGTTGGTGAACAGCTCACGGCCCTCCAGGAACCACACGTTCTCCGTGAGGAACCGGGTCACGCCCAGGAGACGGAACCAGCCGTCCGTCAGCTCGCGCACCACCCCGGCCACACCGAAGAGAGCGAGCAGGAAACCGGCGACCTCCAGAAACTTCTTCATGAAGTGATCATGGCGCGGCCGGGAGACCGGCCGCGTCCGCCTCCGGTCCACGGGCACCGCGACCGAAGTATCGACCTCCGCGACTTCGGTAGCGGCCCGGCCGCCGATGCCCCGCACGCCGCCCCCGGCTGCGTACATTGCCGATATGACCCGCACGGACCGGCAGCGCTGGCTGCTCCCCTCCCACCTGGCCGAACCCGGTGGGAAAGGGGAGGGCCGGCCCAGCCGTACCGTCCGCGACTGGATCGTGGACACCTCGCTCTTCCTCCTCGCCGCCTTCGTCGGCCTCGTCGCCGCCGACACCAGCGCGCAGTACACGAGCGAGGCCGTCACCCTCGTCGACCAACTCCTGGGCGCCGCCGCCTGCTGCGCCCTCTGGCTGCGCCGCCGCTGGCCCGCCGGACTCGCGATCGGCCTCTCGCTGCTCAACATCGTGGCCCCGGTCGCCGCGGGCGCCCTCCTCGCGAGCCTCTTCAGCGTCGCCGTACGCAAGCCCTTCCGCGAGGTCGCCGCGATCGGCGCGCTCGCCGTCGCCGCCTCCACCGTGCAGGCCTTCGTCCGGCCCGACCCCACCACCAACACCGGGCTCTCCATCGCCCTCGGCTTCATCCTCATCCTGCTCGTCACCGCCTGGGGCATGCTCGTCCGCTCCCGCCGCCAGCTCGTCGAGGCCCTCAGGGAGCGCGCCCGCCGCGCCGAGGCCGAGGCCGAGCTGCGTGCCGCGCAGGCCCAGCGGCTCGCACGCGAGGCGATCGCCCGCGAGATGCACGACGTGCTCGCCCACCGGCTCACCCTGCTCAGCGTGCACGCCGGAGCCCTGGAGTTCCGGCCCGACGCCCCGCCCGAGCAGGTCGCCCGCGCCGCCGGCGTCATCCGCGACAGCGCCCACGAGGCCCTCCAGGACCTCCGCGAGATCATCGGCGTGCTGCGCGCCCCCGGCGAGAACGGCGACGGCGGCGACAGGCCGCAGCCCACCCTCGCCACCCTCGACGCGCTGATCGACGAATCCCGCGAGGCCGGGGCGGACGTCGTCCTCGACACCACGGTGGACGAACCGTCCACCGTGCCCGCCGCCACCGGCCGCACCGTCTACCGCATCGCCCAGGAGGGTCTCACCAACGCCCGCAAGCACGCCCCCGGCACCACGGTCACCGTCACCGTGCGCGGCCGCCCGGGGGAGGGCCTCACCGTCGACATCCACAACCCGGCACCCGCCGGACCGGTCCCGCCCGTCCCCGGCTCGGGCCAGGGCCTGATCGGACTCACCGAACGTGCCGCGCTCGCCGGTGGCCGGATGGAGCACGGACCGGCCCCCGACGGCGGATTCTCGCTGCACGCCTGGCTACCGTGGCCCCCATGACCATCCGGCTGCTCATCGTCGACGACGACCCCCTGGTCCGCGCGGGCCTCACCCTGATGCTCGGCGGCGCCGAGGACCTGGAGATCGTCGGCGAGGGCGCCGACGGCGGCGAGGTCCCCGAACTCGTCACCCGGTTCGCCCCCGACGTCGTCCTCATGGACATCCGCATGCCGCACGTGGACGGGCTCACCGCCACCGAGCGGCTGCGCGCCGAACCCGGCGCCCCCGAGGTCGTCGTCCTCACCACCTTCCACGCCGACGAGCAGGTACTGCGCGCCCTGCGGGCCGGCGCGGCCGGCTTCGTCCTCAAGGACACGCCGCCGGCCGAGATCGTCGCCGCCGTCCGCCGGGTCGCCGCCGGGGACCCGGTGCTGTCCCCGGCCGTCACCCGCCAGCTCATGACCCATGTCGCCGGACAGCCGGAGCAGTCCCCGCGCACCGCGGCCGCCGGGCGCCTGACCGAACTCGCCGACCGCGAGCGGGAGGTGGCCGTCGCCGTCGGCCGCGGTCTGTCCAACGCGGAGATCGCCGCCGAGCTGTACATGAGCGTGCCCACGGTCAAGACCCATGTCTCGCGCGTCCTCGCCAGACTCGGCCTCAACAACCGCGTCCAGATCGCCCTCCTCGTCCACGACGCGGGACTCCTGGACGAGGACGGCCAGAACTGATCGTTTCGACTCCGGTCCCTTCGGATAGTCTGCGTCGATGTCCGTCATCGAACTGGGGGAGTACGGCGCGGACTTCACCGTGCATCCGTACCCCTACTACGCGAAGCTCCGCGAGGCAGGCCCCGTCCACGAGGTGCGGATGCCCGACGGCTTCCAGTTCTGGCTGGTCGTCGGACACGAGGAGGGACGTGCGGCGCTCGCCGACCCCCGGCTCGCCAAGTCCCCGCACGTGATCGGTGTACGGGCGCCGGAGGAGGACATCATCGGCGTCCACCTCCTCTCGGCCGACGCGCCCGACCACACCCGGCTGCGCCGCCTGGTGACGGGCGAGTTCACCGGCCGCCGGGTGGCAGCCCTGCGGCCCCGCATCGAGCGGCTGACCGCGGACCTCGTCGACGCGATGGAACCGGCAGGCCGGGCCGACCTCGTCGACGCCTTCGCGTACCCGCTGCCGATCACCGTCATCTGCGAGCTCCTCGGGGTCCCCCCGGCGGACCGCGACACCTTCCGCCGCTGGTCGACGGAGCTGGTCACCCCCACCGGCGAAGAGGACTTCACCCGGAGCATGGTGGACTTCGGCGCCTACCTCGACGCGCTCATCGAGGACAAGCGGGCCGCGGGCCCAGCCGACGACCTGCTCTCCGGTCTGATCGCCTCCCGCGCCGAGGACGGCGACCGGCTCTCCGGGCCCGAACTCCGGGCCATGGCCTATCTGCTGCTCATCGCGGGCCACGAGACGACTGTCAACCTGATCGCCAACACGGTCCGCAACCTCCTCACCCACCCCGGTCAGCTCGCCGCCCTGCGCGCAGACCCGAGCCTCCTGGACGGGACGATCGAGGAGTCCCTGCGGTACGACGGGCCGGTGGAGACGAGCACCTTCCGTTTCAGCCGGGAGCCCGTCACCCTCGGCGGCACCGAGATCCCGGCAGGGCAGAGCGTCCTCGTCGCCATCGGGGCGCTCGACCGCGACCCGGCCCGGTTCCCCGAACCCGACCGCTTCGACATCCGCCGGGACACCCGGGGCCATCTCGCGTTCGGGCACGGCATCCACTACTGCCTGGGCGCCCCGCTGGCCCGGCTGGAGGGCCGGATCGCGCTCCGGACCCTCCTCGACCGCTTCCCGGAACTGGAACTCGACCCCGAGGGCGAGCCCTGGGAGTGGCTCCCCGGCCTGCTGATGCGCGGAGTCCGGCACCTCCCGGTCCGGTGGTGACGCCTCCCGGTCCGGTGGTGACGCCGAGAGACCGCTAGCCGATGTCGTCCACCCGTACCGGTCGCCGCTCCCGCCGCGAGCGCTCGCACGCCTCGGCGATCCGGAGTGCCGCCAGGGCCTCCCGGCCGTCGCACGGGTTGGGCGCCTCGCCGCGTACCAGGCGGACGAAGGCGTCGAGCTCCGCCTCGTACGCGGGGGCGAACCGCTCCAGGAAGCCGGTCCAGGGCTTCCCCGGCGGCGCCGACGCCCAGGGTTCCACCGAGGTGAGGGGGGTGCGGTCGTCCAGGCCCACCGCGATCTGGTCCAGATCGCCCGCCAGCTCCATGCGGACGTCGTACCCGGCGCCGTTGTGGCGGGTCGCCGTCGCCGTGACGAGGGTGCCGTCGTCCAGGGTGAGCAGCGCGGCGGCCGTGGACACGTCCGCGGCCTCCCGGAACATCGCGGGACCCGCGTCCGAGCCCGTCGCGTACACCTCCACGACCTCCCGCCCGGTCACCCAGCGCACCATGTCGAAGTCGTGCACCAGACAGTCCCGGAAGAGCCCCCCGGAGAGGGGGAGGTACGCGGCCGGCGGCGGCGCCGGGTCGGAGGTCGCCGCCCGTACGGTGTGCAGCCGGCCGAGCCGCCCCGAGCGCACCGCCTCGCGCGCCGCACGGTACCCCGCGTCGAAGCGCCGCATGAAGCCGAGCTGGAGCTCCGTGCCCGCCTCGGTAACCGCCGTGAGCGCGGTCGCCGTCCCCGGCACGTCCAGGGCGATCGGCTTCTCGCAGAAGGCCGGGAGCCCGGCGCCCGCCGCGCGGGCGATCAGCTCCGCGTGCGCCGCCGTCGCCGAGGCGATCACCACGGCGTCCAGGGCGTGCGCGAACAGCGCGGTGACGTCCGGCGCGGCCTCCGCGCCGAGCGCGCCCGCGACCCCGGCCGCCCGCGAGGCGTCCGCGTCCGCCACGACCAGCGACTCGACCTCCGGATGGCGGGCCAGCACACCCGCGTGGAAGCTCCCGATCCGGCCCGTACCGATGAGTCCGATGCGCATGGCCCCACCGTGGAGCCGTCCGTTCCCGGTGTCAAGGATTTGTCAGGACAACCGGACGTCATGCCTTCCCGTCATCAGAGCCCCGGGCTACGCTCCCCCCGTGTCCAAGCAGTCAGGCTCCGCCCTGCCCCCGCTCTCCGTGGACCGCACCAGCCCGGTCCCGCTCTACTTCCAGCTGGCCCGGCAACTGGAGAGCGCCGTGGAGAACGGCACGCTGACCCCGGGCACCCTCCTCGGCAACGAGATCGACCTCGCCACCCGTCTCGGCCTCTCCCGCCCCACCGTCCGCCAGGCCATCCAGACCCTCGTCGACAAGGGCCTCCTGGTCCGCCGCCGGGGTGTCGGCACCCAGGTCGTGCACAGCACGGTCCGCCGCCCGCTGGAGCTGAGCAGCCTGTACGACGATCTGGACGCCGCCGGACAGCTTCCCGCCACCCGGGTCCTGGTCAACCGGGTCGAACCCGCCACCGGCCCGGTCGCCGCGGCCCTCCGCGTACCCGAGGGCAGCGAGGTCGTCTATCTCGAACGGCTCCGCACCGCGCACGGCGACCCCATGGCGTATCTGCGCAACCATCTGCCCGCCGGGCTCCTCGGCCCCGGCGGACCGGACACCGCGCGCCTGGAGACCACCGGCCTCTACCGGATGCTCCGCTCCGCCGCGCTCACCCTGCACAGCGCCCGCCAGGCCGTCGGCGCCCGCGCCGCGACCGCCGCCGAGGCGGCCCTCCTCGACGAGAGGGAGGGCGCACCGCTGCTGACGATGGAGCGCGTCACCTTCGACGACTCCGGCCGCGCCGTCGAGTACGGCTCCCATCTCTACCGGGCCGACCGCTACTCCTTCGAGTTCCAGCTGATGGTCCGTCCGTAGGCCCTACCCCACCGGCGAAGGAGCCGGACACCGGCCCCCTGGCGAGTGCCATGACCCGCATGACCGATACTGCAATGCACGACTGCAATGCACGCAAAGGACACAAAGGAGGGCACGGCCTCGTGACCAGGCTTCGGACAGGAGGGGTACGCGCCGCAGTCGGCGCCGTGCTCGCGCTCGCGCTCACCGGGGCGCTCGCCGGGTGCAGCAGCACCGGCGGAAAGCGGGCGGAGGACGCCCGCAAGGCCGCCGAGGCCCAGGGCAGGGCAGTCGTCGACACCCCCCGCTGGACCTTCGCCATGGTGACCCACTCGGGTGACGGCGACACCTTCTGGGACATCGTCCAGAAGGGAGCCAAGCAGGCCGCCGCCAAGGACAACATCAACTTCCTCTACGCCCACAGCGACGAGGCCCAGCAGCAGGCGCAGCTGATCGACTCGTACGTCGCCAAGGGGGTCGACGGTCTGATCGTCACGCTCGCGAAGCCCGACGCCATGAAGGCCGCCGTCGAGAAGGCCGTCAAGGCCGGCATCCCGGTGATCACCGTGAACTCGGGCGCCGAGCAGTCCAAGGCGTACGGGGCGCTCACCCACATCGGCCAGGACGAGACCGTCGCCGGCGAGGCCGTCGGCGAGGAGCTCGACAAGCGGGGCAAGAAGAAGGCGCTCTGCGTCCTGCACGAGCAGGGCAACGTCGGTCACGAGCAGCGTTGCGCCGGCACGAAGAAGACCTTCGACGGCGAGCTGGTCAACCTCTACGTCGACGGCACCAACATGCCGGACGTCAAGGCCTCCATCGAGGCCAAGCTCCAGTCCGACAAGGCCGTCGACGCCGTCGTCACCCTCGGCGCCCCGTTCGCCGACGCCGCCGTCCAGGCCGCCGAGAGCGCCGGGAGCAAGGCCGAGATCGACACCTTCGACCTCAACGCCAAGGTCGCCACCTCCCTCCAGGCCGGCACCCTCGGCTTCGCCGTCGACCAGCAGCCCTACCTCCAGGGCTACGAGGCCGTCGACCTGCTCTGGCTCCACCGCTACAACGCCAACGTCCTCGGCGGCGGCAAGCCGGTCCTCACCGGCCCGCAGGTCATCACCAAGGACGACGCCGCGAAGCTCGTCGAGTACGCGGAGCGGGGCACCCGATGAGTTCCACCGCCCCACCGTCGGACGGCCTCGACCACGTCGACGAACGGCTGCTGCGCACCACTCCGCTGAAGAAGCTGCTGGCCCGCCCCGAGCTCGGCTCCGTCGTCGGCGCGATCGCCGTCTTCGTCTTCTTCTCCGTGGCCGCCGACAGCTTCCTGAACCCGTCCAGCCTCGGCACCGTGCTCTACGCGGCCTCGACCCTCGGCATCATGGCGGTCCCTGTCGCGCTGCTCATGATCGGCGGCGAGTTCGACCTGTCCGCCGGTGTCCTGGTCACCAGCTCGGCCCTGGTCTCGTCGATGTTCAGCTACCAGATGACGGCGAACGTCTGGGTCGGCGTCGGCGTCTCGCTGCTCGTCACCCTGGCGATCGGCGCCTTCAACGGCTTCATGCTGACCCGTACGAAGCTGCCCAGCTTCATCATCACGCTCGGCACCTTCCTGATGCTGACGGGCCTGAACCTCGGCCTCACCAAGCTGATCAGCGGCACCGTCTCCACCAAGACCATCGCCGACATGGAGGGCTTCTCCTCCGCCCGCAAGCTCTTCGCCTCGCAGCTGACCGTCGGCGGCGTCGAGTTCAAGGTCACGATCCTGTGGTGGTTCGCCCTGGTCGCGCTCGCCACCTGGATCCTGCTCCGCACCCGCTTCGGCAACTGGATCTTCGCGGTCGGCGGCGGCGCCGACGCGGCCCGCGCGGTCGGCGTACCGGTCTACCGGACGAAGATCGGCCTCTACCTGGGCGTGGCGTTCTGCGCCTGGATCTCCGGCCAGCACCTGCTCTTCTCCTTCGACGTCGTCCAGTCGGGCGAGGGCGTCGGCAACGAGCTGATCTTCATCATCGCGGCCGTCATCGGCGGCTGCCTGATCACCGGCGGCTACGGCTCCGCCATCGGCTCGGCGATCGGCGCCCTCATCTTCGGCATGACGAGCAAGGGCATCGTGTACGCCGAGTGGAACCCGGACTGGTTCAAGTTCTTCCTGGGAGCGATGCTCCTCCTGGCGACCCTGCTGAACGCCTGGATCCGCAAGCGCGTGGAGGCCACCAAGTGACGACGGCCACGAAGACCGAGTCCGCTCCGCTCGTCGAGCTCGACGACGTCAGCAAGTACTACGGCAACATCCGCGCCCTCGAAGGGGTCTCCCTGGAGGTCCGCTCCGGCGAGATCTCCTGCGTCCTCGGTGACAACGGCGCCGGCAAGTCCACCCTCATCAAGATCGTCGCCGGCCTCCACCAGCACGACACGGGGACCTTCCGCATCGAGGGCGAGGAGGTCACCCTCGGCAACCCGCGCGACGCCCTCGACCGGGGCATCGCCACCGTCTACCAGGACCTCGCCGTCGTCCCGCTCATGCCGGTCTGGCGGAACTTCTTCCTCGGCTCCGAGCCGACCAAGGGCTCCGGCCCCTTCAAGCGGCTCGACGTCGGCCTGATGCGGACCACCACCCGCGAGGCGCTGCTCCGCATGGGCATCGACCTGCGCGACGTCGACCAGCCCATCGGCACCCTCTCCGGCGGCGAGCGGCAGTGCGTGGCCATCGCCCGGGCCGTCCACTTCGGCGCGAAGGTCCTCGTCCTCGACGAGCCGACCGCCGCGCTCGGCGTCAAGCAGTCCGGCGTCGTCCTGAAGTACGTGGCCGCCGCCCGCGACCAGGGGCTCGGCGTGGTCCTCATCACCCACAACCCGCACCACGCGTACCTGGTCGGCGACCGTTTCGTGCTGCTCAAGCGGGGCGTCATGGCCGGCAGCCACACCAAGGGCTCCGTCACGCTCGACGAGTTGACCCGGCAGATGGCCGGCGGCACCGAGCTGGAGGACCTGCGGCACGAACTGGAGCGGCCGTCCGGGACGTGACGGACGCGGCCGCGAACGGACGGCCCCTCGACACCCCACCTGGCAGAATCGGAGCCGATGAGTACCTACCGTGACCTCGCCCACCGGGGATCGGCCCGGGGCACCGTGCTGCGGACCGTCGGCACCCGGGAGCGGCGCTCCCATCTGACGGCGCCGCGGGTGCCGACCGTCGGCATCGACATCGGCGGTACGAAGGTGATGGCCGGCGTCGTGGACGCCGACGGCAACATCCTGGAGAAGCTCCGCACGGAGACGCCGGACAAGTCCAAGAGCGCCAAGGTCGTCGAGGACACCATCGTCGAGCTGGTCCTGGACCTCTCCGACCGGCACGACGTGCACGCCGTCGGCATCGGCGCGGCCGGCTGGGTCGACGCCGAGCGCGCCACCGTGCTCTTCGCCCCGCACCTCGCCTGGCGCAACGAGCCCCTCAAGGACGCCCTCCAGAGCCGCCTCGCCGTCCCCGTCATGGTGGACAACGACGCCAACACCGCCGCCTGGGCCGAGTGGCGCTTCGGCGCCGGTCGCGGCGAGGACCACCTCGTCATGATCACCCTCGGCACCGGCATCGGCGGCGCCATCCTGGAGGACGGTCAGGTCAAGCGCGGCAAGTTCGGGGTGGCCGGCGAGTTCGGCCACATGCAGGTCGTCCCCGGCGGCCACCGCTGCCCCTGCGGCAACCGCGGCTGCTGGGAGCAGTACAGCTCCGGCAACGCCCTGGTCCGCGAGGCCCGCGAGCTGGCCGCCGCCGACTCCCCGGTCGCGTACGGGATCATCGAGCGGGTCAAGGGGAACGTCCCCGAGATCACCGGTCCGCTCATCACCGAGCTCGCCCGCGAGGGCGACGCCATGTGCGTGGAGCTGTTCCAGGACATCGGCCAGTGGCTCGGCGTCGGCATCGCCAACCTCGCCGCCGCCCTCGACCCCTCCTGCTTCGTCATCGGCGGTGGCGTCTCGGCAGCCGACGACCTGCTGATCGGCCCCGCCAGGGACTCCTTCCGCCGCCACCTCACCGGCCGCGGCTACCGTCCCGAGGCCCGCATCGCCCGCGCCCAGCTCGGCCCCGAGGCGGGGATGGTCGGCGCCGCCGACCTCGCCCGGCTCGTCGCCCGCCGCTTCCGCCGCGCCAACCGGCGCCGGGTGGAGCGGTACGAACGGTACGAGCGCTATGCCCAGGCCCTGCGCAGCGGGACCTCGGGCCGGGCCACCCGTATCCCCGAGGACCCGCCTTCATGACCCTGCCCCACCAGTCCACCCCGCCGCGCGAGACCGGGGGCAAGCTCCCCGAGGACCACCGGCACATGATCCGCCGCCGCTGGCTGACCGCCGTCATCATCGTCCTGCTCGTGGGCATCCCGGCCGGCTATCTCGTCATCTCCGCGGGCCAGAGCCGGGACAGCGGCCGCGACAAGGAGCGCGAGTCCTCGGCGGCGGGCCTCCAGGACAACTGGCCCTCGCTGATGAAGCGCCGGATCTTCGAGGTCCCGATCCCCGCCGGGGCGTGGGGGGTCGCCTACTACGAGACGAGCAACTGGAAGACCAGCCGGCTGTACGTGCAGTTCACGACGACCGCCGCCGGTCTGGACGGCTTCCTCGCCGAGTCCGGCACGAGCCGCGCCGCTCTCACCCCGGGCCGGATCACGGTCGGCGACCGTGACGCGGACATCGCGGGCTGGAGCTTCGTCGAGGGCATGAGCTGGGCCGGCACGACGGTGAAGCGCGAGGAGCCGCGACCGGCGACCGATCTGACGGTCGACCTCACGGAGCCGGCGTTCCCTCGGGTGTACGCGGTCTCGACGACGAGTCCCTGAGTGCCGGCCGGACCCTTCCGGCGCGCTGAGGGCGGGGGGGGAAAGGTCCCCAAG
>NZ_LIPQ01000264.1 GCF_001418135.1 Streptomyces aureus
AAGACGGCCGCGATCAGCGCGAGGGCGCCGAGTAGCGCGCCGGGCACGGACGAGACCGGCACGGTGATGCCGAGGGCCGCGACGACCAGGCCGAGGGTCAGGAACTCGAGGAGGCTGCTGAGCACCGCGAAGCCGGTGAAGCCCAGCAGGTACGGGAGACGGCCGGCGGGGGCGATGAGCAGGGCGCCGAGGGTGCCCTGCCGCTGTTCGGTGATGAGGGCCTTCGCGGACCAGAGGATCAGTCGGACGGCGAAGTGGAAGGCGGTGGTGCCGACGACGATGTAGGCGAGGTAGGCGGTGGTGCCGCTGCCGGCGGCGAAGTCGTCGCCGACGGCGCCGCCGCCGATGACGTGGAAGCCGAGGTAGGCGAGCGCGATGGTGAGCGCGGCGGGCAGGACGGTGGCGACGGCGTACGTCCATGGGTAGGCGCGACGGGTCATCTGCCAGGTGCGCCAGGCGGTTGCCCAGGCTATGGGCATGAAAAGGATCCCTCCCCCGAAGAACACTGGAAACGAGCGAGTTCCCATTGGGAACTTACAATGAGTTTCTATCGGGAACTCACTCGATGGCGCAAGATGGACCACTCACGAACCGGGTACGGACCGGACGGGCCGGGCCGGACTGGCAGGACCGGACGGGCCGCGCCGGACCGGCCGGGACCGGACTGCCCCGGACCGGTGACCCGCAACGAGGAGGACACGTCATGGCACGAGCCGTTCCCGACCGCGACGCCGCCTGCGCCATCGCCCAGGCCGCGGCCGTCGTCGGCGACTGGTGGAGCCTGCTCCTCGTCCGCGAGACGGCGCGGGGGCGGCACCGTTTCGACGAGCTCCAGCGCGAGCTGGACATCTCCCGCAAGGTCCTCACCGAGCGGCTCAACCACCTCGTCGACAGCGGGGTGCTCGACAAGGTCCCGTACCAGGAGGGCCCGGTCCGGTTCGAGTACCGGCTGAGCGCCGCAGGTCGCGCGCTGTTGCCCGTCCTGGTCTCGATGCAGGACTGGGCCGACCGCTGGCTGCTCGGCGACGGCTCGCTCACCGCCTCCGCCGACGAGCGGAGCGCCGAGGCACACCGCGTCCACGACCTGCCCGGCACCCGGCTGCCCCGGCTCGCGCTGCCCGCACACGCGGGCGGGGCACTCGACCCGGTCGACGCGGGAGCGGGCGCCACGGTCCTGTTCTGCTTCCCCGCGACCGCCCGACCCGCCCCGTTGCCGGACGACTGGACGGACATCCCCGGCGCGGCGGGGTGCACCCTGGAGAACCGGCTCTTCCGGGAGGCGTACGAGAGGTTCACGGCGGCGGGCGTCGCGGTGCGCGGCATCAGCACCCAGCGCCCGGACGAGCAGCGGGCGTTCGCGCTGGCCGAGGAGATCCCCTTCCCCCTCCTGTCCGACATGGACAACGGGCTCTCGGCGGCGCTCCGGCTCCCGACGTTCCGGGCCGGCCAGGCCCTCCGGCTGAAGCGCGCGATCCTGGTCGTGGACCGCGAACGGACCGTACGGCACGTGCAGTTCCCCGTCACGGACATCCCGACGGCCGTGGAGACGGCGTTCCACGAGGGGGCGTCGGCCGCCGAGAGGTGATCGAGCTGCCGCGTCAAACGGCGTCACCGGCCCTGAAGTTGGGTGTCAGCACCCATGCCGGGGCACGTGTCCTGCTGGAAAGCTGGGGGGCGGCTCCGCCGACGCGGGCCGGAACCAGCGGCAGGACTCGGACCAGGACCGGGGTCGGCATCCACGACCAGGCCCAGGACCGGGTCGGCATCCGGACGAGAGGCGACCATGACCGCCGTACCGCGTCAGGTCACTCGCCGGGAGACCGGCGCACGCACACGGCCCGCCGCGCCGCCCGCCCCACAGGACGGGCACATGGTCGTGTGCGGGGACGACGCCCTCGCGCACCGCATCGCCGGTGAACTGGCCCAGGTCTACCGGCAGGACGTCGTCCTCGTCGCACCGACCGGGGGCGGACCGGACACCGACGAGCCACGCGTGCGCGTCCAGCAGGCCGACCGGACCCCGCCCGACGAGCGGACCCTCGTCGAGGCGGGCGTACGCCGGGCCCAGGCACTGGCGCTGCTGTACGAGGACGACGAGGTCAACATGCGGGCGGCGTTCCTGGCCCGTCGGCTCAACCCGCACATCCGCCTGGTTCTCCGGATGTACAACCGCAACCTCGGCCGGCGGATGGCCGAGCTGCTCGACCAGGCCCGCGGCCAGGCCGAGGACCGGACGGCGGCCGACGACGGGCCCGGCCACGGGAACGGGAACGAGCACAGGCACCACGACGTGAACGGGCATGAGCACGGGCATGGGCACGGGCATAGGCATGGGCTTGGGCTTGGGCATGACGCCACGACGATCGTGCTGTCCGACGCGGACACCGCCGCGCCCGCGCTCGCCGCCACGGCCGTCGCCGGTACCCGAAAGATCGTCCAGGCCGACGGGCTGCTCCTGCGCGCAGCCGAGCGGATCCCCACCGAACAGGGCTCCGCCACGGCCCAGGCCCCCGCCGGAGCCGGCGAGGCGGCCGGCCCCGGTCTCGTCACCCTCGCCCTGCTGTCGTCGACGACGCACGACCCGGCGGGCGCGGACGGGTCCGACCGCAGCGGGCGGCACGCGCCACGGCTGCTGCCCGACGACGCCGAGATCCGGGCGGCCGCGGGGCACGGCACCGTCGTCCTGGAGGCCGTCACCCACGAACCGGTCCTCCCCCGGCGCCGGGAGAGCCGGGGGGCCTCGCCCCGCGAGCTCCTGTCCTCCCGGGTGCGCTGGGCACTCGCCGGTGTCTGCGCCGCGGTCGTTGCGCTCGCCGTCACGTCCTCGGTGACCACCGGGGACCACCTGCTGCACGCCGCGTACCTCACGCTGCTCGACCTCTTCGCGATCGGCGACCCCGCCGTCGGCGAACCCACCGCCCGCCAGGTCCTCCAGATCCTCGCCGGCCTGCTCGGCCTCGTCCTGCTGCCGCTGCTGATCGCGGGGTCCCTCGAAGCTCTCGGCGCGTACCGCAGCGCCGCGGCCCTGCGACGCCCGCCACGCGGCCTCACCGGCCATGTCGTCCTCCTGGGCCTGGGGCGCGTCGGCACCCGCGTCCTGGTCCAGCTCCACGAACTGGGCGTGCCCGTCGTGTGCGTGGAGGACGACCCCGAGGCCCGGGGCGTCGCGCATGCCCGCACCCTGCGCGTGCCGGTCGTCCTGGGTGACGTCACTCAGGAGGGGGTCCTGGAGGCGGCGAAGATCCACCGGGCCCGCGCGCTGCTCGCCCTCACCAGTGCCGACACCACCAACCTGGAAGCCACGCTGTACGCGCGCACACTCAACCCGGACCTGCTCGTGGCCCTGCGCCTGTACGACGACGACTTCGCGTCCACCGTCTACCGCACGCTGCGCGCGGCCCACCCCGACGCGCTCACCCGCAGCCGCAGCGTGTCCACGCTCGCCGCGCCCGCCTTCGCCACGGCGATGATGGGCCGCCAGATCCTCGGGGCGATCGCCGTCGAACGCCGGGTTCTCGTCTTCGCCGCGCTCGACATCGCCGGCCAGCCCCAACTGGAGGGGAGAACGGTCGCGGAGGCGTTCCGCCCGGGTGCGTGGCGTGTCCTCGCCCTTGACACAAGCGCTCCGGACCCGACGCAGCCGTCGGACACCCAGGACGGTCCGGAAGGGAGGATGCGGTCGCCCGCCGGCGACGAACCGTCCGGGCTGCTCTGGGACCTTCACCCCGGCTACGTGCTCCATCCGGGCGACCGTGTCGTCGTCGCGGCCACCCGTGCGGGCCTGGCCGAACTGCTCGGGCGGGCGGAAGCCCCGGCGACGGGAGTGACGCCCGCCGGGGCGCCGCCGTCACCCCCCGCCGGCTGAACGGCAACCGCGGTGGTTCGATGAACCGGCGGCTCGTACGACGGCCGCCGGTTCATCGACATGTCGACGGCCACCGGGACGACCGGCTTCCTCCGCTGGACCGGGGCCGTCGGGCCCCGCTACGAGTTGCGCGACTGCCTCATCGGCGCGAGTTGCCTGGCGGACGTGAGAACCCGGCCTGAACGCCCGTACCGCAGCAGACACGCGCGGGCCGTGACACACTGTCGCGGCCCGCGCCGCGGTTCATCGTGCGTACACCTGGACTTCGGGCCTCCGGTCGGGCGGAGGCCGCCGGGCCGACACGGAAGGGCACCACGCTCACGCAGGACGTACAAGCCCCCCTCCTGAGGAGACTTGCGTGACTCGCCCCCGTACCACCCGGTCGCTCGTGCTCGCCGTCACCACGGCGCTCGCCGCGGCCGCCCTCGCCGTGCCCGCCCAGGCCGAGGCCGACGCTGATGCCCAGGCCCAGGCCCGCCACCGTGGTTCCGCCCGCTCGCTGCCGGTCGTGACCCCCCGCGCGGAGACGCCGGTGCTGCACGACGACGACGCGGGCGGCAACGCCGACGCGGACGACCCCGCCATCTGGCGCAACGCCGCCGCCCCCGGCCGCAGCCTCGTCATCGCGACCGCCAAGGAGGGCGGGCTCCGCGTCTACGACCTGGACGCGCGCCCGGTGCAGTCGATAGCCGCGCCTCCGGCGGACGGACCGGACGACGCCCCCGGCCGGTTCAACAACGTGGACCTCGTCCAGGGCCTGCGGCTCTCCTCCGGGCGGGCCGACCTCGCCGTCACCAGCGACCGCGGCCACGACCGGCTGCGGTTCTACCGCATCGACCGCGACCGTGCCGGCGGCCCGCTGACCGATGTCACCGATCCCGCTGCCCCGGCCGTCTTCTCGCAGGACCAGGCCGAGATCAACGACCAGCGGACCGCGTACGGTCTGGCGACCTGGACGGACCCGGCGTCCGGGAAGTCCTTCGCGCTCGTCAGCCGCCGCGAGCGGACCAGCATCGCCCTGCTCGAACTGCTCCCGGCCGCCGACGGCAAGGTCACGTACCGCAAGATCCGCACCCTGGACCTGCCGGCCACGTTCCGGCTGCCGGACGGCACCTCGTGGGCCCCGTGCGGCGAGCCCGGCGAGCTGCCGCAGGTCGAGGGCATGGTCGTCGACCCCGCCGACGGCACCCTGTACGCCGGCCAGGAGGACATCGGCATCTGGCGGCTGCGCGCCGACCTCACCGGCACGCCGAAGCTGCTCGACAAGGTCCGCGAGTACGGCGTCCCCGGCGTCTACGACGAGGAGACCGAGGAGTGCACGCCGGGCGCCGACCCCGGCTACGGCGGCACCAGGATCTCCTCGGACGTCGAGGGTCTGACGCTGGTCACCGAGTCCGACGGCGACGGATACCTGCTCGCCTCCAGCCAGGGCGACAACACCTTCGCCGCCTACGACCGGGAGCTCGCGGACCGCAACGAGTACGAGGGCGGCTTCCGGGTCGCGCCCGCGAGCGGCGACCTCGACGGCTCCGAGGAGTGCGACGGCGCCGCCGCCCTGAACGCTCCGCTCGGTTCGAAGTACCCGAACGGCCTCCTCGTCGTGCAGGACGGCCACGACGCCCCCGGCGACGGTGACCGCCCCGCGACCAACTTCAAGTTCGTCGACCTCGGCCCCGTCCTGGACGCCGTCGACGACTGATCCGTCGCACGACCGCTCCGGCTCGCCCGCACCGGTCGCCGGGTCCGACCCGACCCGGCGACCGGTCCGACGTCACGGCGGCGCGAGAAGCGCCGCGACCGCCTGCGCCGTGGCGGGGTGCCTCGTCGTCAGCGACGACACGGGGAGCGCAGGAACCAGCGACGTCCAGGGATCACCACAGCCCAGGAGGTCCGCTACGGCGTCGCAGGTGCCACGGTGGCCGAACAGGAGTGCCGCGCCCGTCGGGGTCGTCGCGCCCGTCGTCGGCCCGTCCGCCGGAGCCCACCCGTCCGTGCGGCCCAGGAGGTCCGCGACCGCGTCGCATGTCTCCGGGTGACGGGGGAGCAGCGCCGCACCGCGTGGCGCCGGCGCGGCCAGCGGCGCCCGGGCCACCGGCTGCACGTGCCATGGCGGGACCCAGGTGTCCAGGGCCGCGAGCCGTGCCGGGAAGATCCGGCCCGCCTCGCGGACGATCAGCGGGGCGAGGTCGGCGGCGTTCGACCGCAGTGTGGTGATGAGGGTGGGCAGCCACGGCAGCAGGACGGGGTCGGGGAGCCGTCCGAACGCGTTCGACACGGCCTCCACGACGACGTCCGCGAGTCCCGGGACCGGCTCTAGGGCGTGCACGAAGCCACTGAGGTAGCGGGGGTACGAGGGCACCACCAGGGGGTTGCCGAGGAGTTCGTCGCAGCGGCCGCGCAGCTCGTCCCGGGAGAGCGTGCCGAGCTGGACCTGTGCGGCCCACAGCAGGGCCGTCCTGGCCGGGTCGTCCGGGTGGGACTGGGCGACCGCGAGCTCCAGCTGGGTCCGGTCGCAGCCGAGCGAGAGCGCCAGGCTCTCCATGCTGAACAGGAAGCCCAGCATCGCCGCCACCTGCCCCACGGTCGCGTCCTCGTCCCGGAAGGCCGTCGGCAGCAGCGTGCAGTAGTGCGCGTACCCGGCTCTGACGAAGGACTCGATCCACGGCGGGAGGACCGGCTCGCTGGTGCGGTAGTACGCCAGGAGGCCGCGCACCCGGCGCAGTACCGCCGGCGCGCCGTCCACCGTGCGCTCTCCGGCGAGGACCTCCAGGGCCCGGGTGCCGAGCTCGTCGGCGAGGCGCCGGCCGCCGAGGTGGAGCGTCGCGTCCTCGACGGCCGCGAGGACCTCGGCCGTGGTGGCCTGCGGTCCGTACGCGGTGCGGCGCAGCCGCTGCTCCAGCACCTGCTCCAGGCTCACGCCCTCGTACCCGAGCTCGATGAGCGCGCGCTGGTGGGTGCCGAGCGACAGGTCCCAGGACTCCTGGATCGACCGCTCGCCCAGCCGCCGCTCCCCCATCACCGGGCGGGCAGCGCCGGGCGGCAGCAGCCGGCGCAGCATCCACAGGACGTCCGAGCAGGCACGCAGCTCCGGCCGGGACGCCATGTCGAGCAGGGCCCGGCGTACGCCGCGCTGCTGGAGGTTCAGCTCCAGGGGCGCCAGCCGGTCGTGCACGTCACGGGCGAGGGGCGGCAGCGCGTCGTAGCCGACCTGGCCGATCCGGTCGCCGCCCATCATGATCTCGACGAGCCGTCGCACGTCCCGTCGGCCGGGGACGGTGTCCTTCTCGATGCAGGTGACCGCCGCGTCCTGGAAGTCGTACGGCGTCGGCTTGGCCCGGTCCCGCATGGCGGCGAGGAGGATCGACGTCTCGAACACGGCGATGGCGTCCGCCGTGGAGGCCAGGTAGCCGCTGCGGCGGGCGGCGCGCACGATGTCCACGGACCAGCCGAGCAGTTCGGCCTCGTCGAGGGTGTTCAGGACGGGGGGCTGCTGGAGGAAGCCGGTGAGCCGGTCCTCGGTGGGACCGGAGGGGGGACCGGCCGCGAGGTCGGACGCGGGTACGGGCGTGGGGGTGGGCGTGGCCACCGGGGCCTTCGCCGCCGTCTTCCGCGCGCTCGGCTTCTTCGTACCGGACTGCCCCTCCAGGCGGAACGGCTTCACGCGGGTGCGCTTGAGGTTCTTGGCCCATTCCGTCGCGGCGATCGACACCGAGCCGGACGCGAGGCCGAACTGTGCCTCGATCGCCGCGTGGCTGGAGGGGATCAGCCCGTACTGCCAGGTCGTGCCGGTCCGTGCGGAGACGGCGAAGTCGCCCGCGCCGTGGATGCCGAACTCGTCCACGCGGCTGGCCGCGTGGAAGGCGCCGCACACGTACAGGCAGTCCGCGGGGTCGGTGCCGGTCGCGGCGAGGTGCTCGCGCATACGGGTCCACATGTAGCGCTCGCGGTCCTCGTCGACCCGCACCCGCTCGCCCCGGCCCGGGGCGAGTCGCCGGAACAGGCTGCCGATCAGGAACATGACCTGGCGGTAGGTGTCGTGGTCGCTGTCGCCGAGCGGGACCTCGACGTACTGGTGCCACCATTCCGACCAGTGCCGCACCTTGCCGTGCCGCAGCAGGTGCTCCTCCAGTTCGGCGAAGCGCGGACGCAGGTCGCCGATCTCTACGCCGACGGCCTCGCCGTGGAGGGCCGCCTCGGGCTCGGCCCCGGCCCCGGCCGCCGGCTCGGCTCCCGCCCCGGCCGGGTGGGTCTCGCCGTCGGCAGGCTGTCGCGGGTCCCACTGGAAGACGTGGTCGGAGGAGCGGTCCACCAGGACGAGTTCCACGCCGGGGGTGTCGAGGGCGTACGCGATGGCCTGGTACTCGGCGGAGGCCTCCGTGATCGGGGCGACGACCGAGAGCGGGGCCCAGTCCGGTGGGAATCCGTCGATGTCGCTCGCGAAGGCCTGTACGGCGACGGGCAGCCGGCAGTTGCGGAGCTCGGTGAGGAGCGGGGCCATGTCCTCGCACAGCTCCAGGTACACGACCTTGGGCTGCTTCTCGCGCAGCCGGCGCGCCATGGCGAGGGCGGAGGCGGGTGAGTGGTGGCAGACGGGGAAGATCTCCAGCGGTTCGGCGACCGCCCGGTCGACGTCGTCGACCATGCCGAGCAGGATGCCTTCCAGGGCGTCCTGCCCACCGGCGAACTCGGCCGCCGCTTCGTGGAGTTGCCCGCGCAGCGCGGCGAAGGAGGCGCTTGTCGGCTTCTCAGGGGCGGTGCTCATGCCAGCTTCGCGATCGCCTCGCGGCCGCCCTCGAGGAACTCGGGCCAGGAGCCGCCCTGCTCCTTGCCGCGCGGCTCGACGACGCCGTGCAGGTACTTGTTGAGGATGGCCAGGTCCTCGGGCTCGCGGCGGGCGAGCGTACCGACCAGGGAGGCGGCGAGGGCGCGGGCCGTGAGCGTGCGCTCGCCGAAGAAGTCGCTGTGCAGGACCGCGTCCTCCAGGACGCCGATCTGCTCGGCGGTGGACAGGGCGGACTCCAGCTTCTCGTCGTCGCTCCCGGCCGCGGCGGCGGAGGCACGGAGGTCGGCGAAGCTCTGGAGGAGGACGTCGAGGAGGGTCGGCGGCACGTCCAGCTCGATCGAGTGCCGCCGAAGGAGTTCCTCGGTGCGGAAGCGGACGATCTCGGCCTCGCTCTTCTTGTTCGTGACGACCGGGATGCGGACGAAGTTGAACCGGCGCTTGAGCGCGGAGGACAGGTCGTTGACGCCGCGGTCGCGGCTGTTGGCGGTGGCGATGACCGAGAACCCCGGCTGTGCGAACACGATGTTCTCGCCGCCGGCGCTGTCGAGTTCGGGGACCGAGATGTACTTCTCGGAGAGGATCGAGATGAGCGCGTCCTGGACGTCGCTGGTGGAGCGGGTCAGCTCCTCGAAGCGGCCGATGGTGCCGGTCTCCATCGCGGTCATGATCGGCGACGGGATCATCGACTCGCGGGACTGGCCCTTGGCGATGACCATCGAGACGTTCCACGAGTACTTGATGTGGTCCTCGGTGGTGCCCGCGGTGCCCTGGACGACCTGGGTGGAGTTGCGGCTGATCGCGGCGGCGAGGAGCTCGGCGAGCCAGCTCTTGCCGGTGCCGGGGTCCCCGATCAGGAGCAGACCCCGGTCGGAGGCGAGGGTGACGATGGACCGCTCGACGAAGCTGCGGTCGCCGAACCACTTCTGCGTCACCTCCCGGTCCAGGCCGTCGGCTCGCTCGGAGCCGAGGATGAAGAGGCGGACCATCTTCGGGGAGAGACGCCACGAGAACGGCTTGGGGTTGTCGTCGATCGACTCGAGCCAGTCGAGTTCCTCGGCGTACTTGATCTCGGCGGGGGCGCGGAGCAGGTCGGACATGCGAGGGGCCTTTCTGGGCAGGCTCAGGTGAGGAAGGTCTTGAGTTCGTGCACGAGCTTGTTGATGTGGCCGGAGACCACCGGGGTGCCGAGCGCCTTGAACCGCTCCCGGAACCAGGGGTTGACCTCCTGCCGTCCCGAGCTGGTCACCGAGCCGACGGGGATGAACCGCACTCCGGACCGGTGGACCGCCTCGATGCCCTCGAACAGTGGCTGTGAGCGGTCGAACTCGTAGAAGTCGGAGATCCACACCATGACGGTGTTCTTCGGCTCGGCGATCTTCGGTCTGGCCATGGCCATCGCGACGGGTCCGTCGTTGCCGCCGCCGAGGTTGGTGCGCAGGAGCACGTCGAACGGGTCGTGCACCCAGGGGGTGAGGTCGATCGCGCGGGTGTCGTACGCGATGAGGTGGACGTCCACCTTCGGCAGTCCGGCGAAGATCGAGGCCAGGATGGTGCAGTTGACCATCGAGTCGACCATGGAGCCGGACTGGTCCACGACGACGACGAGCCGCTGCGGTGTGGTCCGGCGAACGGTGTGCCGGTAGTGGAGGCGGTCGACGTAGAGCCGCTCCTCCTCCGGGCTCCAGTTGGTGAGGTTCTTCCAGATGGTGCGGTCGAGGTCGAGGTTGCGGAAGACCCGCTTGGGCGGGACCGAACGGTCCAGCTCCCCGACGGTGGCCTTCTCCACCTGGGTGCGGAGCACCTGGGCGACCTCGTCGACGTAACGCCGGATGAGGGACTTGGCGTTGGCGAGCGCGATGCCCGACAGGTTTCCCTTGTCGCGCAGAAGCTGCTCGATGAGGGACATGCTGGGGGTGAGCCGGGCGGCGAGTGCGGGATCGGCCAGTACTTCGCGCAGGTGCATCCGGCGGACGAGGTCGGCCTCGACGGCGCCGAGTTCGAGCCCCGCGCCGCCGCCGTCGACGACGGCCCCGGCGCCCCGGCCGCCGCGCAGCCCGCCGGGCGGGCAGCCGAGCGAACGCTCCAGCCAGCCGGCGTCGGACTGCCAGCGGGCCAGCTGCCCGGCGGAGACCGTTCCCGATCCGGTGGAGAAGACGTTGAGCAGCAGCTTCGACGCGAGTGCGGCGCGCCGCACCTCGGCGGCCCGGTCGCGGGCGCCGTCCGGATCGGGCTCCGGGGTCATCAACCCGTCGAACTCGTCGGCCAGTTCCGGATGGCGCTGGACGACGGAGTCGACGGACTCGCCCGGGTCGAGCAGCGCGGACGGCAGCCCGATGTCCTCGACGACGGCGAGGCTCGCCGCTTCCAGGGCGGCCTGCTCCTCGGGGTCGAAGAGCCGGGCGAGGAGCCGCCAGTAGAGGACCTGTCGACGGTTGTCGTCGGGGTCGGGGGTGGCAGGGGAGGCCGTGGCCGGGGAAGGGACGGCAGGAGAAGGGCCGGCCGACGGATGGTCGGTGGACGACGGGCCGGCCGACGGGGCGAGGTCGGGGGAAAGGGCGTCGGAGTCGCTCATGCGCGCAGCAGCTTCCCGGCTCGTTCGCGCAGCACGGCGACGGAGTCCGTGGCCGCCTTCTCCGCCCTGACGCCCACCTTGTCGGTGGTGCCTCCGGCCCACGCGCCCGCGTGGACGGCGACGGCCTTCTTCCGGACGGTCGTCTCGACGGCCAGCGGCTGGAGGACGAACTCCCCCGCGTCCCACCGGAGCAGCCCCAGGCACGCACCGGACGCGGCGACCGCATCCGGGGTGAGCGGACCCGCGGCCGGGATGCGGTCGGTGTCGACGGCCAGCCGGTGCCCGGCGAGCGCGAACGACAGCCGGCCGTCGTCCTCGTCCTCCACCGTGTACCCCTCCAGGAGGACGGGGACGGCGATCCGCGCCGGGTGGCGGTCCAGCGGCGCGGTCACCGGGTCGGTGGCCGTGGAGAGGACGACCCGGGCCGTGCCGAACGGGTCGACGGGCTCTCCCCTCCGCGCCCGCTCGTCGTCCCAGAGGAGGTCGCCCTCCTCCGTGACCGGCATGCCGTCCAGCTCCATGGTGCGGCACTCCCCCGCGGCGGCGAGCAACGACATCCGCGGCCGGAGCAGCTGCCACAGGCCCGCGCCCACGACCGTGTCCGGCTTGGGCGCGGAGACGGCGGCCCGGACCAGGCGCGGCTCCCCGCCGTCGGCCGGTTCGAACACCGCGTGGACCTGCGCCTGCACGGCTGTCGCGTGTTCCTGCACGTCCACGCCGAGCGGCAGCAGACGGCCGGTCGCGGTGGAGAGCGCCCGGGTCCGGACGGCGCCCGGCAGGGTGAGGAGCATGGCGCGCGTCCACAGGTCGGCCCAGCGGCGGACCGGGACGCGGTCCAGTGTGGCCCCGGGGCAGGAGGCCGCGAGTTCGGCGGCGAAGCCGTCCAGCAGGGTGGCCTGCCGGCGCAGCCGCGGGTCCGGCAGCATCGCGGAGACGACGGGCGCGGCGCCGGCGACCAGATCGTGGTCGATGCCCTGCCAGCCCGCTCGGGCGAGGTCGCACAGCCAGGCACGTGCGGCGGCGAGAACGTTGGCGCCGGACTCGTCCGCCGCGGCGTCCTGGGTGGTCGGTTCGGGGCGCCGCCGGCCGGTGATGTCCGCGACGCGTTCGGTCAGGGCGTCGTGGACGGAGCCCATGAGGGCGGTGCGGGCGGCGGCGAGCGCCACCAGGTGGTCCTCGCCCGCGGCACCGGCGGCGGCCTTGTCGGCCGCCCCGGCGACCAGCGCGGCCAGCGGCGTTCCGGCGACGGCGGTGGCGAGTGCCGCCAGGCCTGCGGCCTGGTCGGGCCGGGGGCGGAGCAGCCCGGAGACGAGCACCCGGTCGAAGGCGCCGACGGCGGACAGTGCCTCGTCGAGCCCGTCGACGGGGTCGGTGAACAGGTCCGTACGCATCAGGCGACCGTCCTCGTCGGCGGGAACCACTGCATCTCGGGCAGCGGCGCGGTGGTCGGCTCCAGTTCCAGATAGGCGAGGTGCCGCAGGAAGCGGCTGAACACCGGCGCCGCCGCCGAGGTGTCGCCCTGCTCGGGCCGTGTGGCGGTCATCAGCGCGACGAGCGTGTGCGCGTCGGGCCCGGTGGCCGACGTGTCGCCCGTGTCGGCCTTCAGGTAACGGGCGACGCGTTCGGCGCCGTACTGCAGGACGGCCTCGCCCACGAGGGCCCGGATGTGGTTGCAGAAGCTGCCACGAGCGCCGCCGCAGGGGCGGTTGTTGTTCGTGCTGCAGGCGAACGCGTACGTCCCGGTCGCGATGGAGGACACGTACACGCGTCCTGCGTCGGACCCGCTGGACACGACTCCCTGCAACCGTCCGTCGGCCAGTTCGACGAACGGCACCTTGGCGAGTTTCCGCGGTCGCGCGGGCGGTACCACCCGCGCCGTACTCGACTGCTCCCAGACCGGCAACGTACCTCTCCCATGCACGTCAAAGGGGATGTTCTCGCCGTTGCGGCGGAACACGAGCGAACTTATCCCCGGCCACTGACAACGCCCGGCCGTCGGTTGGAAATCGGGGCGCCACGGGGGCGGAGACGGGAGGCGGGCGCGACGAATCCGATCGACACCCCGGTGTCGATCGGGTTGGCCGGCCGGCATGCCAGAGCTGCGTACCGAAGACGCTCGGACTGCCTGAGGTGCTGGCGACGGCGACGGTGCGGAACCTTCGCTCCCAGGCTGTGGTGCCCCGGATCGGCATGACGCGTGACCCGGCGGACGACTTCGAGGACCCGAGCGTGCCCGAGGGGCCGCTTCGCCCGTGTGTGCTGTACCGGATCTCCCGGACGGACGCGCACGGCTCACGGACGGGGTCACCGGGGCGCCCCGGCCCCGGGTGAGCGCGCGACCGGGAAGTTCGTGATCCAGCTGGTTCCCGGTTCGCCGTCCGGGAGGCCGGGCGCGGCGCGGGGCGTCCGCGTCGCCCGCACGGGCGGGACCGCTGAGCCGGTCGGCCACGGCCCAGCGGCTCCGCCGTCAGGGCGTGGCGGTCAGACGCGCACGTAGGTGATCCGGTTCTCCTCGAAGTGCCCCCAGTCCAGCACGAGGTGGAACCGCTCGTGGCCCTTCAGGTCATCGAGGGCCGTCCGCTCCCGGCCAGTTCCGCGCTCGATCCGGGCATCGCCCTGATGGACCAGTCGGCCGAGCGCATAGCGAACGTCGTCCTCGTCCTGGTCGGTCGCCCTGGCCAGCCGGTCGAGGGACGTGAACACCTCCGCCGGACGGTCCAGGACCCCCACGAGGTGGTCGATCAGGGCCGGCTCCGCGGCGCCGGGGTCCCAGAACCGTCGACGGTTCACGAGCGCGGCTCGCTCGTCGTCCGGCAGGGCCAGGACGGTCTCGGGGCCCGGAAGATCGTCGGGCATGGACCAGACGTCGCCGTGCTGGGCGGCGATGCCTGCCGCGAGCATGGTGTCGGCGAGCTCGCGGATCGTCGTGGGGACCGGCAGGCCGGCCGTTCGGAGCAGTTGCTCGCACCGGGCCTGGTGCTCCTCGGCATCGACGCGGAGCTGGTTCTTCTCCTCCTCGGTCTCGGCGTACTCCAGCGCGTCCGGGTCCATCCAGGCGACGGGCGAGTCGAGGGAGGCCCCGGCGCGGCCGAAGAATGAGCCGGTCTCGCCGTGGAACTGCTGCTCCAGGACATCGTCGATGCTGCCGCGCAGGCCCCGGACGGTGGCCGTGCCGAAGAGCATGCACAGTGCCATCGCCTGGTGCCGGGGAAGGTAGCTCGGCCAGCCGCTGGCGAACCAGTCGTTGTGCATGGAGAGTTGACCGTCGCCGCGGTCCTGGCTGGTGTCCTGATCGACAGACATGGATCTCCTTACGGGTGCTGTCGGGAGGCGGAGGGGTACGAGGGCAGGTTCCTGATCCGTTCGGCGGGCATGGAGTCATCCTGTCGGCCGGGGACACCTCCGGAGGCGGGTCCGCACGCATCCCACCCTCGAGGGGGACAGAGCGGTGCCGGGTTGCCCTGGAAACGGGTCGAGGCCCGGTGGCCGGCGGACAGGCCAGACGCCCGTCCGCACTCCGGCCTCCAGCGGGTCCGGTCGGGCCTGCCGTCGCGCAGACCGTCCGCGAGCCGGCGTCGAGGCCACGATCCTCCGGTGGGGCGACCTCGGTATCTGGACGAGGATGGGTGACATGGTGATGCGTGTCGTGTCCGACGCAGTGAACGCCGAGCTGGCGAACCTGTGCCACAGGTTCCGTGAGCTGAACAGCGGGCACCTCGCCACGTACATTCCGCCTCTCGCGGAGGCGGACCCCGCGGACTTCGGCCTCGCGCTGGCGAGTGCGGACGGACATCGCTACCAGGCCGGCGAGGCGGACAGGCTCTTCACGATTCAGTCGGTGTCCAAACCGTTCGTCCTCGCGCTCGCGCTGAGCGAACTCGGCGCGGCCGAGGTCTTCCGCCGCGTGGGGGCCGAGCCGAGCGGTGAGCCGTTCAACGCGATCAGTCTGGATCCGGAGACGGGCCGACCGGCGAACCCCATGATCAACGCAGGGGCCATCGCGACCACGGCCCTGGTGCCGGCCGCGGGCGCGGAGCGGCGGTTCTCGCGCATCCTGGAGACGCTGGGGCGCTTTGCCGGGCGTGCCCTGGACGTCGATGAAGGGGTCTACCGCGCCGAGGCCGCAACGGGCGACCGGAACATCGCCCTCGCGCACCTGATGCGCGCGGCAGGATCCCTCACGGGTGATCCGTCCGAAGCGCTGGACGTCTACTTCCGGCAGTGCGCGATCCGGGTCGATGCCGTCGACCTGGCGGTGATGGCTGCGACGCTCGCGAACGGCGGCGTCAACCCCGTCACCGGCGAGAGGGTCGTCCCGGAGCCGGTGACCGTTCAGGTCCTTGCCGTCATGGCGACGTGCGGGATGTACGACGGGTCGGGCGACTGGCTGCTCCGCGTGGGGCTTCCCGCGAAGAGCGGCGTCTCCGGGGGCCTGGTGGCCATCAGTCCGGGGCGGTCCGGACTCGGCTCCTACAGCCCGCTGCTGGACGCCGCCGGGAACCCCGTTCGCGCCGTCGCGGCGCTGGCTGTGCTGTCGCGGGAACTCGGGCTCCACCTGATGCACAGGACGCCGCCCGGCACCCCGACGGTCATCGAGCCCGGCCCGGGCGACGGACCCGGTGAGGCCGCGTGGCGCCGCGCCGGAGGCGAGACGGCGCCCGGTGATCCGCCCGCCTGGGTTGCGGCGCAGGGAGGACTCGACTTCACGGCGGCCGAACGACTGACCTACGCCCTCGCGGAGCGCCTGCACGAGGTCGGCCACGGACGCGCCGTCGTCGACCTCGTGCAGGTCACCGCTGTCGACGCGGCCGCGGAACGGCTCATCGGCGGAGTCCTTGAACGCCTCACGGCCATGGGGCACCGCATCGGCCTCGTGGGCGACGCCGCAGCGCCCTTCCGCGGCCGGGGAGTCGTGCTCGTCTCACGGTCCGCAGCCGTCGAGTGGTCGCGGCTGCCCTCGTGAGCGGTCCGTACGGACGGAGCCGGTGCGGGTGCGGTGGTCGATCACGCCGCGCCGTGCTTCCGGAAGGAGGTGTCGTCCGTGGCCAGTGCCCAGATCACGATGATCGAGATGGCCATCGAGAAGAGGGCCCACCAGGGGTGGTACGGCAGGAAGAGGAACTGGGCGACGGTGTTCAGGACGGCGAGCGTGATGCCGCCCATCCGCCCCCACTCGGAGCCCATGAGGATTCCGGTGCCGGCGAGGCCGACGAGGACGCCGAGGACGACGTGGGTCCAGCCCCAGCTGGTCAGATTGAACTCGAAGACGTAGTCGCCGACGCGGGCGTAGACATCGTCCTTGGCGATCGCGGCGATGCCCTGGAGGATGTCCAGGATACCGATGACCACCATGAGGACACCGGCGAACAGGGTTCCGCCTGCGGCCCCTCGGGCGTTCGCGTCGGCGCGGGGCGGGCGGGGTGCGGTGTTCTGGCTCATGGGGTCATCGTCCGGCCGTCGCCCCGGGAGCGATCGTTCAACCACTCCGAACGGGTGAACGGCCCGTACCGGCGAAGGCCTGCCGGGCCCTGGCTGCTGCACCAGGGCCCGGCAGGTCGGTCACCGACGCGGTGGCGTCGGCGTCAGTTGACGGTCCACTGTTGAAGCGACGTACCGGTGTTCGGCTGCTGGGTGACGAGGGCTCCGTCGGCGGCGGAGGCGGTGGTCAGCAGCAGCCCGCTCGCCGCGGAGGCGACGGTATACGTGCCGGCGGCCTGGCGGACGATGTTCCAGCGCTGGTTGGCGCCCTTGGTGCAGGTCCACTGGATGATGCGCGCACCCGCGCCGGTCGAGCCGCTCTCGACGTCGGCGCACAGCCCGGACTCGCTGTTCCTGAGTTCGTAGGTCCCGTCGGTCTGCTGGGTGAAGAGCCACTTCTGGTTGAGGCCGCCGGTCGGCGACCAGGTGATGAGCCGGGTGCCGGCGGTGGTGCTGTGGTCGGGGTTGTCGAGTGCCTTGCCCGCCGCGGTGAGGGTGTGGACCCCGTCGAGGGAGGCCGTGACGGTCCAGGTGAACGTGGTCGTGCCGGTGGCGCTGCCGGAGGACGCGGTGACGGTGACCGTGGACGTGCCCGCCGCGGTGGGGGTGCCGGTGATCAGTCCGCCGGTGCCGATGCTCAGACCGGTGGGAAGGCCGGTGGCGGTGAAGGTCAGGGGCTTGCCCGCGGAGTCGGCGGCTTCCACCTGGAGCGAGACGGGCTTGTTCAGGGTGGTCGCCCGGTTGCCCGGATGGGTGACCGTCACCGTCTCGGGGACCTGACTGGTCGGGGTCAGCGTGAGGGTCTGCTCACCCGCCGTCCGGGTGCCGCCGACCGCGTTGCCCGTGGTGTTGCTCCAACTGCGGGTGGGTGTGGTCTCGGCGAGGCGGCCGGAGTCGGCGGAGAGACCGATGACGAGGCCGCTGTAGCGGTTGACGATCTTGTACGTGCCGGTGGCGGTGCCGTCGGTGGGCGAGGTGCCCCGTACGACGAACCACTGCTGTCCGACGGTGGGACCGCCGGCCGGGGCGGCCGTGAGGGTCGGCCTGGTGCCCCAGGCCCGTGTGGCGGTGGAGGCTGTGCTCACGCCGAGGAGCAGGCCGGAGGCGGAGTTGGCGATGCGGTGCGAGCCGTCCCCGTTCGGGGTGAAGGTCCACGACTCGAGACCGGAACCGGTGGCGGCGGCGAGCGAGGTGGTGGCCGAAGCGCCGGAGACCTGGGCCAGCACGCGGCCACCGGCGCTGGAGATGCGGTACGCCCTGGTCGTGTCGACGGGGGCCGCGGGCTCGGTGGTGCCGATCGTCAGGTTGACGTACTCGCTGCTGGTTCCGTTGGAACAGCCGAAGGAGCAGTACGAGCGGAAGTCCTTGCCGACGATCCCGGAGCTGGTCCTGTTGCCGCTGTCGAGGAACCAGCGGTACCAGGACGCGTTCTTGTAGCTGCCGGTGTCACCGAGGCGGAACCATTTCTGGGTGGCCAGGTTGTCGGTGGCATAGATCTCCTGGGAGGCGTTGCCGCTCTGGTCGACCGCCTGGGGCTGCCCGATGTACAGGCCGAGGTGGGCGTTGTACGTGATGTCCATGACGAACAACGGGGACGTCGGGGGCGTCAGGCCGGCGGCCACCTGCTGGCTCACGGTGCCGCCGCTGGCCGGGTCGTACTCCTTCGACGGCGGGACGTAGCCCGTCGTGCTGCCGGATCCGACCGGGACCATGGTGCTCTCGCGGCCCCCGACGCCGGGCTCGGACCAGGCGCCGTTGTACCACTTCTGCCAGGAGCCGGGCGCCATCTTCGACGCGATCGGAGCTCGGGCGACGTGCCCGTAGAACGCGGCCCAGCCACCGCCCTTGTTCACGATCCGGGAGCCGTAGAAGGCGTAGAAGTAGCCGGACGCCGTGTCGACGAAGAGGCGCTGGTCACCTGTGCCGTAGTGGTAGGTCTGCTGCGGGAAGGCGGCGATGTCGCCGCGCTTGGTGCTGTAGTGCGAGGTGATGACGTGGTCCTTGATCGTCCACGTACGTCCCTGGTCCTTGGAGACGGCGTAGTCGATGCCGTCGTAGTGGATGCCGTCGCCGAAGGGCTGCGGGGTGAACTCGTTGTGCACGAGTCCGTACCAGTCGCCGGTGTCCGGGTCGACCCAGACACCGGCGAGGTCGCAGTAGTTGCGGTGCGCGTACGAACCGGTGGAGGGCGCCTGGGTGGACTGCACACCCGTCGGGCTGTTGTTGCAGCGCCAGGTGGTGTCGTTGTTCCGGTCGTTGGAGTTGGCCGGGTTCACCGCGTCGCTGATCGCGCCGGACCGGGTGGCCGTGTCGAAGTTCGTCCCGGTGTAGAAGGTCCACTTGCGGGGATCGCTCGCGCCGTACAGCGCGTGCGCCTGCTGGAAGTAGAAGGTCCCGTCCTTGTCGATGTACGTGCCGGCCGGGGTGTCGTCGGGGTGGGTCCACGACCCCTTGGCGCCGACGGTGACGGTGTAGGTGGCGGCGGCGGGTTCCGCGGCCGCCGCCGACGCCATGGGCGTCGTCAGCGTGCTGCCGCCGGTGACGACCAGCGCGGCGGCGACGAGTGCCGCGGCCAGTCTGCTACGAGGAGTGCGCATGGTTCTCCCTGATCGGAGGAGCCGCGAGGGGGAGGGCTCCTTGACGGTCCGGCGTCCTCGGGGGACGGCAGACGAACTGACGGGCGGCGGCGCGGCCGTCGG
>NZ_LIPQ01000265.1 GCF_001418135.1 Streptomyces aureus
CTCGTGGGCGGCGAGCAGGCCGGGGACGGCGGGGCGGAGCGGAGAGGGCCAGGTGACGCGCTCGCCGGGGCAGTCGTCGCCCGGGAGGAGGGCGAGCTGGCGGGGGGCGCCGATCAGGACCTCGGCGGTCCGCAGGACACGGCGGGAGTTGTCGGGGAGCCCGTCCCAGCCGTCCGCGCCGATTCCGACGACCGCTATCGCACCGTTCACGTCGGCGACTCTACGTGAGGGCCGTTTTCCGGCGGTACGTGGCGGGCCCCACTCGGGCGTCGCCCGATACCCGCCCGGGCGCTCACCCGGGGCTGCCCGGGACCCGCCCGGGGCCTGCCCGGTCCGCTCGGGCGGCGCCTACTTCTGGGCGTTCTGCCCCACGTAAAACAGGATCCAGACGAAGCCGGCGAACGCGTGCGTCGCGAAGACGTAGACGAAGACGCGGAGCATCACTCCGCGTTCCTTCCAGCGCTCCAGATCGGTCATGCGCTCCAGGGTACGGGCCGGAATAGACGGAGGGGTGGCACCGTTGAGCGGGATAGTTTAAGCTTCAACCACTAGCCGCGAGGCACCAGGAACGCGAGAGGTGAGCACGATGCAGTTCGGGATCTTCACCGTCGGCGACGTGACGACCGACCCCACCACCGGCCGCACCCCCACCGAGCACGAGCGGATCAAGAACACCGTCGCCATCGCGCTCAAGGCCGAGGAGGTCGGGCTCGACGTCTTCGCGACCGGCGAGCACCACAACCCGCCGTTCGTGCCCTCCTCCCCCACCACCCTCCTCGGGCACATCGCCGCCCGCACGGAGAACCTGATCCTCTCCACCTCCACCACGCTGATCACCACCAACGACCCGGTGAAGATCGCCGAGGACTACGCGACCCTCCAGCACCTCGCCGACGGCCGCGTGGACCTGATGATGGGCCGCGGCAACACCGGCCCCGTCTACCCGTGGTTCGGCCAGGACATCCGGCAGGGCATCCCGCTCGCCATCGAGCACTACGCCCTCCTCCACAAGCTGTGGAGGGAGGACGTGGTCGACTGGGAGGGCAAGTTCCGCAGCGCCCTCCAGGGCTTCACCTCCACCCCGCGTCCGCTCGACGACGTCCCGCCGTTCGTCTGGCACGGCTCCATCCGCTCCCCCGAGATCGCCGAGCAGGCGGCCTACTACGGCGACGGGTTCTTCGCGAACCACATCTTCTGGCCCAAGCAGCACACCGAGAAGATGGTCCGTCTCTACCGCCAGCGGTACGCCCACTACGGCCACGGCACCCCCGAGCAGGCGATCGTCGGTCTCGGCGGCCAGGTGTTCATGCGCAGGAACTCGCAGGACGCCGTAAGGGAGTTCCGCCCGTACTTCGACAACGCGCCGGTCTACGGCCACGGCCCGTCCCTGGAGGAGTTCTCCCGGGAGACCCCGCTGACCGTCGGCTCGCCGCAGGAGGTCATCGAGCGCACCCTCTCCTTCCGCGACTACGTGGGCGACTACCAGCGCCAGCTGTTCCTGGTCGACCACGCCGGACTGCCCCTCAAGACGGTCCTGGAGCAGCTCGACATCCTCGGCGAGGAGGTCGTGCCGGTGCTGCGCAAGGAGTTCGCCAACCTGCGCCCGGCCGGCGTCCCCGACACGGCGCCGCTCCACCCCGCCGTCCTCAAGACCCGTACCGAGAAGGAGTCGTAAGCCATGCAGACCCTGAAGCTGGTCGCGGTCTCCGCCGGCCTCAGCTCCCCGTCCTCCACCCGGCTGCTCACCGACCGCCTCCTGCAGGCCGCGCGGTACCGGCTGGCCGAGCAGGAGTACGCCGTCGACGTCCAGGTCGTCGAACTGCGCGACCTGGCCGTCGACATCGCGAACAACTTCGTCACCGGCTTCCCGTCCGGAAGGCTCCAGGAGGCGATCGACGCGGTGACCGGCGCCGACGGCGTCATCGCGGTGACCCCCGTCTTCACCGCCTCGTACAGCGGTCTGTTCAAGTCGTTCTTCGACCTGGTCGACCCGGCCGCGCTGACCGGCACCCCGGTCCTCATCGGGGCGACCGGCGGCACCCCCCGGCACTCGCTCGTCCTCGACCACGCCCTGCGGCCGCTCTTCGCCTATCTGCGGGCCCACGTCGTCCCGACCGCCGTCTACGCGGCGTCGGAGGACTGGGGCACCGGCGGCGACGAGGCCTCCCCGACGGGATGGGGGGAGGGGCTGCCGACCCGGATCACCCGGGCCGGGAACGAGTTCGCGGACACGGTCGCCGCCCGGCCGTCCCGGCGGCTCGACGACGACGAGGTCGTCCCGTTCGAGAAGCAGTTGGCCGATCTGCGGCTGGACTGATCCTTTGGTTACGTTGTGGGGGGGTTCCCGACAACGGACGGAGGTCGGCGATGGCCGGCAGGATCGTGGTGGGCGTGGACGGCTCGGAACCGTCCCTGAAGGCGCTGCGGTGGGCGGCCGGGCAGGCCGCCCTCACCGGGGACTCCCTCCAGGCGGTCATCGCATGGGAGTACCCGGCGTCCTGGTCCGCGGCGCCCGGGGTACCGCCGGACTTCAACCCCGAGCAGCTCGCCGAGCAGGCCCTGGTCGAGTCCCTCGCCGAGGCGCTCGACCCGGCCGTCGCCGCCCGCGTGACCCGTACGGTCGTCAGCGGCAACCCGGCCCAGGCCCTGATCGACCAGGCCGGGGGCGCCTCCCTGCTGGTCGTCGGCGACCGCGGCCACAGCGGCTTCAAGGCGGCGGTGCTGGGCTCCGTCTCCAGCAGGGTGACTCAGCACGCCCCGTGCCCGGTGGTGGTCGTACGGGGCACGGGGGACTGACCGGGCGTCCTCAGGCGGGCACCACGTCGGCCACCACGCACGCCACGTTGTCCGGGCCGCCCAGCTCCCGCGCCAGCGCGACCAGGGCCTCCGCCGCCTCGTCCGGACCGACGCCTTCGGCGAGCGCGCGGCGGACGTCCTCGGCCGGCGCGACCGCCGAAAGCCCGTCCGTGCACAGCAGATAGCGGTCGCCCGGCCGCGTCTCGTGCACTCCGAGCTCCGGCTCGGGCGGCACGTCCCCGCCGTCCAGGGCCTTCAGGAGCAGGGCCCGGTCGGGGCGGTCCGCCGCCTCGGCCGGGTCCAGTTCGCCCGCGTCGACGAGGGCCTGGACCACGGTGTGGTCGCGGGTGAGGCGTACGAGCGCGCCGTCCCGCAGCAGGTACGCCCGCGAGTCGCCCACGTGCGCGAGGGCCAGGCGGCCGCCCGTCCACACGGCCGCGGTCAGGGTCGTGCCCGAATCGGCCAGCCCGGAGACCGCGCCGTCGGCCGTGCGCACCGCGTCCTCCAGGGCGTTGAGCACGTCCCCGGCGCGCGCCGAGGGCGCCGGTGGCGGTACGGCCTCCAGTGCTCCGACGGCGGCCAGCGCGGCCCGCTCGCCCTCGGGGCCGTACCCGTCGGCGACGGCCAGCAGGTGCGGGCCCGCGTGGGCCGCGTCCTGCTGGGCGGCGCGGACCAGGCCGCGGTCGAGACGCACGGCGGTCCGCAGGACGAAGGCGGGCCGTCCGGCCGTCCGGGGGGCCGCCCCGGCGTTCGTCGCGGCCCTCGCGGTGCTCACCTCGCCGGCCGTCCCGTCGGTCGTCCCGTCGGACATCGCGCCGGTCGTCCCGTCGGTCATCTCGTGTGTCATCTCGGTGGGTCCTTTCAGCCGGTCCACCAGGGAGGCAGCCAGGTCCCGCCGCGCCGCGGTCTCCGACTCGACCCGCGCCCAGTAGCCGCGGATCGCGCGGGCCGCGCCCGCCGCGTCCGCCGCGTACAGCGCGCAGACCCGTCCCACCTCGGCGAGCGGCATGCCGATCCGCCGCAGCCAGACGATCAGCCGGGCCCGTTCGAGTTGTTCCACGGCGTAGTAGCGGTAGCCGGTGAACGGGTCGACGCGGGCGGGCGGCAGCAGGCCGAGCTCGTCGTAGCGGCGCAGCGCCTTGGCGGAGAGCCGGGACGCGCGGGCGAAGTCCCCGATGGTCAGCATCGGCCCGGACACGGGCACCGGCATGGGTTCTTCGTCGCGCACGGCTCGATTCTCCTCCCTGTGCCGGGCCTTCCGCCCGGCACGCCCGATGCTGGGCCTTCCCCGCGGGGGAAGGTCAACCGCGAGGCGGCGCACGCCGTGCGCCGGTCCGCCTCCCGGCGCATGATGCCCTCATGGACATCAAGCTGGAACTGGTCGCCGTCCCCGTCACCGATGTCGACCGCGCCAAGGCCTTCTACGAGCAGGTCGGCTTCCACGCCGACCACGACGTGCCCGTCGACGACGACATCCGGTTCGTGCAGATGACCCCGCCGGGCTCGGCCTGTTCGATCGCCTTCGGCAAGGGCCTCACCGAGATGGCCCCGGGCTCCCTCGACAACATGCAGGTCGTCGTCACCGACATCGAGGAGGCCCATCGCGAACTCACCTCGCGCGGGATCCCGGTCAGCGACATCTCCGACCTGCCGTGGGGTTCGTTCGTCTTCTTCGCCGACCCGGACGGCAACCGCTGGGCGGTCCAGCAGACCACCCCGCGCGGGAAGTAGCGGCCCGTCACCTGCGGTTGTAGAGCCGCATGGTGATCGCACCGAAGACGAGCACGAGCACCGCCGACCACCCGAGCGACCAGGCGATGTCGGCGGCGGGCCAGTTGCCCGCCATCAGTTCGCGTACGGCCGTCGCCAGATGGGTCACCGGGCTGTTGTTGACGAATGCCTGGAGCCAGCCCGGCATCGTCTTCGGGTCGACGAAGACGTTCGACAGGAACGTCAGCGGGAAGATCACCATCATCGAGACGCCCATGACGGACTTCTCGCTGCGCAGCAGCAGACCGAACATGGTCCAGATCCACGAGAACGCGAACGCGAAGATCACGAGCAGCAGGACCCCGAGCAGCACGCCCACGATCCCGCCGTCCGGCCGGTAGCCGATGATCATGCCGACGGTCAGCATCACGGCCGAGGCGATCAGATAGCGGACGACGTCGCCGAGGAGGTAGCCGACCATCGGCGCCGGCCGCCAGATCGGCAGGGTGCGGAAGCGGTCGAAGACGCCCTTCTCGATGTCGGTGTTGACCGAGACCCCCGTGTACATCGTGATCATCACGACGCTCATCACGAGGATGCCGGGCAGCAGGAACTGGATGTACGACGAGACGGAGCCGGCCAGCGCGCCTCCGAAGAGGTACGTGTACATCAGCACCATCATGATCGGGAACGCCGTCACGTCGAACAGCTGTTCCGGCACGTGCTTGATCTTCAGCATGGCCCGCCAGCCGAAGGTCATCGAGGCGGAGAGCGCGCTGGGGCGCGGCGGGCGGGAGTGGCCCACGAGCAGCGCCGCGAGTTCGTCGGCCTTCGGAGCGACGAAGTCGAGCGTGTCGGTCGTCCGGGTGTCCTTGCCGGTGGTGACGGTCATGCCGTCGTTCCTTTCCTGTCCGTCAGTGCCAGGAAGACCTCGTCGAGGCTGGGCTGGCCCAGCGCGAAGTTGTCGACGGTGATCCCGGCCCGCGTCAGCTCCGCCAGTGCCCGCGCCGCCTGCTCGGCGGCGCCGAGGTCCGTCCCGTGGCCGTTGACGGTGGCGGTGAGAGCGACCGGGTCGGCGTCCAGCTGGACGGTGGCGTTCAGGGCGCCCACGATGACCCGCTCGGCCTCGGGCCGCTGCTCGGGGTCCCGGAGGCGTACGTGCACGGAACCGGAGCCGACGGAGGCCTTCAGCTCGCCCTTCGTACCCTCCGCGATCACCTTGCCGTGGTCGATGACGGCGATCCGGGAGGCCAGCTGGTCGGCCTCGTCCAGGTACTGGGTGGTCAGCAGGACGGTGGTGCCCTGGGCGACCACCGCGCGGACGATGTCCCAGACCTGGTTGCGGCTGCGCGGGTCGAGGCCGGTGGTCGGCTCGTCGAGGAACAGCAGGTCGGGGGTGTTGAGGATGGACGCGGCGATGTCGATACGGCGCCGCATGCCGCCCGAGTAGTTCTTGACCTGCTTGTCGGCGGCCTCCGCGAGCCCGAACGCGGCGAGCAGCTGCGCGGAGCGCTCGCGGGCGGCGGGCCGGGTGTGGCCGAGCAGCCGACCGAGCAGGACGAGGTTCTCGGTGCCGGTCAGGTCCTCGTCCACGGAGGCGTACTGCCCGGTGAGGCTCACCCGGCCCCGCACGGTGTCGGCGTCCTTGACGACGTCCTTGCCGAAGACGCGGGCCCGGCCGCCGTCGGGGCGGAGCAGGGTGGCGAGCATCTTGACGGCGGTGGTCTTGCCGGCGCCGTTCGGCCCGAGGACCCCGTACACGGTCCCGGCGGGCACGCGGAGGTCGATGCCGTCGACGGCGCGGTTGCTGCCGAAGACCTTGACCAGGCCCTCGGTCTCGATGGCGAGGTCGGTCATACCGTGGATCCTCCAGGAGAAGAGGGCGCGGAGCAGCCGCGCGCGGAAGCGAGCGCTCCTCCCAGTCTCCGTCGGCCGCCGCGTGATCGCCAGAGCGGCGGAGACGGGCCTTCCCCGGCCGGCGTCCCGGTCCGCCCGTCTCCCGGAGGATCGCGTCTCCCCCGCCCGGCGGAGGCGGAACGGTCTCCGGGGCGACGGCCGGGGGCGGGGTCCGGCGGGACGCTGATCCCATGATGAGAATCAAGGCCCTTCCCGACGTGCCCCGTTGGGCCGTCCTCGCCGCCCACGCCGTTCCGCTCGTCACCCTTCCATCAGGGCTGTGGCGGCTCGCGCTCGTCGCCGGGCTGCCGGTCACCCGGGACGCCGGCCGGGGGGCCGGCATGAGCGCGGGGGAGTCCGTGTACGTCGTCTCCCTCAGCGTCGTGTCCGAGCTGCTCGCCTTCCTCACCCTGGGGCTCGTCCGCTCCTGGGGCGAGGTCTTCCCGCGCTGGATGCCGTTCCTCGGCGGGCGCCGGGTGAACCCGGCCGCCGCGACCGGCGCGGCCCTGGCCGGGGTGGCGGGGCTGTGCGCGATCGCCGCCTGGGGCGTGTACGCCTCGTACGCGGACCTGGGGCCCGGCATCCCCACCGCACCGGCGCAGGAGGCCCTGCTGGTCGCCTGTTACGCGCCGCTCCTGGCCTGGCCGGTGCTGCTCGCCGCCGTGGCGGTCGCCTACCACCGGCGCCGCCGCGGCGAGGAGCGTGGGGGCGGGAATCGTCAGTACGGCGCGGGCCGCCCGGCGGCGTCCTCGTGGGTGTAGAAGAGGTAGTACGCGGCGGCGGCGGTGACCGCGCCGAACGCCATTCCGAGCCCGCTCGACGACAGGATGCTGGCGTCGGACAGGCTGAAGAGGAAGCCGACGGCGATGCCCGAGAAGGCACCCCAGGCGGCGGCCCGCACCTCGCGGGGCAGGACGTGGCCGTGGCGCCGGAGCAGGTGGATCCCCGCGGCGAGGACGATGGCCGAGATGAGGCCGAGCCACAGCTGCCCCAGGGTGAGGGGGCCGCCGTCGCGCGCGATGGTGGGCGCCCAGAGGCCGTACAGGACGCCGAGGGTGACCGGTACTCCCCAGCCGTGGGTACTGAACTGGCGCCCGACGGGTACCGCTGCGTGTGCGGCCATGGCAGGAGCTCCTTCGTCTCTCGCCCCCCTGCTGCTTCCCGCACCCTCAAGGGCACACCCGCGCCCGGCGCCCCGCAAGTGGATCAGGCGGCGGGCCGGGCGGCGGCGCCGGGCGGCGTCTCAGGCGGAGGGGCGTACGGCGACCGCGTCGATCTCGAAGAGCATGCCCGGCAGGGCGAGCGCCGCGACGCCGCTGAGGGTCTGGGCCGGGAGCCGCTCGCCGAAGTGGGCGTGCAGACCCTTGCCGAGGGCCTCCAGCTTGGCCATGTCGTGGTCGACGACGTACGAGCCGAGGCGGACGACGTGCTCCGGGCCGAGGCCGACGCCTTCGAGGGCGAGCCGCAGGTTGGTGAGGGAGAGCTCGACCTGGGCGGCGAAGTCGCCGGGGACGGGCGAGCCGGTCGCGTCGGAGGCGTACTGGCCGGCGATGAAGACGAGTTCGCCGGGCGCGGACACGGCGTGGCTGTAGCCGAAGGGGGTCGGGTCGTGAAGGGTGCCGGGGTTGGTGATGACCCGCTGGTCCGCGGAGGTCCGGGCGGTGGTGGAGGGCTCGGTGGTCATGAGTGATCGTTCCTTCCGGAGAGCACGGCCACGGGGAACGCGGCCAGGGTGAGTGCGGCGCCCGCGAGGAGCGCCGCGTCGAGGGAGTACGCGTCGACCAGGAGCCCGCCGAGGAGGGCGCCGAGCGCGATCGCGAGGCAGAAGACGCTGACGTTGAGGCCGGTGGCCGTCTCGACGTCGTCGGGCGCGGCGGCCATGAACCAGGACTGGAGCGCGACCGAGACCCCGCCGTAGGCGAGTCCCCAGAGGAGCAGCAGCCCGGCCCCGGCTACCGCCGAGCCGCCGATGAGGAAGACGGCGAGGAGGACGGTGCCGAGCGCCGCGGCGACGACCGCGAGCGTACGGTCCGGGGAGCGGGCGGCCCGGGAGCCGACGAGGAAGTTCCCGGCGACGCCCGCGACGCCGTAGCCGAGGAGCAGGGCGCCGAGGAGGGATCCGGGGATCCCGGAGTGGTCGGTGAGCAGCGGGCGGACGAAGGAGTACGCGAGGAAGTGACCGGTGACGAGGGCGAGGGTGAGCAGCAGCCCGGCCCCCACGCGCCGGTTGCGGCGGGGGAGGGCGAGGAGGGCGGCCG
>NZ_LIPQ01000266.1 GCF_001418135.1 Streptomyces aureus
GAACACGACCGGCCGCCGAGGAGAACATCGCGGCTCTGATCGACCTGTGGCAGGAGACGGGGCGGCCGGTCGTGTTCGTGCGGCACGACTCCCCGGAGGGCTCTCGTTCGCCGCTGCGGACGGGGTACGCGGGGAACGCGTTCAAGGACTTCGTCGAGGAGAGGCGCGGGAAGGGTGGCGGTCCGGAGCTGCTCGTGGCGAAGACCGTGAACTCGGCCTTCTACGGGGAGCCGTCGCTGGACGGGTGGCTGAGCGGACAGGACATCGCGCAGATCGTGATCGTCGGGATCCAGACGAACATGTGCAACGAGACGACGGCGCGGATGGGCGGGAACCTCGGGTACGACGTGGTGTTCCCGTTGGACGCGATGCACACCTTCGACCTGGAGGGGCCGTTCGGGTGGTCGCGGAGCGCGGACGAGCTGGCGCAGGCGACGGCCGTGTCCCTGCACGGTGGCCGGTTCGCGAAGGTCGTGTCGACGGAGGAGGTCGTGAAGGGGGCGTCCGCCGGGGTCCGGTGACCGCGGCGGGGCGGGCGGGGCGTCAGCTGTTGCCGGAGGCGAGTTCGCGACTGCGGTCGCGGGCGGCTTCGAGGGCGGCGATGAGGGCGGCGCGGACGCCGTGGTTCTCGAGCTCTCGGATGGCGCTGATGGTGGTGCCGGCCGGGGAGGTGACGGCCTCGCGGAGCTTGACGGGGTGTTCGCCGCTGTCGCGGAGCATCACGGCGGCGCCGATGGCGGCCTGGACGATCAGGTCGTGGGCCTGGGCGCGGGGCAGGCCGAGGAGGATGCCGGCGTCGGTCATGGCCTCGACGAGGAAGTAGAAGTACGCCGGGCCGGAGCCGGAGAGGGCGGTGGCCGCGTCCTGCTGGGACTCGGGGACGCGGAGGGTCTTGCCGACTCCGCCGAAGATCTCCTCGGTGTGGGCGAGGTGCTCGGGGGTTGCGTGGCTGCCGGCCGAGATGACGGACATGCCTTCGTCGACCAGGACGGGGGTGTTGGGCATGACGCGGACGACGGGGGTGCCGGTGGTGAGGCGGTCCTCGATGAAGGAGGTGGGGATGCCGGCGGCGGCGCTGATGATCAGGCGGTCGGCGGCGACGTGGGGGGCCAGCTCGTCGAGGAGCCGGCCCATGTCCTGGGGCTTGACGGCCAGGATGAGGGTGTCGGCGCGCTTGGCGGCCTCGGCGTTGGTGACGGTCTCGACGCCGTAGCGGGCGCGGAGCTCGTCGGCGCGTTCGGAGCGGCGGGCGGTGACCAGGAGGTTCGCGGGGCGCCAGCCGGCGCGGATCATGCCGCTGAGGAGCGCTTCACCGATCTTGCCGGTGCCGAGGACTGCGACGGTCTGGGTCATGGCTCTGTTCACCTCGCCGGAGGGGGTACGTGTCGTCATCCTCGCACCGGCGGGCCGGGTGGTGTGCGGGTGTCCGAGGGGCGGTCACGCGGTGCGGCGGCGGAGGGTGGCCGCCCCGAGGCCGAGGACGAGGAGTGCGCAGCCCGCGACGACGAGGGCGTCGCGGACGAAGTCGCCGGTGACGTCGGGGTGTCGGAGGACCTGGTTCATGCCGTCGACGGCGTACGACATGGGCAGGGCGTCGGAGATCGCTTCGAGGGCGGGTGCCATGCGGTCGCGTGGGGTGAAGAGTCCGCAGAGGAGCAGCTGGGGGAAGATCACGGCCGGCATGAACTGGACGGCCTGGAACTCGGAGGCGGCGAAAGCGGAGACGAAGAGGCCGAGGGCGGTGCCGAGGAGGGCGTCGAGGAGGGCGACCAGGAGGAGGAGCCAGGGGGAGCCGATGACGTCGAGGCCGAGGAACCAGACGGCGAGGCCGGTGGCGAGGGCGGACTGGAGGACGGCGAGGAGTCCGAAGGCGAGGGCGTACCCGGCGATGAGGTCGGTCTTGGCGAGGGGCAGGGCGAGGAGGCGTTCGAGGGTTCCTGAGGTGCGTTCGCGGAGGGTCGCGATGGAGGTCACCAGGAACATCGTGATGAGCGGGAAGATGCCGAGCAGTGAGGCGCCGATGTTGTCGAAGGTGCCCGGGCTTCCGTCGAAGACGTATCGCAGCAGGAAGAGCATCACGCAGGGGACGAGGAGCATCAGGGCGATCGAGCGCGGGTCGTGGCGCAGCTGACGCAGGACACGGGCGGCGGTGGCGAGGGTGCGGGCGGGGCTCATGACCGGGGCTCCTCGTGGGCGGCTCGGGTGGCGGCGGCGTCGACGAGGCGCAGGAAGGCCTCTTCGACGGTGGCGGTGTCGTTGCGGTGGCGGAGGGCCTCGGGGGTGTCGTCGGCGAGGATCTCGCCCTCGCGCATGAGGAGGAGCCGGTGGCAGCGTTCGGCCTCGTCCATCACGTGGGAGGAGACGAGGAGGGTCGTGCCGCGGTCGGCGGCGATCTGGTGGAAGAGGTTCCACAGGTCGCGGCGGAGGACGGGGTCGAGACCGACGGTGGGTTCGTCGAGGACGAGGAG
>NZ_LIPQ01000267.1 GCF_001418135.1 Streptomyces aureus
CCAGGTCCACCGGGCCCGGCCCGACGCCGTGGCCGTCGCCCACACCCACTCCCTCCACGGCCGGGCCCTCGCCTCGCTCGGTGAACTCCTCGACCCGATCACCCAGGAGGCCTGCGCCTTCTACCAGGACCACGCCCTCTACGACGCCTACACCGGCGTCACCGTGGACCCCGAGGAGGGGCGCCGGATCGCCCTCGCGCTCGGCACGTTCAAGGCGATCGTGCTCCGCAACCACGGGCTGCTCACCGTCGGCACCTCCGTCGACGCGGCCGCCTGGTGGTTCATCGCCCTGGAGCGCTGCGCCCAGGTGCAGCTGACCGCTCGGGCGGCCGGGAAACCGGTCCTGATCGACCACCGCGAGGCCGTCGCCACCCGCGAACAGCTCGGCAGCGACCTCGTCGCCTGGATCAACTACCAGCCCCTCTGGCGCAGGATCAGCCGCACGGAGCCCGAACTCCTGTCGTAATACCATCGCTTCACCCTTCTGTACGTCAATGCGATGGCGCGGCAATCACCCTCCGGGGGGCGCACGCGGCAGGTGCGGGAGCCGCCGGTACGACACAATTCCGTTGAACCAACGGCTGGTTGACCCCTCGGGACGCACCGGTACGTGTCGTGAAGTGAGCTCGGGAAGTGAGCACCGTGGCGGTTCAAGAGGCGAGACAGTACGGCGAGCACGCGACGGCCTGCGCGGGCTGCGCCCACTGCGGACAGAACGGCCACCGGCGTGCCGTCGCCGCCTTCCTCGCACGGCGCGACGAACTCGCCGCCGGGCACGGCGTCCCCGCGGCCGTCGCCCACTCCCCGGTCGCCGCCCGCCAGTGGGTCTCCGACGAGCTCGCCCAGTCCGCCCGCGCGGTGGCCGTGCACGGCCGGGAGGCCGGCGTGGCCTGGTTCGACCGGGTCCGCCGTGGAGGTCTCGCCGCGGTCTGGGGCGCCGTCGTCGCCCTGCTCCTCGGCCAGGCCCTCACCGCCGTGGGCGGCGGCTGGACCGGCGCCCGTACGGCCGGCCTCTGCACCGCCCTGGTCCTCGCCGTCCTGCTCAGCGCCGCCGCCCACGCCCACCGCTCCCGCGGCGGACTGCTCGCCCCGCTGATCGGGGAGGACAACCGGCTCTCCACCACCCGCGCCGTCGTCGCGGCCTGGCTCCTCCTCCTCGGTTACGCCCTGGTCTTCCTGGCCTTCCTGTCACCGGGCGCGCGTGCCTTCGGCCTCGCCCGGGGCGCCGGTCTGCTGACCGTCCTCGCCCTGGTGTCGGCCGTCACCGTGACCGCCCGGCTCGTCGTCGCGGCGGGGATCGCGTCCCGCCGCCTCCAGAAGGTGCGCGCCGACCGGCCGCGTGCCGCCGATCTGCTCTGCGACGACAGCGGCCGCGCCGCGCTCGCCGACGTCCAGTACGTCCTCGTCTCCGGTTCCGTCCTGGTCCTGACGGCCGTGGCCCTCGCCCGCGACCCGGCCGGGCTCCCCGCGGTGCCCTGGTCCCTCGTGCTCCTCGTCGGCGTCTCGGCCGTCTGGCACCTCGCCGCGAAGTACACCGAGGGCGTCCGTCCCACGATCCACTCCGTGGTCAGGTCCCGGGAGGCCGGCGACCTCGACGCCCCGATCCGCACGGGTGACGACATCGAGATCCGCGGCTGCGGTTTCGTCCCGCCCGGGGCCGGTGCCCCCGACCCGCTGACCCGTCTGGTCGTCCGTATCGGCCCGGTCCACGCCCATGTGCCGCTGGTCCCGGTCCCGGGCGGCTTCGCGAACCCGACCGACGCCGCCCTGACCGTCCCCCTCCCGGCGGACGTGGAACCGGGACGGGTGGAGGTCTCGGTCGTGACGGCGGCGGGCGTCGAGACCAACCGGGTCACGATCGAGGTCGTGGATTGATCCCTCCGGCCCTCCTTCCCGTATCCCTTCACAGGCCGGGCGAGGAGAATCGTTCCGCGAACAGTCGTACGGGGCGAGGAGAGGTGGCCGACGATGACGGGACACGCGGACCGGGCGGACGGCACGGCCGGCGGGACCGGTGACGCGGGCGGTGCGAGCGGCCTGCACGGCACCCGGGGCGCGGGCGACACGAGCGGTGCGGGCCGCACCGGTTTCGCCGCCGGGCTCGACCGCTGGAAGGCGTTCGGCTCCCGCTACGCCCTCCTCCCGCTCCGGGTCTTCCTCGGCGTCACCTTCGTCTACGCCGCGTTCGACAAGCTCACCGACTCCGCCTTCTTCGCCGACTCCGGCACCGGCTCCATCGGCGAGATGATGACCGGCGTCCGCGACAGCTCGGCCATCCCCGCCCTGGTCGACCTCGCCCTCAAGAACCCCGCCGGCTTCGGCTACGCCATCGCCTTCGGGGAGCTCGCCGTCGGGATCGGGACGCTGGTGGGACTCTTCGCCCGCGTGGCGGCGCTCGGCGGCGCCCTGATCTCCCTGAGCCTCTGGCTGACCGTGAGCTGGCAGGTGAACCCGTACTACCTCGGCAACGACCTCGCCTATCTGATGGCCTGGCTGCCACTGGTGCTGGCCGGGGCGTCGGTGCTGTCGCTCGACCGGCTCCTCGCCGAGCGGCGCCGGACGCGGTAGACGATCCAGGTCACGAGGCCGGCCGTGCCCAGGCCGCCGAAGAGGACCGGGAACACCACGTACCACGGGGTCGTCCAGGCCCCGGTGGCGTCGCCCGCGTAGAGCCCGGCCAGGGCGAGGGCGGTGAGGCCGGCGATCATCCTGCCGGGGCGGAACTCATGAAGCAGCACGGGTGACCTCCACCTGTCCGATGCCGACCTCGAGAGAGAGGTCGAGGGTGCCCGCCGGGGTGGTCCCCGTCGGCGGGTTCAGGGTCCGGGTCACGTCACGGTCCGGCGAGACGTCGATGTCGTTCGCCGGCTCGCCCGGCAGCTGAAGATCTCCGAGGCCCACCTGGGCGTGGAGCTTCACGACCGCGTTCTTCGGGACGATCACCTTGAGCCGGCCGGCGCCCACCTCGATGTCCGACGACACGGTCGTGCCCGCCGGGACCGCCAGCGTCGACAGATCGAGCGTGCCGACCCCGGTCCCCAGCTCGTAGCGGGGCTGCACCGCGGCGACCGACGCCGGTTTCCACGTCTCGCGGATCCACTCCGTCGTGATCTGTCCGGGCACCGCCGTGGTCAGGGCGAGCAGGCCCGCCGTGACCACGGTGAGGAAGATCGTGCCGAACCCGGTCCGGCCCAGGAAGCTGCTGACCACGAGACCGAGGCCGAACACCGCCAGGGCGGCGACCAGACCGATCTGCAGGGTGGTGCCCAGCGGCTCGCTCTCCCAGGTCAGGGAGGTGCCGATCACCGCCGCGACCATGGCGAGCAGATAGACGAGCCCACCGATCGAGAACGGGCTCCGCCGGATCGAGGGCTGCGGGCGGCCGGGTGCGGTGGGGCCGGCGCTCCACCGGCCGCCCGGCTTCGGCACCTCGCCGTCCACCAGACCGTCCTGGTCCACGATGCCCTGCGGCCCCCACAGGTAGCCGATGGCCACCCTGCCCGTCGAGCCGTCCTTGACGATCGGGTCCCGCCACCACGAGGGGAACTCGACGAGCGGCGGCGCCTTGGTCTCGGGCGGGGCCTCGGCGACCGGCCGGGGGGCCGTCGCCGCGTCCGCCCGTCCCTCCGTCTCCATGGCGCCGGCCTGCCGGTGCCGCGACCAGACCGCCGCCGACGACAGCGCGAACGCCACCAGGAGGGCCGAGCCCAGCATCGACCCGCTGTGCAGCATCGACAGGAAGACCCCGCAGCCCACCAGCGCCATCAGTACGGCGGCCAGCGTGCCCCCGGAGACGCGGCCGGTCAGCAGCCTGCGCCCGTCGTTCTCCTCCTCGCCGTCGAGCGGGATCAGCAGCCAGGCGAAGCCGTAGAAGATCAGCCCGAGACCGCCCGGCACCGCGAGGACACCGACCACCACCCGGAAGATCACCGGGTCGAGGTCGAAGTACCGGCCGAGGCCACCGCAGACACCGCCCACGACCTTGCTGCCGCGCGAGCGCCGCAGAGGAGGGGCGGAGACGGCCTCCGCCGGCGGCGGGGCCTCGTGCTGCGAAGACATCGAACTCGTCATGCGTCCATGGTGACGGCCCGTGACGCCGAGCGGCACCGGGGCCGACCCTGGCCCGACCCTGATATTCGGCGCCCCACGGCCCCCGAGGGGGTACCAGGGACGATCTCAGGGCCGACCCTGATGTCCAGGGCGGGCCGAACGTGTGACGATCGGTGCATGTCCGCAGCCGCTCGTGTCACCGAGACCGACGAACCGCCCGTGCGCAGGCTCTACAGGAGCGCCGACGGGCGATGGCTCGGCGGTGTGGCGCGCGGCCTCGCCGGCCACCTCGGGCTGCCGGTCGTCTGGGTCCGCATGGCCTTCGTCGTCATGTGCTTCCTGGACGGCCTCGGTCTCCTGATCTACGCGGCCTTCTGGATCGTCGTCCCGCTCGGTGTCGGCGGCCGGACCGCCCCGCGCCCCGTCTTCGAGACGACCCCCGACGGACGCCGCAGACTGCGCAAGCCCGACCGGGGACAGGTCTTCGCCCTCATCGTGCTCGCGATCGGCGCCGCGCTCCTCATCGGGAACATCAGCGTCGACGGCGAGTCCGGCCGGTACGTCTGGCCGCTGCTCCTCGTCGGCGGCGGCGTCGCCCTGGTCTGGCGCCAGGCGGACAACGCCCGCCGGGCCAGCTGGACCGACCCCGGCCGCCGCACGCGCGCCCTCCAGCTCGCCCGCGGCCTCGTCGGCGTCGCCCTGGTCGGCACCGGACTCGCCGTCTTCGTGGTGGTCCGCGGTTCGGTCGCCCAGCTCGGCACGGCACTCACCGCCGCCGTCGCCGTCCTCACCGGCATAGCCCTGCTCTCCGGTCCCTGGCTGGTCCGGATGTCGCAGGACCTCACCGAGGAGCGGACCATGCGCATCCGCGCCCAGGAGCGCGCCGAGGTCGCGGCCCACGTCCACGACTCCGTGCTGCACACCCTCACCCTGATCCAGCGCAACGCCGAGGACGCGGGCGAGGTCCGCCGGCTGGCCCGCGCCCAGGAGCGGGAGCTGCGGAACTGGCTCTACAAGCCCGAGGGCACCGGCAGGGACGAGGAGCCCGAGACCCTCGCGGAGGCGGTGAAGAAGGCGGCGGCCGAGGTGGAGGACAAGCACGGGGTCCCGATCGAGGTGGTCGTCGTCGGCGACTGCCCGCTCGACGAAGGACTGGTCGCGCAGATGCAGGCCGCGCGCGAGGCGATGGTGAACGCCGCGAAGTACGGTGGCGAGGGCGGGGCCGTGCAGGTGTACGCCGAGGTCGAGGGCCGCACGGTGTTCGTCTCGGTCCGGGACCGGGGGCCGGGATTCGACCTGGACGCGGTCCCCGAGGACAGGATGGGCGTACGAGAATCGATCATCGGCCGGATGCAGCGCAACGGCGGCACGGCCCGGCTGCGGTCCGTGCCGGGCGGGGGCACCGAAGTGGAGCTTGAGATGGAGAGGGCGGACGGATGAGCGACGAGACCGGGGAAGCGACCGGAACCGAGGCGGGGGCGGGCGCGGAGCGCCGGGTGCGGGTGGTGCTCGTCGACGACCACCGGATGTTCCGTACCGGAGTGCAGGCCGAGATCGGGCGCACCGACGTCACCGGCGTCGAGGTGGTCGGCGAGGCCGCCGACGTCGACCAGGCCGTCACCGTCATCACGGCGACCCGCCCCGAGGTCGTCCTCCTCGACGTGCACCTTCCGGGCGGCGGCGGGGTCGAGGTGCTGCGGCGCTGCGCGAGCCTGATGAGCGCCGCGGAGGACCCGGTGCGCTTCCTCGCCCTGTCCGTCTCGGACGCGGCCGAGGACGTCATCGGGGTGATCCGGGGCGGTGCCCGGGGCTATGTCACCAAGACGATCACCGGTACCGACCTGGTCGACTCGATCTTCCGGGTCCAGGAGGGCGACGCCGTCTTCTCGCCCCGGCTCGCCGGATTCGTCCTGGACGCCTTCGCGTCGACGGACGCGCCGCCGGTGGACGAGGACATGGACCGGCTGACCCAGCGGGAGCGGGAGGTGCTGCGGCTGATCGCC
>NZ_LIPQ01000268.1 GCF_001418135.1 Streptomyces aureus
CCGGGTCCGCGAGGAGCTGCGGATCGCCCGCGGCACGGTTCCTTCGCCCGACGAGTGGCGCGAGACGGCAGCCGGGCACGCCCAGGACCTGGGTGCGAGCCCGGCGGCGGTGCGGCACGTCGAGTCGCTGGTGCGCCGCATCCTGCGCTACGAGGCCCGGTTCCGGGCCGACGGGCTGCTGCCGCCGGACGGGCGGGTACGGAAGACGGTCGCGTACGACTACGGCCGGGCGGTGAACGTGGCCCGCTGGGGTCTGACGGCCCGGTTCTGCGCGCCCCCGGAGGCCGAGCAGGCGATCGTCCACGCGGGGGCGCTGGCCCGCTCGGCCTACGGCTCGTGGCAGGACTACTCGGCGGGGTACGCGCTGGGGCGGGTGCTGCGGTTCGACGGGGAGGAGTACGGCCCGTTCCACGAGCAGAACGTCGCCGCCCACCGTGTCCTCACGGAGCACGAGGGAAGCCCCTGGCGGAACCTCCCCTGGCGCTGAGGACCCCGGCCGCCGTCAGCCCGGCGGCCGGGCGCACCGGGCGCGGCGACTCCGGCCGGGTCCGGCGCTACCGCTCCCCCATCAGGACCTTGAGCCCCTCCGTGAGGTCGTCCGCCGTCGGTGCCGTGTCCGGGTCGACCATCCACTGGATCATCACGCCGGCCACGAGGGCCTGGCAGAGCAGTCCGGCCACCCGGGCCCTCTCCGGGTCCGCCTCCGGGTCGATGCCGAGGAAGCCCTCGGCCATGCCGAGCCGTCCCTCGCGCTGCGGCTCCTTGATCGCCTCGCGCAGCTTCTCGTCGTCGTCGAGCCGGGTGACGATCTCGGTCTGCAGCTTCCAGACGGGCCTGCTGGCCCCGGCCGCCGCGATGACCTGCTCCCACACGGCATGGAAGCGCTGGTACGGGTCGGCCGGCAGCTCCGGCTTCTCCTCGCCGCCGCCCGCGGGGCCGACCGCCTCGCCCCACTCCTCCGTGACGGCGAGGAAGGCCTGCTGGAGCAGGGCGTCCTTGGAGCCGTAGTGGTAGCCGATGGAGGCGAGGTTGGTGCCGGAGGCGGCGACGATGTCGCGGGCCGTGGTCCGCCCGTACCCCTTCTCCAGGAGACAGCGCTTGGCGCCTTCGAGCAGGTCTTCCTTGTGTCCCATGACAGCACTGTACCCGGCCGATAGACGCGCGTGTAAGACGAGCGTCTATCGACCGGGTACGAGGGCGTACGGGGTGAGGCGTCAGATCAGGTTGACGGAGCGGGCCGAGGCGGCGCCGATCTCCTCCGCGATCTCCGCGAGCACCGAAGCCGGGACCGTGTCGTCCACGGTGAGGACGACGAGGGCCTCGCCACCCTCCTCCGCGCGCGCCACCTGCATGCCCGCGATGTTCAGACCGGCCGCGCCGAGGATCCGGCCGACGGTGCCGACGACACCCGGACGGTCCTCGTAGCGCAGCACGACCATGTGGTCGGCGAGCGCCACGTCCACGTCGTAGTCGCCGACGGCGACGATCTTCTGGAGGTGCTTGGGACCGGCGAGCGTGCCGGAGACCGCGACCTCCTCGCCGTTCGCGAGCGTGCCGCGCACGGTGACCACGTTGCGGTGGTCGGGCGACTCGGAGCTCGTCGTCAGGCGCACCTCGACACCGCGCTCCTGCGCGAACAGCGGGGCGTTGACGTACGACACGGTCTCGTCGACCACGTCCTCGAACACGCCCTTGAGCGCGGAGAGTTCGAGCACCTTCACATCGTGCTGGGTGATCTCGCCGTACACCTCGACGTCGAGACGGGCCGCGACCTCGCCCGCGAGGGCGGTGAAGATCCGGCCGAGCTTCTCGGCGAGCGGCAGACCCGGCTTGACGTCCTCGGCGATGACGCCGCCCTGGACGTTGACCGCGTCCGGCACGAGCTCACCGGCGAGCGCCAGGCGCACCGACCGGGCGACGGCGATACCGGCCTTCTCCTGCGCCTCGTCCGTGGACGCGCCGAGGTGCGGGGTGCAGACGACCTGGTCGAGCTCGAAGAGCGGGGAGTCCGTGCAGGGCTCCTTCGCGTACACGTCGAGGCCGGCACCGGCGACCCGGCCCTCCTTGAGCGCCGAGTACAGCGCCGCCTCGTCGACGATCCCGCCGCGCGCGGCGTTGACGATCCGGACGGAGGGCTTGACCTTGTGCAGCGCCTCGTCGCCGATGAGACCGAGGGTCTCGGGGGTCTTCGGCAGGTGGACGGTGATGAAGTCGGCGACCTCCAGGAGCTCGTCCAGGGCCAGCAGCTTCACCCCCATCTGGGCGGCGCGGGCGGGCTGCACGTAGGGGTCGTACGCGACGATCTTCATGCCGAACGCCGACATGCGCTGGGCGACCAGCACGCCGATGCGGCCGAGGCCGACGACGCCGAGGGTCTTCTCGCTCAGCTCGACGCCCGTGTACTTGGAACGCTTCCACTCGCCGTTCTTCAGCGCGGTGTTGGCCTGCGGGATGTTGCGCGCGGTGGCGACCAGCAGACCGCACGCGAGCTCGGCGGCGGTGACGATGTTCGACGTCGGGGCGTTGACGACCATGACGCCGGCCTTGGTGGCGGCGGAGACGTCCACGTTGTCCAGACCGACACCGGCGCGGGCGACGACCCGCAGCTTGGTGGCGGCGGCGATGGCCTCGGCGTCGACCTTGGTCGCGGAACGGACCAGGATCGCGTCCACGTCGGCGATGGCGGGCAGCAGTTCGGCGCGGTCCGCGCCGTTGCAGTGCCGGATCTCGAAGTCCGGGCCCAGGGCGTCGACAGTGGCGGGCGACAGCTCTTCAGCGATGAGTACGACGGGTTTCGAGCTCACGTGAGTCCTCACAGATCCAGTGCGGACGGCCGTCCCGACGGCCGCAGGCGGTGGAGGGGGCTTGCCGCGTGAAAGCGCACGACGCTGTGGGCCTGAACGCGAGTGTTGTTGAGCAGTGTAGTGGTGCGTCGGCGCCGATCATGCGCCTCGTTGGAAGGATCACCCGTCCGTGGTTGGACGGGGTGTCCAACGATGTGGGCAGGGGCCGGACACACCGTCCGGCCCCTGCCCCGAAGGCTTACGCCTCCTCGTCGTTCACCCAGCTCATGAGCTTGCGCAGCTCCTTGCCGGTGGTCTCCAGGAGGTGGTTCTCGTCCTGGGTCTTGTACTCGTTGTACTTCTTCAGACCGCCGTGGTACTCGGCCATCCACTCCTTGGCGAAGGTGCCGTCCTGGATCTCCGCGAGGACCTTCTTCATCTCGGCCTTGGTGGCGTCCGTGATGATCCGCGGGCCGGTGACGTAGTCGCCCCACTCGGCGGTCTCGGAGACCGACCAGCGCATCTTCTCCAGGCCGCCCTCGTACATGAGGTCGACGATGAGCTTCAGCTCGTGGAGGCACTCGAAGTACGCGATCTCCGGCTGGTAGCCGGCCTCGGTCAGGGTCTCGAAGCCCGCCTTGACCAGCGCCGCAGTGCCACCGCAGAGGACGGCCTGCTCGCCGAAGAGGTCGGTCTCGGTCTCCTCGGTGAAGGTCGTCTTGATGACGCCGGCGCGGGTGCCGCCGATGCCCTTGGCGTACGAGAGCGCCAGCGCGAAGGCACTGCCGGTCGCGTCCTGCTCGACGGCCGCGATGCACGGAACGCCGCGGCCCTCCTCGTACTGACGACGGACCAGGTGGCCCGGGCCCTTCGGGGCGACCAGGGCGACGTCGACGCCTTCGGGCACCTTGATGAAGCCGTAACGGACGTTCAGACCGTGGCCGAAGAAGAGCGCGTCGCCCTCCTTCAGGTTGTCCTTGATGGACTCCTCGTAGACCTGGGCCTGGATCGGGTCGGGCGTCAGGATCATGATGAGGTCGGCCTCGGCGGCGGCCTCGGCGACGGAGACCACGCGCAGGCCCTGCTCCTCGGCCTTGGCCTTGGACTTCGAGCCCTCCTGCAGACCGACGCGGACGTCGACACCGGAGTCACGGAGCGACAGCGCGTGGGCGTGGCCCTGGCTGCCGTATCCGATCACCGCGACCTTGCGGCCCTGGATGATGGACAGGTCGGCGTCGTCGTCGTAGAACAGCTCGGCCACTGGGTATCTCCTTGAGGTGCTGGTGTTGCGTCCCACCGTACGGCGGGGAGCGGGAGGAAAGATTTCGGGTCTCGTCAGTCGGACCGGCGGATGGACCGCCGGTCGACCGTCGATGACTCTGAGGCGATGATTCTCAGGCGCTGCGGTCGAGGGCCCGGAGGGACCGGTCCGTGATGGACCGGGAACCACGCCCTATGGCGATCGTGCCGGACTGCACGAGCTCCTTGACGCCGAACTGCTCCAGCATCTTGAGCATCGCGTCCAGCTTGTCACTCGAACCGGTGGCCTCGATGGTGACCGCCTCGGGCGAGACGTCCACGGTCTTGGCGCGGAACAGCTGGACGATCTCGACGATCTGGGAGCGGGTCTCGTTGTCGGCGCGGACCTTCACCAGGACGAGCTCGCGCTGGATCGCAGCGCTGGGCTCGAGTTCGACGATCTTCAGGACGTTGACCAGCTTGTTGAGCTGCTTGGTCACCTGCTCCAGGGGCAGGTCCTCGACACTGACCACGATGGTGATGCGGGAGATGTCGGGGTGCTCGGTGACGCCCACGGCGAGGGAGTCGATGTTGAAGCCGCGGCGCGAGAACAGGGCGGCGATCCGGGCGAGGATGCCGGGCGTGTTCTCGACGAGAACGGAGAGCGTGTGCTTGGTGGACATGGTCTGGGTCTCTTCCTTTTCGCTCTGCTTCGTTCCGCGCTTCAGTCGTCTTCGCCGTCGCCGAAGTCGGGGCGGACGCCCCGGGCGGCCATGACCTCGTCGTTCGAGGTGCCGGCGGCGACCATCGGCCAGACCTGGGCGTCCTCGTGGACGATGAAGTCGATGACGACGGGACGGTCGTTGATGGCGTTGGCCTCGGCGATGACCTTGTCCAGGTCGGCCGGGTCCTCACAGCGCAGGGCGACACAGCCCATGGCCTCGGACAGCTTGACGAAGTCGGGGACGCGGGTGCCCTTGTTCGCCTGGACGTCGTCCGGGCCGGAGTGCAGGACGGTGTTCGAGTAGCGCTGGTTGTAGAAGAGGGTCTGCCACTGGCGGACCATCCCGAGAGCGCCGTTGTTGATGATGGCGACCTTGATCGGGATGTTGTTCAGGGCGCAGGTGGTGAGCTCCTGGTTGGTCATCTGGAAGCAGCCGTCGCCGTCGATCGCCCAGACCGGGCGGTCGGGGAGGCCGGCCTTGGCGCCCATCGCGGCGGGGACCGCGTACCCCATCGTCCCGAGGCCGCCGGAGTTCAGCCAGGTGGCCGGACGCTCGTACTCGATGAAGTGGGCGGCCCACATCTGGTGCTGGCCGACGCCCGCGGCGAAGATCGTGTCGTCGGGGGTGAGCTCGCCGATGCGCTGGATGACCTGCTGCGGCGAGAGACTGCCGTCCTCCGGCATGTCGTAGCCGAGCGGGTAGGTCTCGCGCCAGCGGTTCAGGTCGCTCCACCAGGCGGTGTAGTCGCCCTTGTTGCCCTCGCTGTGCTCGGCCTGGACGGCCTGGACCAGGTCGGCGATGACCTCGCGGGCGTCACCCACGATCGGGACGTCGGCGGTGCGGTTCTTGCCGATCTCGGCCGGGTCGATGTCCGCGTGGACGATCTTGGCGTACGGGGCGAAGCTGTCGAGCTTGCCGGTGACGCGGTCGTCGAAGCGGGCGCCGAGGGCGACGATCAGGTCCGACTTCTGCAGCGCGGTGACGGCCGTGACCGCGCCGTGCATGCCCGGCATGCCCACGTGCAGCGGGTGGCTGTCGGGGAAGGCGCCGAGCGCCATCAGGGTGGTGGTGACCGGGGCGCCGGTGAGCTCGGCGAGGATCTTCAGCTCGGCGGTGGCGCCGGCCTTGATGACGCCGCCGCCGACGTACAGGACGGGGCGCTTGGCCGCGCTGATCAGCTTGGCGGCCTCGCGGATCTGCTTGGCGTGCGGCTTGGTCACCGGGCGGTAGCCGGGCAGGTCGGTCTGCGGCGGCCAGCTGAAGGTGGTCTTCGCCTGCAGGGCGTCCTTGGAGATGTCGACCAGGACCGGGCCGGGGCGGCCGGTGGAGGCGATGTGGAAGGCCTCGGCGATCGTCCGCGGGATGTCGTCGGCCTTGGTGACCAGGAAGTTGTGCTTGGTGATCGGCATCGTGATGCCGCAGATGTCCGCCTCCTGGAAGGCGTCCGTGCCGATCGCCTTCGAGGCGACCTGGCCGGTGATCGCGACGAGCGGCACCGAGTCCATGTGCGCGTCGGCGATCGGGGTGACGAGGTTGGTCGCACCGGGTCCCGAGGTCGCCATGCAGACGCCGACCTTGCCGGTCGCCTGGGCGTAGCCGGTGGCCGCGTGGCCCGCGCCCTGCTCGTGGCGGACCAGGATGTGGCGCACCTTCTTCGAGTCCATCAGCGGGTCGTAGGCCGGGAGGATGCAGCCACCGGGGAGACCGAAGATGGTGTCCGCGCCCACCTCTTCGAGAGAGCGGATGAGGGACTGCGCGCCCGTGACGTGCTCGACGGCGGTGGCGGCCTGAGCGCCGCTACGGGGCCGCGGCTGCGGATGGTGCCCGGTGGCCTGGTCGGTCATCAGCATCTCTTCTCGAAGCAGAGGGTTTTACGAGGGTTTGGGATGACTCTGGGGTGAGCCAGTGCAACAAAAAACCCCTCGTGCCGTGAGGCAAGCGAGGGGAGCGCGTCGGGTGCGTTTCAAGCGGGGCCTGCCGTGGCCCTGCTCAGCCGACGCGCTTTCCAAGTACGAGAATTCGGGTGCGCATGGCAATGACCCTCCCTCTCAGCCCTCGCCACTGTCAAGTGGGTGGGACGGGCGTCTCATTATTTGAGCGGAACGGGGGAGGGTTTCCGACACGGACGGACACCACTCCGGGCATCGGGTACTCGTCCCGTACGAGCGCCCTGCGCAGCCGGTACTCGTCGAGCGGGCCCGAGAAGGCCATGCCCTGGGCGTGGCTGCAGCCCATCGCCCGCAGGGCGATGACCTGCTCCGGTACGTCGACGCCCTCGGCGACGGTCTGCATCCCGAGCTCGTCGGCGATACGGAGCACCCCGCGGGTGATCTTGCGGAGCCTGGCCGACTCGACGACGCCCTCGACGAGCCCCCGGTCCAGCTTCAGTATGTCGACGGGAAGCCTGCGGAGGGCGTTGATCGCCACGTGTCCGCTGCCGAATCCGTCGAGCGCGATCCGCACCCCGAGGCGGCGCAGGGTGACCAGGCGCTGCTCCAGCTCGTCGAGCGGGATACGGGGGTCGCTGTCGGCGAGTTCGACGATCAGCGAACCGGACGGCAGCCCGTGCCGGGTGAGCAGGGACTCGATCGAGCCGAGCGGCAGCGAGCGGTCCAGGAGGCGGCGGGCGGAGAGCCGGATGGACACGGGGGCACGATGGCCGATTCCCGCACGCTCGGCGGCCTGCTCGACGGCCTCTTCGAGCAGCCAGCGGCCGAGCTCGGCGGTGCGCTCGCTGTCGTCGGTGACCCGGAGGTACTCCGCGGGGGTGAAGAGGATGCCCTGGGCCGACCGCCAGCGCGCCTGGGCGCTGACGGCGGAGATCCGGCCGGTGGCGAGGTCGACGACCGGCTGGTGGAGCAGGGCGAACTCGCCGTCGTGGAGGGCGGTGCGCAGCCGGGCGGCCAGTTCCGTCCGGCGGACGACCTCGGCCTGCATCTGGGGCGCGTAGAGCTCGACGCGGTTCTTGCCTGCCGCCTTGGCGCGGTACATGGCGAGGTCGGCGTTGCGCAGGAGGTCTCCGGCCTCGATGCCGGGCTCGGCGAAGGCGACGCCGATGGAGGCGGCGACCCGCACCTCGTTGCCCCCGTCGACGCGGTAGGGCCGGGAGAGGGTGAGACGGAGCCGGTCGGCGATCTCCTGGACCTGCTTCTGGCGGGCCGCCTGGTCGCGGCCGCCGTCGCCGAGGATGAGGGCGGCGAACTCGTCGCCGCCGAGCCTGGCGGCGGTGTCCCCGGCGCGTACGGAGTCGTGGAGGCGGCGGGCGGCCTGGACGAGGAGGTCGTCGCCCGCCTGGTGGCCGAGGCGGTCGTTGACGGCCTTGAAGCCGTCGAGGTCGATGAAGAGCACGGCGGTGCCGGGGTCGGAGGCCCGGCGGCCGCTGAGGGCCTGCCGGACCCGCCGGGTGAAGAGCGCCCGGTTGGGCAGGTCGGTGAGCGGGTCGTGCTCGGCGTTGTGCTGCAGCTGGGCCTGGAGCCGGACGCGTTCGGTGACGTCCCGGCTGTTGAAGATCAGTCCGCCCTGGTGCCGGTTGACCGTGGACTCGACGTTCAGCCAGTCGCCGCGGCCCGAGCGGAAGCGGCACTCGATCCGGGTGGTGGGCTCCTCGGCGGGCGAGACGGCCAGGAAGCGCCGTACCTCGTGGACGACGGCGCCGAGGTCCTCGGGATGGATGAGCGAGGCCAGCTCGGAGCCGATCAGCTCCTCGGCGTCCCGTCCGTACACCCCGGAGGCGGCCGGGCTGACGTAGCGGAGGATCCCGGTCGGCGCGGCGATCATGATGACGTCACTGGAGCCCTGCACGAGGGACCTGAAGTGGTTCTCCTTCTGGGCCAGTTCATGGGTCAGGGCGATGTTGTCGAGGAGCATGATGCCCTGCCGTACGACGAGGGCGAGGACCACCGTGCAGCCGGTGAGGACGACGACGCGGTCGACCCTGCGCCCCTCCACGACGTTGTACAGGATGCCGAGGGTGCAGACCGCGGCGGCGAGGTAGGGCGTGAGGGCGGCGAGCGAGCCGGCGACCGGGCGGCTGTGCGGCCGCTGCCCGCGCACGGTGGCGGCACTGTCCGGGACGCGGCGCACGCCCCAGGGCGCGTAGGCGAGCAGCAGGGAGCCGGCGAACCAGCCGGCGTCGAGCAGCTGGCCCGAGGCGTAGTTCTCGCGCAGCAGCGGCGAGGTGAACAGGGCGTCGCACAGCACGGTCAGGGCGAGGGCGGCGATCGCGGTGTTGGTCGCCGAGCGGTTCGCCTGCGAGCGCCGGAAGTGCAGCACCAGGACCATGCTCACCAGGACGATGTCCAGCAGCGGATACGCGAGTGACAGTGCCGCCTGGGCGACCGGCTCGTTCTGGAAGTGAGCGGTACGGGCGAGGGCGAGGCTCCACGAGAGCGTGAGCAGCGAGCCCCCGATGAGCCAGGCGTCGAGCGCGAGGCAGACCCAGCCGGCGCGGGTGACGGGCTTCTTGGCCAGGACGAGCAGGCCGACGATGGCCGGCGGAGCGAAGAGCAGGAAGAAGAGGTCGGCGATGGAGGAGTCGGGCACCTCCGTGCGGAGCACGACCTCGTACCACCCCCAGACGGCGTTGCCCGCGGAGGCCATGAACGAGGAGAACGCGAAGAGCAGCCAGGCGGGGCGGGCGCTGCCGCGGTGGGCGCGCCCGTAGAGGAAGCACGAGACCGCGGCGGCGAGAGCGGCGGCGCTGAGTCCGAAGTCACCCATGAAGAGCGCGATTTCCGGTGATCCCCAGCCGAGTGAGGCGCCTGTCGTGTAGCCCGCGCAGATCACCACCAGGGCGATCTGGGCGAGGAGCGAGCCGGCGCCGGGCCGCCCGGGGTCCGGGTGTCCGGGGTCGCCTCCTCCGCCGACGGGGCGCCGTGCGAGGACCGCCCCGGGCGCGCTCACCGGTCCCTCCGGCGCCGCGCCACCGCACCCGGCCGCGTCGTGCGGGCGCGCCGGCGGCTCGTCGGCACCGCCGGGGGCGTGCCCGTCGCAGTCGTGGGGGCCGGCGTGGTCCCGTACGGCAGGGGCGGCCCGCTCCGGTACGGCGCCCCGCCGCCGCACGACAGGGGCGGCCGGCTCCGGCAGGGGACCCGGCTTCCGTCCGGCCGGGGCGGCCTGCTCCGGCGCGGCGGCGCCGCGGTCCTCACAGGCGCTGTGTGGCGTGAAGTCGCCATGAGGCGCACGGTCGCCGTGCGCCGCGGCGGCGCGGGTGGCCGGGACCGTGGTGTCGCCGGGGCGAACGGCCCTGCCCGGTGGCTCGGCACCGTGGCCCTCGGGTCGGCGGTCCGGTCCGGCGACCGGACCGGGAGCCGGGTCGGTGTCCGACCCGGCCTCCGGTCCGCCCGGTGGCTCGTCGGCCCGGGGCGCGCGGTGCGACGCGGCCTGGTCCGGCACGGAACGTGCGAGGCCGGTGGCGAGGTGCGGAAGGCTCGCCGGCGGCGGCGTCGCCGCGTCGGATCGTCGGTCCTTCGGCCGTGCTTCACCCGTCGCCCCCCTCGGAATCTGATGACCCGTCACTTCGCTCCCCAGCGTCAGCCCGTACTCGACGCAGTTCCCCCGCTCCGGGACGATACACCAGGACGGTCACTCAGGGACAGGGTCGCAGTACTCTCCGTGACGGCCGTGGGCTTGCAGGCAGCGCGTGTCGGGGGCGCGCGCCACCCGACCGGCCCAGCACGGCCGCTCAGCCGGTGGTGAGCAGGACGTTGACCGGCTCCTCCCCCGCCGTGAACCGCCGCAGCTGCCCCGCGATCAGCCGCTTCGCCCGGGGCATGAAGGCCGAAGTGGAACCTCCGACGTGGGGGCTGATCAGGACACCGGGAGCGTGCCACAACGGATGCCCGGCCGGCAGCGGTTCCGGGTCGGTGACATCGAGTGCCGCCGTGATCCGGCCGCTCTCGACCTCCTTGAGCAGGGCCGCGGTGTCGACGACCGGCCCGCGGGCGACGTTCACGAGGAGCGCCCCGTCCTTCATCCGGCCGAGGAACCCGGCGTCCGCGAGATGCCTGGTCGCGGGAGTGAGCGGAGTGGAGAGCACGACGACATCGGCATCCGGAAGCAGCGCGGGCAGCTCGGTCAGGGGATGGACCTCGCCGCGCGCTGTGGTGCGCGCGGAGCGTGCGACGCGCGACACCCGCGCGCACTCGAAGGGCGCGAGCCGGTCCTCGATGGCGGCGCCGATCGAGCCGTACCCGACGATCAGGACGGACTTGTCGGCGAGGGCCGGGTAGAAGCCGGCCCGCCACTCCTCGGCGTCCTGGCCGCGCACGAAGCCGGGGATGCCACGCAGCGAGGCCAGGATCAGGGCGAGCGTGAGCTCGGCGGTGCTGGCCTCGTGGACGCCCTTCGCGTTGCAGACGGCGACGCCCGGGGGCAGCGAGTCGATGCCGGGGGTGACGTGGTCGATGCCCGCGGACAGGGTCTGCACGACCCGCAGCGAGGTCATGGCGGCCAGCGGCCGTACGGCGATCTCGGAGCCCTTCATGTACGGGACGACGTAGAAGGCGCAGTGCGCCGGGTCGGCCGGGAACTCCGGTCCGCCGTCCCAGAAGCGGTAGTTCAGGCCCGACGCGCCCGGTTCGGGGAGATCTTCGATCTCGTCCGCGGGAATCGGAAGCCACACGTCAGCGGTCGTGTCCTCGAATCTCATGAGCGGGAGGCTATGCGAAGAATCCCGTGCGCCATTGGTTACTTTGGGGGACGGCACAGGGAGGGGTACCGGCAGGTGGAGCGCAGGACTATCGGGGCGACGGCGCTCGACGTGGGTGCGATCGGCCTGGGGTGCATGCCGATGAGCTGGGCGTACAGCCGTTCGGAACAGCGCGGGGACCGCTCGCTGCGGACCGTGCACGCGGCGCTGGACGCCGGGGTGAGCCTGCTCGACACCGCCGACATGTACGGCCCGTTCACCAACGAGCTCTTGGTGGGACGGGTGTTGAAGGAGCGACGGGCGGACGCCTTCGTCTCGACGAAGTGCGGACTGCTCGTCGGCGACGGCGGCGAGCGCCGGCACGTGGTCGCCAACGGCAGGCCGGGGTACGTCCGTCGGGCCTGCGACGCCTCCTTGCGACGGCTCCAGACCGATGTCATCGACCTGTACCAGCTGCACCGGGCGGACCCCGAGGTGCCGGTCGAGGAGACCTGGGGGGCGATGGCCGAGCTGGTCTCGGCCGGCAAGGTGCGGGCCCTCGGGCTGTGCGCCGTCGGCAGCCGCTCGGCCCGCCGGGGCGCGACCGGTGCCGGCCGTGACGGCTACGAGGGAACGATCCGCCAACTGGAGCGGATCCAGCAGGTGTTCCCGGTGGCGGCGGTGGAGGCCGAGCTGTCGGTGTGGTCCCAGGAGGCGCTGGTGCGGCTGCTGCCGTGGTGCGCGGCGCGCGGGGTCGGATTCCTGGCGGCGATGCCGCTGGGGAACGGCTTCCTGACCGGGACGCTGACCCCGGGCGGCGGCTTCGAGCCGGACGATCCGCGGGCCCGGCACCCCCGGTTCACGGCGGAGATGATGGCGGCGAACCAGCCGCTGGTGGCGGGTCTGCGGCGGGTGGCCGCGCGGCACGGGGCGGAGGTCACCCCGGCGCAGGTGGCGCTCGCCTGGGTGCTCGGCCGGGGGCGGCACGTCGTGCCCGTGCCGGGGGCGAAGCGGGAGTGCTGGGCCGTGGAGAACGCCCGGGCGGCCGGGCTGCGGCTGACGGCGGCGGACCTGGCGGAGATCGAAGCCCTTCCGGCGGCCCGGGGGTCCTGGGACTGAGGTCTCCCGGGTCGCGGGACCACGGGATGACGGGATCGCGGGACACGGTCGTCGCGGCGGTCGGGAACCTGATCGCGCCGGGCGGTGTATCAAGGGTGAAGGGATGCCGCTCGACTCGTCGAAGGGGACCGTGCCATGAGCCGTCCTGCAGTTGTGAAGGCCCTGTGGGGCGCCGCCGTGCTGGTCCTGGTGACGGGCTGCTCCTCGGGAGGTACGGAGGATCGGCCCGGTACGGCTCCGCCGACGTCGGCGTCGGCGTCGGCGTCGGCGGGGCCGTCCGGGTCCGCCACCGCTCCCGCCGGCGGGCGGGTGACGGTGACGGGCACGCTCACCGAGGGGCTGAAGTCGCCCTGGGGGCTCGCCGAGCTGCCCGGCGGCGATCTGCTGGTCTCCTCGCGGGACGAGCGGACGATCACCAGGGTCGACGGACGGACCGGGGCGAAGACCTCGCTCGGCGAGGTGCCGGGGGTGGTGCCGGGCGGTGAGGGCGGGCTGATGGGCCTCGCCGTGCGGGACGGCTGGGTGTACGCGTATCTGACCGCGGAGTCGGACAACCGCATCGTGCGCATGCGGTACGGCGGCGCGGAGGGCGACCGGCTCGGCGCGCCGCAGCCGGTGCTGACCGGCATCCCGAAGGGGATCGTGCACAACGGCGGACGGATCGCGTTCGGCCCGGACCGGATGCTGTACGCGGGGACGGGCGAGACGGGCCGGACCGGTCTGGCCCAGGACCGGGAGTCGCTCGGCGGGAAGATCCTCCGGATGACACCGGAGGGCAGGCCCGCGCCCGGCAACCCCTTCCCCGGCTCGGTGGTCTATTCGTACGGGCACCGCAATGTGCAGGGCATCGCCTGGGACGACGAGGATCGCCTGTGGGCGGCCGAGTTCGGGCAGAACACCTGGGACGAGCTGAATCTGGTGGAGCCCGGGAAGAACTACGGCTGGCCGGAGGCCGAGGGGCAGGCCGGTAAGGCCGGGTTCGTGGACCCGGTGGCCCAGTGGCCGACCTCGGAGGCCTCCCCCAGTGGGATCGCCTACGCACGGGGCGCGATCTGGATGGCCGGGCTCAGAGGCGAGCGGCTGTGGCGGATCCCGCTCTCCGGGGCGGAACGCTCCGGGGACCCCGAGGCGTTCCTCCCGGAGGAGTACGGACGCCTGCGCACGGTCCTCGCGGGGGGCGGCGGGCGGCTCTGGCTGGTGACCAGCGAAACCGACGGCCGGGGTACGCCCGGGCCCGGGGACGACAGGATTCTCCGGCTGGAGGTGAGCTGAAGGAGCTGGTGACCGTGTTCGACCCGTTGGCGGAGCTGTTCGCGCCCGGCCGCAGGCACACCGAGGAGGAGCTCCGCAGGCAGGCGTTGACCAGGGAGGACCCGGGTGACGCCGACCCGTCGCGGGGGCCGATAGACCTCACCTCGGGCCGTGTGACGATACGGGCCTCCCGCCGCCCGGCGGCGGG
>NZ_LIPQ01000269.1 GCF_001418135.1 Streptomyces aureus
GGGGGCGGGAGCGGGGGTGGCGCCGGCCGCCCCCTGGACGTCTCCGGGGCGATGCGGTTAGCTGCATGTGCACCTAGTCAACAAGTTGCATATGGAGCTGCCATGCATCCGTTCCGCACCGCCGTCGAGAACCGGGACCACGCCGCCATCGAGGCCCTGCTCGCCGACGACGTGGTCTTCACCAGCCCGGTGGCCTTCCGCCCGTACCCCGGCAAGGCCATCACCGCCGCGATCCTGCGCGGAGTGATGCGCGTCTTCACCGACTTCACGTACGTCCGCGAGATCGGGAGCGACGACGGCCGGGACCATGCCCTCGTCTTCACCGCGAAGGTCGGCGACATGGAGATCAACGGCTGCGACTTCCTCCACTTCGACGAGGAGGGAAGGATCGACGACTTCATGGTCATGGTCCGGCCGCTATCCGCCGCGCAGGCGCTCTCCGCCGCCATGGGCGCCCAGTTCGACCGCATCAAGGAGGAGGCCCTCGCCGCGTCCGCCGCGGGTACGGCCCCCGAGGGCGAGCGGTGAGCGGCGCGGGCGCACGCGTGCGTCGCGTATCCCCTGACCGACGTGGAGCGGGACGGGTGAGGGGGAGTGCGGACCGGAAGGTGTGGCCGTACGTACGCACATCGGTCGTCCGTACGAGGGGGAGTGGCTCGAACATTCACCGATTCAGGTGACAGCGGCCGAGGCGAAACGTCCCTCCCGAAAGGGGGGCGTCCACGCTCGAAGCGACACATGGAGCCACCCTGTGGAGCGCCCGATGCAGCTGATCCCCCGTCATGACCCCTTTATGGTCGTCCGCTCGACCGGCGGCGAAACCGTCGCCGCCCTCCGGGGTGAACTCGACCTCGTCCTCGTACGGCACCTGCGGCCCGAGCTCGACGCCCTCGTGCGGGAGTCCGCCGCCCTGACCGTCGACATCCGGCGCCTCACCTTCTGCGATGCCACCGGGCTCGGCCTGCTCGCCCACTGCGCCGGTCGCACCCGGCGGCGCGGGGCGCGCTGGCGGCTCGTCTGCGACCAGCCGTGGATCCTCCGGCTCATTCGCCTGACGGAACTCGACGACGTCCTGGGGCCGGAATGCGGGTCGGAGGGGGATTCGGCGGAGGAGTCCCAGGGCGGGGCGGCGGGTGTGTTCCCGGACGGACGGGACGTGGGGCCGTCGGGCGGGCTGCCGGACATGACGGCCCCTCGCTGGGATCCGGCGGGCCCCCTGCTGTCCGAACCCGTGGTGACAAGACCCGTCCCGTAACGTCTTCTCCGTCACCTCGCTCAACCGGAACCGCTCGGCCGGCACGGCGTTGCCGGGGCCGCGCGCGAGGGACACGTTCTGGTCGAGGTCGCAGGAGTGGTGGAGCAGCGCAGGCAGGGGGCGGGGCCCGGCCCGCGCGATACCGTCGGACGCACTCGTCACCGGGCTCTTCGCGACGGGAGTCTCGGGCCCCTGGCTGCTCTCCCGAGCCGACGACCGCAGCGCCACCCCCACCGACACCACGCCTGCCGCTTCGCCCGCCGCCACACCCGACACCGTGTGCCGCAGCGCCCGACGCCCGGCCCGTTCCCCGGCCCTCGCCGACGGACGGCGCCTAGCGGGCGCCGGGAAGCCGGACCGTGACGAGGAGGCCGCCGGTGGGGCGGGAAGCGAGGGTGAGTGAGCCGTCGTGGGCGCGGACGACACTGTGCACGATGGCCAGGCCGAGGCCGACGCCGGCGTGTTCGTCGGTGCGCACGCGTTCCGCTCCCCGCTGGAACGGTTCGGTGAGGGTCGGTACCAGCTCCGGCGGGAGATGAGGGCCCGTGTTCTCGACCCGCAGCACGCTCGTGGCGCCGTCCGTCCCGGTGCGGACCGCCACGGTGCCGCCGGTGGGGACGTTGTGGACGACGGCGTTCTGGACGAGGTTCGTGACCATCCGCAGCAGGAGCTCCGCGGAGCCGCTGGTCCGGGCCGCGCCGCCGGTGACGTCGAGCGTGATCCGGCGCTGTTCGGCGAGGGGGAGCAGCGTTTCGGCGGCCTCCTCGGCGAGGAGGGAGAGGTCGACGCTCTCGCGGGTGAAGTTCCCGGTGTCGCCGCGGCTGAGCAGCAGGAGGGCCTCGGTGAGGTCGATCGCCCGCGTGTTGACGGCCTGCAGACGTTCGACGAGCTCCTCCCGGTCGCGGGTGGGGTCCTTGCGGGCGACGTCGAGGAGTGCCCGCGAGATCGCCAGTGGGGTGCGCAGTTCGTGGGAGGCGTTCGCGGCGAACCGGCGCTGTTCGTCGACGTGCGACTCCAGCCTCCGGAGCATCGAGTCGAACGCGTCGGAGAGTTCACGGAACTCGTCCTGGCGGCCCTTCATCCGGATCCGGTGGGACAGCGACCCGTCCCCGGCCCTCCGTGCCGCGTCCCTGATCTGGTGGAGCGGTGCGAGCATCCGGCCGGCGAGGAGCCACCCCCCGACGAGGCCGAACACGAGGAGGAAGGCCATCGCCACGGCCGCCGCGGGGAGGAAGGTGCGGATCAGGAGGTAGCGGTTGGGCGAGACCCCGAGCAGGCCCTGCGGGTTGTCCGGCACGTAGCGCAGCAGGTATCCCCACACCACGGCCAGCAGCAGGGCGCCGGCGACGGCGAGGAATCCGGCGTAGCTCAGGGTGAGTTTCATTCGGGCGCTGAGCCCACGGCGTCTATCCATGCGCCGTGCCGGGGCGGGTGGCGTCGGGTCCGGTCGCGATGCGGTAGCCGACACCCGGCACGGTGGCGATGACCCATGGTTCGCCGAGCCGTTTGCGCAGGGCGGAGACGGTGATGCGTACGGCGTTGGTGAGGGGGTCGACGTTCTCGTCCCAGGCCCGTTCGAGCAGCTCCTCGGCACTGACGACCCCGCCCTCGGCGGCGACGAGGACTTCGAGGACGGCGAACTGTTTGCGGGTGAGCGCGACGTAACGTCCGTCCCGGAAGACCTCCCGGCGGAACGGGTCGACCCGCAGGCCCGCGAGCTCGCGGACCGGAGGACGGGCGTACGCGCGTCTGCGGTCGAGCGCCCTCAGCCGTAGGACGAGTTCCCGCAGCTCGAACGGCTTGGTGAGGTAGTCGTCGGCGCCGAGTTCGAACCCGGAGGCCTTGTCGTCGATCCGGTCGGCGGCGGTGAGCATGAGGATCGGGATGCCGCTCCCGGAGGCGACGATGCGCCGGGCGACCTCGTCGCCGGAGGGGCCGGGGATGTCGCGGTCGAGGACCGCGAGGTCGTAGGAGTGGACACTGAGCAGTTCCAGGGCGGAGTCGCCGTCGCCGGCGATGTCGGCGGCGATCGCCTCGAGCCGCAGCCCGTCACGGACGGCTTCGGCCAGGTAGGGCTCGTCCTCCACGATCAGTACGCGCATGAGTGAAGCCTAAGCAGCGGAACACGGCGCCGACGTGTGCGAGGCCGGGAGCGCACCGGACGCACGGCTCAGGCCGCCGACGCCATGACGGGGCGGTGCCGGTCCGACGGCGCGTCCGCCCTCGTGCGCCACCAGTGCCGCGAGGCCAGTGCGGCCAGTGCGGCGCCGGTGGTGTTGACCAGGACGTCGTCCACGGAGGACACCCGGTCGAGCTGGAAGACGTACTGGGCGGTCTCGACCAGGATCGAACAGCCGGCGCCCAGCGCCAGGATCCGGGGCACGGACGCCAGTGCCGCGAACCGCATCGGGGCGAAGAAGCCCAGCGACGCGAAGACCAGGAGGTTGCCGACGATCCCGAGCGTCCCCATCGTGACCAGGTCCCTCAGCGGTACCAGGCTCACCCGGGCGGGGGCGATGCCCGGCGCGGCGCCCGGCATCATGGTCAGCCACAGGAACGGCACCGTCCCGTGGACCATGCCCACCTCGGCCAGCGACAGCCGCCACGCCGACGCGACCCCCGCGGCCCGCCGCCGGAGCGCCAGGGCCCCCGCCACGAGCAGGGACAGCGGCAGCGCGACCAGTGTCATGAGCACCACACCGTTGAACGTGTCGAAGCAGCCGTGCCACCGCCCGGCCAGGCACCGCGGAGCGGACATCATGAGCGGCCCCCGCACCACGTACAGCGCGCCCGCCGCACCCAGGACCGCCAGCCCGGTGAGCACGATCCTTCGCGTGCGGCGGGGCGGTGTCGGCAGGGGTGCGCTGTGTGTCATGCCGCCCATTGAAGAGGGAAGGCGGTTGCGGGGGCGTATGCGATTTTCGATACACCCGCGATACACCCGCGACACAAGGACCGCGCCGACACGAAACGGGGATCGCGAGGGGCGACGACGTGGTCCGAAATCCCCTGGCAGCAGACTTGGTTGGGCGGGATCATGGCCGGATGAGCCAGCACGCCGAGACCACCCCGGCCGCCGCGAACGCCCTGAGCCCCCCGCCCGTGGACGCGCTGATCGTCGTGGACGTGCAGTCCGCCTTCGTCACCGGTGACGGGGCCGTGCCCGCGGCCGCCAGGCTCGTCGACCGTACGACGGATCTCCTCGCGCGGGCCCGGCGGGACGGCGCGCTCGTCGTGCACCTCCAGAACGACGGACCGCCCGGAGCGGAGGACGAACCCCACACGCCGGGCTGGGAGCTCCACCACCCCGTCGAGCCCGGGCCGCGGGAGCTCGTCATCCGCAAGCCGCACGACGACGGCTTCGCCGAGACCCGGCTCGGCGGCGTGCTCACCGACGCGGGCGTGCGCGCCGTCGCGGTGTGCGGCGTGATGTCCGAGATGTGTGTGCAGGCGACGGCTCGTACGGCCCTGGCGCGCGGATACCGCGTCGTCGTGCCGCACGACGCCCACGCCACCCAGGACGTTCCGGCGGCGCCCGGAATCAGCGAGGTCGTCCCGGCCGCGACGGTGTCCCGCGTCGCGGCGTACGCCCTGGGGAGCGACGCGGAGGTCACCGTACGAGCCTCCGAGGTCACGTTCACGTCCCCTGCCGCCGGCTGAGGCCCGGGGTCCCGGTCCGCTCACGGTCACGGACCGGGACCAGGGTGCGCGTCAGCCCCTGAAGCCCTCGGGGCGCCCGGGAGAGGCCTCGCCCAGGGCCTTGGTCACGGCGTCCACTCCCTCCCGCAGACCGTAGACAGGGGTGTCCGGCTGCTGCCGCCAGGAGTCGTCGATCCCGCCCGCGTCCACGGAGTCGAAGCCCAGCTCGTCTATCAGGAGCCGCACCTTCTCCTTCGCAGCCGCGTCGTCACCCGCCACGGGCAGGGCGAGGCGATCCGGGTCGCCCGCCGGGCGCGGCCGCTCCAGGAGGTCCTGTGCGTAGGTGCCGTTGAAGGCCTTGACCACCGGGTGGCCGATCCGGAGTTCGGTCCAGCGGCTCTCCGTCAGGCCCTCGTCCTCGATCGCGGCGATCCGGCCGTCGCGCTCACGGGGGTAGTAGTTGCCGGTGTCGATGACGGCGACACCCTCCGCCGCGCCGTCGAGGAACCCGGCCGGCAGGTCGGGGACGTTCTTCAGCGGGACCGTCACGACGACGATCTCGGCGCCCCGCGCGGCCTCCGAGGCGGTGACGGCGGTGGCGCCGGTCTCCTCGACGAGCGCGGTGAGGGTCTCCGGGCCGCGGGAGTTGGCCACGGACACGTCGTGGCCGAGGGCGGTGAGGCGGCGGGTCAGATTGCCGCCGATGTTGCCGGCGCCGATGATGCCGATCTTCATGGTGCTTCCTTCTGTCCGTTCCGGCTGGCTCTTCGAGATGTCTGGTCCAGCCGCCCGAACCCGCCGTCTGTTCCCGATGTCCGGAACCCGCCTCGAAGCCGTCCTCGCAACCGCCCCTCGAAGCCGCCCTCGCAACCGGCCTCGAACCGGCTCGAAACGGGCCTCGAAACGGGCCTCGAACCCGGCCTGGAACCGGGCCTCGAACCCGGCCTCCGTGGCGCGGGGCGAGAAGGGCGCGGTGAGCCGTCTCAGAACGTGAAAGGCAAATTGCAAATTTCTGCAATTCGATACATCCTGATCGGGCCGTGCCCGTCGGTAGCCGTCGGGCCGCGGCGACGCGCCCCGCGCACCCGCGCCCCCGGAGGTCAGACCGTGCCGGTCCCGCTGTACCAGGCCAAGGCCGAGTTCTTCCGCATGCTGGGCCACCCCGTACGCGTCAGGGTCCTGGAGCTCCTCCAGAGCGGGCCGATGCCCGTACGGGAACTGCTCGCGCGGATCGAGATCGAGCCGGCGGCGCTCTCGCAGCAGCTCGCCGTTCTCCGCCGCTCCGGGATCGTGACCGCCGCCCGCGAGGGATCCACCGTCGTGTACACGCTCGCCGGCGGAGACGTGACCCAGCTGATGCAGGCCGCCCGGCGGATCCTCACCGAGATCGCGTCCGGCCCTCAGTCCTCCCTCCCGCCCGCGCTTCCGCAGCCCGCGCTTCCGCAGTGACCGCCGTACGAGAAGGATGACGACGCACATGACCATCGAATGGCGTTACACCGTCCAGCAGGACCTGGGCGTACTGTCCCTCGCCGGGTTCCTCGGAGCCGACGCCGTGGGGCGGTTCACCGGGGCCGTGGGGTGGGCGGTGGCGCGGGGCACGGGGCCGGTCGTCCTCGACCTGACCCGGCTGCGGGGCTGGTCGGTCGGCGGGCAGCTCGCCGTCGCGGAGGCGGCGCTCCGGCTGCGGGCCGCGGGCCGCCCCCTCGAACTGGCCGCGATCCCCGCCGACGGCTCCCTCGTCCCGGCGGGCGAAGGCCCCCCGGTCCCGGTCCACCGCGACCTGGCCGCGGCGCTCGCCGCGCACCGCGACGCGGGCGCGGAACAGCGGGCCTGGCGCAGCGACGCCTGGCCGGCCACCTGATCGCTCGGCGGCGCATCACCGCTCACGGACCGCCCACGTACGGTCCGTGTACCGCCCAAGTGCCGTACCGTCCTGGCAGGTTCCGGCCATGATCCGCCGCGGACCCGTCCCCGGTGCGTTTCCGTCCCGGCAGGCGCGAGGATGGGGGCATGCTGCAGAGTGCCGGGTCGATGCGACGCGCGGGGTGGGTGCGATGAGTACGCCGCTCTACCAATTGAAGGCCGAGTTCTTCAAGACACTGGGACACCCCGTCCGCATCCGCGTCCTGGAGCTGCTGAGCCAGCGCGAGCACGGGGTCGCCGAGATGCTCCGCGACACCGGCGTCGAACCGGCTTACCTCTCGCAGCAGTTGGCGGTCCTGCGCCGGGCGAGCATGGTCGTCGCCCGGCGCGAAGGCACGGCCGTGTACTACGCGCTGACGAGTCCTCAGGTGGCCGAACTGCTGGTGATCGCCCGCACCGTCCTCTCCGGCGTCCTCGCGGGACAGGCGGAACTGCTGGCCGACCTCCGGGCCGCGGCACCCCGCGAGAAGACCCCCTGAGGAGTGCCCCGCCGTGCCGAGGCCTCCCCCTCCTGGTGGGCGGTGCGGACGCGCCGCCGCGGTTCCGCCCGCGCGGAGGCGTCGACCTCGGCGAGGTGCAGCCGGAACACGTCGGTCGGATTGATGGCGGACCGCTTCTCGGGCAGGCTGAGCAGCATGTATTCGGTGGTGCAGAACGTAGCGGTCGACTGTTCGGATGCCTATGGGCTGGCGCGGTTCTGGAGCGAGGTGACCGGCTGCCCGCTGGATCCGGAGAGCGGACCGGGAGACCCGGAGACCCAGGTCGTGCTCAAGGACGGCCCGGTCCTCTACTTCAACCAGGTGCCGGAACCGAAGACCCTCAAGAACCGCCTCCACCTGTGCCTGCGTCCGACGACCTCGCGCGAGGAGGAGGTCGAGCGCCTCCTGGCCCTCGGAGCCACCCTGGCAGCCGACCACCGGAACCCCGACGGCACGGGCTGGGCGGTCCTCACCGACCCCGAGGGCAACGAGTTCTGCGTCCTCCGCGGCGACTCCGATCGCGCGAGGACGCCTTCCTGAGACGCGGAATGCCCTGGCCACCGGCTGGCGCCGTTGTCGGTGGCGTGCCGTACAACTGGGAGCAGGGAAAAGAACGACCGCACGAGGGGGACCGCACGTGGACACATTCGCCGATCCGGGGAGTGCCGGGCGCGCGCCCTTCGTCGGGCGGGCCCGCGAACTCGACCGGCTCGACGTGCCGCTGCGTCACCGTGCCGCAGGCACGGGCCCGGTGGTCGTGGAGGTCGTGGGCGAGCCGGGCATCGGCAAGTCCCGGCTCCTCGACGAGTTCGCGGTACGGGCGAGGCGGCACGGTGCGACGGTCCTCCGCGGCCGCGCGGGACCCGCGCTCCCTGCCGGTTCCTCCGTCCCGGCCGCCTCCGTGCTCCCTGCCGGTTCCACCGTCCCGGCCGCTTCCGTCCCTCCTGTCGGCTCCACCCTCCCGGACGGGCCGGAACCGGGCCGGGCCTTCCAGGCCTTCGCGGACGCCTTCGCGGACCTGGACCAGCACGACCGCGCGCTCTCCCCGGCCCTGTCAGCCCTCGCGGAACTCGTCGAGTCGCCACCGGCGGCGCCCCGCGCGGACAACGGGGCGGGTTCTTCGGCCGAGACGGGATCCGCGGTCGGACCGACGACACCGAGCCCCGCGGCCGGCCCGGGCACGTCGGCGCGTACGGCCCCGGCGGACGGCGCCGTCAGTGCCCCGGACGGCCCGCGTGCCTCCGGCGGAGCGCTCGGTGCGGAGGCCGTGCCGTCCGACGGCGGTGACGCCGGCCGGGTGCGGCGCATCGCGGCGGCGCTCGGGCGGGTTCCGTCGGGCGGTCCCGTCCTCGTCCTCGCACTCGACGACTTCCACGCTGCCGACCCCGCCTCCGTCGCGCTCGTCGACCATCTCCTTCGGCATCCGCTCCGGGCGCCCGTCCTGCTCGTCATCGCCCGCCGCGAGCGTCAGACCACGCCCGCGCTCGCCTCCGTACTCGCCCGTGCCGCCGACTCGGGAGACCTCGCCCGGCTCGCCCTCGGCCCCCTGGCGCCGGACGACTGCGCCCAGGGTCTCGTCCCCGGGCTGCCGATCGGCCTCGCCCGTGAGATCCACGCCGCCAGCCTCGGCAACCCGCTCTACCACCGCGCCCTCGCCCACGTCCGTACCCACGAGGGAGGGGCGCCCGGGAGCGGGCCCGTCGCGGTGGTTCTCGGTGAACTCGCCCCGCTCGACGGGGCGCAGCGGGCGGTCGTCGAGGCGCTCGCCGTGCTCGACGGTCGCGCCACGCCCGAACTGCTCGCCGCGGCCGCGTCCCCGCACCCGGTCTCTCCGCACCCGGTCTCTCCGCTTCCGGTCGCCCCGCACCCGGCCGCCCCGCCCCCGGCGGACCTGCCGCACCCGTCGCACCCGTCCGGCCCGCCGGCCGCCGTGCCCCTGGACGACGTCCTCGGAGAGCTGACCCGCCGCGACCTCGTCCGGCCCGGCCAGGACGGGCGGATGCTCGTGCTGCGCCACCCCGCCCTGCCCGAGCTCGTCCGGGGCACGCTCGACCCATGGCGCCGCCGTGAGCTGCACCGGCGGGCGGCCGACGCGCTCGCCGCCGCCGGGGCGCCCGTGACCGAGCGGGCTCCGCACCTGGTCCGCGCCGTGACGGCCTGGGACCCGGACGTCGCCGCCGAGCTGGTCGAGGCCGCCGAGCGGATCGGCGCGGCCGACCCCGCGCGCGCCGCCCACTGGCTCGGGGCCGTCCTCGCGCTGCTCCCCGACACCGCCGAGCAGCGCGCCACCTGGCGCGACCTGACGCTCCGACGGGCCGGAGCCCTCGGAGCCGCCGGCCGGGTGGCGGAGAGCCGGGACCTCCTCCACCACCTCATCGACACCTGCCGCGCGCCGGACACGGCCGAGCTGCGGACCTCCGCCGTCCTGCTCTGCGCCTTCATGGAGCGCCACCTCGGCCGCTACCCGGAGGCGGACGCACTGCTCCGCCGCGAGCTGGAGCGCACCCCGGGCCCCCGCCCCGATCTGCGGACCTGGCTCGTCGTCGAGTGGGGCTGCCGGGCCCTCTTCGCCGCCCGGTACCCCGAGGTCAGGTCCGTCGTCGCCCGAACGCTCGAAGAGGCCGGACGGCGGCACGACGAGGCGGGCACCGCGGAGGTGCTCACCCTCTCCGCGCTCGGTGAGGTGTACGAGGGCGAGACCGCCGCCGCCCGCGTCCACGCGACGGAGGCCGCAGCTCTCACCGACACCTTCACCGACGGCGAACTGGCCGCCCACCCCGAGTCGTTGGTACGGCTCGGCTGGACCGAGGTCTTCCTCGAGGAGTACGGGAGGGCCGAGCGCCATGCCACCCGCGGCATCGGGATGGCCCGGCGCGCCGGACGGCCCTTCGCGCTCTCGCAGTTGCTGCTCTGCTCGGCGTACGTCCACCTCCTCACCGGCAGGGTCGGCGCCGCGCTCGACCTGGCCGAGGAGTCGCTCGCCGTCGCCCGCACCCTGGGCGGTGCCGAACTCGTCGGCTTCAGCGGGGCGATCCGGGCCGTCGTCCTCCTCCACGCCCGGCCCCTGGGCGACCCCGAGCCGGTGGCCGCCGCCGAGGAGGCCGCGGCCACGGTGGGGACCGCAGAGGGCTGGTGGGCCACCCAGACCCGCTCCCTGCTCGGCTTCGCCGTGCCGCTCCACAGGGACCCGCACCGGGTGCGCGACGTGCTCGTGCGCGCGGGTGGGGACCGGAACCTCTCCCGGCTCCAGTCCTCGCTGCGCCCCGGATACCTCGAACTGCTCGCGGGCGCGGCCCTCGCCACCGGAGACCCGGGCGAGGCCGAGCGGGTCGCCCGCAGGGCCCTCGCGGAGGCGGAGCCGCTCGGGCTGCCCGTCCAGCGCGCCGCCGCACTGCGCGCCTGGGGGCAGGTCCTGGCCCGGCGCGGCGAACCGGTTTCCGCCGCACGGGCGTTCACCGACGCGGCACGTGAGAGCGCACGCTCGGGGGCCGTCCTGCGGGAAGCCCACAGTCTGCTCCTCGCCGCGCCGCAGACGCATGCGGCGGGCGACGGGACGCGGGCCGCCGCCCAGTGGCGCAGAGGCAGACGACTGGCCGTCGAGGGAGGCGCCCGCATGCTGGTCGATCTCGCCGACCGCACCCGCCCGGCCCCTCCGGCGGGCGCGGCCGGGGGCAGGCTCGCCGTCCTCACCCCGAGGGAACGGGAGATCTCGGTCCTGGTCGCCGAAGGACTCACCAACCAGGCCGTGGCCGACCGGCTCTGTCTCAGCCCGCGCACGGTCGAGAGCCATGTCGCCCGGGTCTACCGCAAGACGGGAGTGGAGACCCGGGCGGCGCTCGCCTCCCTCGTGGTCAGGGACGGCGTCGGCGAGGGTCAGTTCTCGCGGGGATAGGTCGCCGTCACCCGGCCCTTCGCGTCCGCCTGCAGATACGCGGAGCCGTAGGAGTCGGACAGGTAGACGCTCATGCCGGCCGCGGTCCCGAAGGTCGACGAGGGCGGGGTGATGACCAGGTAGCGGCTGGTCGGCTCGTCGACCCCCAGTTCCTCGTCCGCGCGCTTCATCAGCGCCGGCAGGACGTCCCAGTCGAAGTCGTCGAGGTCGGTCGGGACCGAGCCGGGAAAGGCCGTACCGGATCCCTGGCGGACGGCGGCGTCCTCGCCCCGGTACATGTACCGGTCGTACCGCTTCGTACTGCCCTTGACGAGTGACTCGGCGATCGCGTAGTCCGGGTACACGACGAAGCTGGTCACCATGGTCCCGCCCGCGGCCTCCTTGATCGCGGCGATGGCGGACCGGACCCCGGCGGGCGTCAGCAGACTGCCCTTCACCGGGGCGACGTCCTTCGACGACTCCTGCGACGGTGTCGACGTCGGCGTCGGCTTGCCCGACGCGTCGGGCCGCTGGGCGGCCGGGCCCTGCTGGGAAGGGGACGCGCTGCTCGGGCCGCTTCCCGGGTCGTCCGGCCGCCAGTCCCACGTCATGGCGCCGACGGGAATGCCCACGGCGAGCACCACGACGGCGGCGGAACCCAGGAACCGGGCGGTACGACTCCGCCGCCGGCCGGGGGCACGGGCCGTGGAGGCGGAGGAGGGAGCGGTCGCGGGGGAGCCCCCGAAGGGAGCGAAGACGGCGGCCGCGGGAGGAGCGACCGACGGGGGAGTGTCCGTGGGCGAGCCGCCCTGCGACGCTGTCGCAGCGAACACCGGACCCGCCCCTGAGGTCGCCGGACCCGCGCCCGAGGTCGCCGGACCCGCGCCCGAGGTCGCCGGAGGCGCCGGGTGGCCCGCCGGAGGCGCCAGGTGGAACGACGTCACCCCGCCCTCGCCGGTGCCCGGCGCACCCGGCCGGCCGAAGGTCTCCGCGCCCGCCCCGCTCGCCGGAACCGGCGCCGGACCCCGTACCGCGTCGGCGTCCTGACGCGGAGCCGGACGTGCGGCCGGGTCCGGTGACATGACGGCGGCGAGCGCTCGGTCGAGTTCCTCCGCGTCCGGACGGGCGGACGGCTCCCTCACCAGCAGCCCGGCCAGGAGGCCGGTGAGTTCGCCGGCGCGCCGCGGGGGCGGTACGTCGTCGGAGAGGACGGCCGCCAGCGTCGCGAGCGTGTTCTCCCGGCGCAACGGGTGATGGCCCTCGACCGCCACGTACAGCACCATGCCGAGCGACCACAGGTCGGCGGCCGGGCCGCTGCCGCCACCGCCGCGGATCCGCTCGGGCGCCATGTAGTCGGGCGAGCCGATGATCGAGCCAGAGGCCGTCAGGACGGTGGACTCGCGGATCGCGGCGATGCCGAAGTCGGTGAGCACCGGCCGCCCGTCGGGACGCAGCAGGACGTTGGCGGGCTTGACGTCGCGGTGCTCGATGTCCCGCTCGTGCGCGGCCCGCAGGGCCGAGAGCAGCTCGCGGCCGAGCGTCGCGGCCTCGACCGGGGTCATCGAGCCCCGGTCGAGACGGTCCTGGAGGGATCCGCCGGTGACCAGCTCCATCACGAGCCACGGGTAGGTGCCCTCGCCGGCGTCGACGATGTGATGGATGGTCACCACGTTGGGGTGGTCGATCCGGGCGAGGGCGCGTGCCTCGCGCAGGACGCGCTCGCGCAGGGTCCGGGCTCCCTCGACGTCGTGCTCGGCGTGCGCGGGGTCCGGCGGGCGTACCTCCTTGACCGCCACGTCACGGTGGAGAACCAGGTCGCGGGCACGCCAGACCGTTCCCATCCCGCCGCCGCCCAGCCGCTCCATCAGCTCGAAGCGGCCGTCGATCACTCTGTTCACTCGCACCCCTGTACTCGGGTCCCCGGGGCGGTGGCGCCCTGCGGCCCTGCCCCGCCCACTTCGCCGTACACGTCGACCTGGTAGTGCGCCGGCGGCCCGAACGGCTCCGGGAGTTCACGCAAGCCCGGCCACGGCCCCTGCGCGCCCCCGGCCGGGGCACCGACTTCCGCCTCGGCCTCGGTCTCGGCCTGCGCGTCGGCGTCGACCGTACCGCTCGTGCCGTGAACCTCCGGCACCGGGCGGTGGGTCCGCGCAGCCACCGGGTGACGGGTCTCCTCCGGCGGCACGGCGCCGCCCCAGGCCTCCCGCCCGGACGCGCGACGCGCCTTCCCGGACGAACCGGCCAGGCCGAGCGCGTGCGCCGTCCGCCGGCTCAGGGCCGCGCCATGACGTGGCTCGCCCCACGACCCGGCCTCCGCCGCAGCGAGCGCGTACTCCCGCGCCGCCCGGCCGGGTTCGCCCAGGTGCAGCAGACACTCGGCGAGCCAGGCCCGGACCCGTACGCGCGCCGTCGTGTCACCGTCCTCCGCGAACCCGGGCAGCGCCCGTTCGAGGAGGACGAGGGCCTTGCCGTAGCGTCCGCGCTCCGCGTGCGCGACCCCGAGCAGGAGCCGTGCGAGGGCACCCACACGGACGTCCTGCGCCGGCCCGTCGGTGTGACGGACGGCCTCGGCGAGCAGCGACAGCCGCTCGCCGTCCCCCTCCGCCGCCTCCTTCATGTCCCGGGGCGTACGCCCCCGCCCGCCGGACCCGGCGAGCGTCCGGGCCAGGGCCAGACAGAGACGGGCCCGGTCGGCGGCCCGCAACGGCGTGCCCGTCACCTCGGAGGCGAGGGCGGCCCGGAGAAGCGCGGCCGCCTCCTCGTGAGCGCCGGTGGACCGCAGTGCGGCGGCGAGCAGGAGTTGATGCTCGGTGGCAGGCCACAGCAGGCCCCCGGCCCGGTGGTCGTCGAGTGCCGTCCTCAGATGGGCCTGTGCGGCGGCCGGGTCGTCGGGCGCCGCACAGGCCCATCTGAG
>NZ_LIPQ01000027.1 GCF_001418135.1 Streptomyces aureus
GTGCAGGGGGCCGGTCCGGCCCGGGGTGCGCAGTCGCTCGTAGAGGAGGCCGGCGAGCCGCGGGTCGCGCAGCCCTTCGTACACGGCGCGTCCTGCGAGCGGCCCCTGCCGGATCCGTCCGATCAGGGCGGGGGCGAGGCGGGGCGGGAGCTGGGTCCTCACGCCCAGGAGCAGTTGGTAGCAGTCGGCGGGTGTTCCGGCCGGGCGGCCCGGCTGTTCGACCCGTACGAGCAGATGGAGGAGGCCGGGGCCCGCGCCGTCCAGAGGCAGCAGCTCGGTGGCCGCGTCCAGCGTGAATCCGGTGACTCGGCGGCCCTTGCCCGCGAACCAGCGCTGCCGTGGCAGCCATTCGTGGAGCAGGGGAGCGAGGGACGGAAGGAGGGCGTCCGGGGCCCGGGTGGTGGATGCGGTCTCCGGCATGGCATCGCGTCCTTTCCCCGGGGCGCGCAGTTGGCTGTCGTGTGCGTTCAAATGCGCAGAGTGTCCCGGATGGCGGCTGGGGCTGTCCGGATGTGCGGGACGTGTCGGAAGGGGAAGATCCGTATGGGCCCGGCAATAAGGCCCGTATGGACCTGAATCGTGCTGCGGAACGTGTGTGGGTCACAGTGCCCAGAGTGGGACGGGAGGAAACCGTCCCACCCAGGACGAATCCGAACTGACCAGCGGTCAGCCCTTCTTGAGACGGAACCAGTAGAAGCCGTGTCCCGCAAGGGTCAGGAGGTAGGGGAGCTGGCCGATGGCCGGGAACGTCACCCCTCCGATCAACTCCACCGGCTGGGTGCCGTCGAAGCGTCGCAGGTCGAGTTCGGTCGGCTGCGCGAACCGCGAGAAGTTGTTCACACAGAGGACCAGATCGTCACCGTCCTCACGGAGGAAGGCGAGCACCGCCGGGTTGGACGCCGGGAGTTCGGTGTACGTCCCCGTCCCGAACGCCCGGTTCTGCTTTCGGATCTCGATCATCCGCTTCGTCCAGTGCAGCAGCGAGGACGGCGAGGCCATGCCCGCCTCGACGTTGGTCACCTGGTAGCCGTGGACCGGGTCCATGATGGCCGGCAGGTAGAGCCGTCCCGGGTCGCAGGAGGAGAAGCCGGCGTTCCGGTCGGGGGTCCACTGCATCGGGGTGCGGACCCCGTCCCGGTCGCCCAGCCAGATGTTGTCTCCCATGCCGATCTCGTCGCCGTAGTACAGCACCGGCGAGCCGGGCAGCGAGAAGAGCAGCGCGGTGAACAGCTCCATCTGCTTGCGGTCGTTGTCGAGGAGCGGGGCGAGACGGCGCCGGATGCCGATGTTGGCCCGCATCCGCGGGTCCTTGGCGTATTCGGCGTACATGTAGTCGCGCTCTTCGTCCGTGACCATCTCGAGCGTGAGCTCGTCGTGGTTGCGCAGGAAGATGCCCCACTGGCAGCCGGAGGGGATCTCCGGGGTCTTGGCCAGGATCTCCGAGACCGGGTAGCGCGACTCGCGCCGTACGGCCATGAAGATCCGCGGCATGACCGGGAAGTGGAACGCCATGTGGCACTCGTCGCCGCCGGAGCGGAAGTCGCCGAAGTAGTCGACGACGTCCTCCGGCCACTGGTTGGCCTCGGCGAGCAGAACCGTGTCCGGGTAGTGGTCGTCGATCTCCTTGCGGACCCGCTTGAGGAAGGCGTGGGTCGCGGGGAGGTTCTCGCAGTTGGTGCCCTCCTGCTGGTACAGGTACGGCACCGCGTCGAGCCGGAAGCCGTCGATCCCCAGATCCAGCCAGAACTTCAGCGCGGACAGGATCTCCTCCTGCACCGCCGGGTTCTCGTAGTTGAGGTCGGGCTGGTGCGAGAAGAACCGGTGCCAGTAGTACTGCTTGCGGACCGGGTCGAAGGTCCAGTTCGAGGACTCGGTGTCGACGAAGATGATCCGGGCGTCCGCGTACTGCTTGTCGTCGTCGGCCCAGACGTAGTAGTCGCCGTACGGCCCCTCCGGGTCGCGCCGCGACTCCTGGAACCACTCGTGCTGGTCGCTCGTGTGGTTCATGACGAAGTCGATGACCACGCGCATCCCGCGCTGGTGGGCCGCGTCGACGAACTCGACGAAGTCGGCCAGGTCGCCGAACTCCGGCAGTACCGACGTGTAGTCGGCGACGTCGTAGCCGCCGTCCCTCAGCGGGGACTTGAAGAACGGTGGCAGCCAGAGGCAGTCCACGCCCAGCCACTGGAGGTAGTCCAGCTTGGACGTGATGCCCTTCAGGTCGCCGACGCCGTCCCCGTTGCTGTCCTGGAAGGACCGGACGAGGACCTCGTAGAAGACGGCCCGCTTGAACCAGTCGGGATCGCGGTCCTTGGCGGGGGTGTCCTCGAAGGTGTCGGGGACGGGCTCGTTGACAGTCATGATGTGGGTGACCCTCCGGTCTGCGGGGACGGTCGCAGGACGAGGACGTGCGCGGGTGTGACACCCGGCTCTAGGCGCACGTAGCTGGTCCTGCCCCAGTGATAGGTCTCGCCGGTGAGCTCGTCGCGCACCGGCACGGTCTCGTGCCAGTCGAGGCCGAGTTCCGGCATGTCCAACGAGAGCGTCGCCTCCTGGGTGTGGTGCGGGTCGAGGTTGACGACCACCAGAACGGTGTTCGAACCCGAGCGCTTGCTGTACGCGATCACCTGCGGGTTGTCCGCGTCATGGAAGGTGAGGTTCCGCAGCCGGCGCAGGGCCGGGTGACGCCGCCTGATCCGGTTCAGGGCGGTGATCAGCGGGGTGATCGTCGCCCCCGCGCGCTCCGCCGACTCCCAGTCCCGCGGGCGAAGTTGGTACTTCTCCGAGTCGAGGTACTCCTCGCTCCCGTCCCGCAGCGGGGTGCCCTCGCACAGCTCGTACCCGGCGTACATGCCCCACGAGGGCGACAGCGTCGCCGCGAGCACCGCACGCGCCTCGAACGCCGGCCGGCCGCCCTCCTGGAGGTAGGCGTGCAGGATGTCCGGGGTGTTCACGAAGAAGTTCGGCCGCATCTGCGCCGCCGTCTCACCGGACAGCTCCGTCAGGTACTCCGTGAGCTCCTCCTTGGTGTTCCGCCAGGTGAAGTACGTGTACGACTGCTGGAAACCGATCGCGCCCAGCGTCCGCATCATGGCCGGCCGGGTGAAGGCCTCCGCCAGGAAGATCACGTCCGGGTCGGCGGCGTTGATCTCGCCGATCACCCGCTCCCAGAACACCACCGGCTTGGTGTGCGGGTTGTCGACGCGGAAGATCCGCACCCCGTGGTCCATCCAGTGGCGGAGGATCCGCACGGTCTCCGCGACGATCCCGTCCATGTCGACGTCGAACGCGATCGGGTAGATGTCCTGGTACTTCTTCGGCGGGTTCTCGGCGTACGCGATCGAACCGTCCGGGCGGTGGTGGAACCACTCCGGGTGCTTCTCCACCCACGGGTGGTCGGGGGAACACTGGAGCGCGAAGTCCAGGGCGATCTCCAGACGCAGCTCCCGGGCCCGCGCCACGAAGGCGTCGAAGTCCTCGAAGGTCCCCAGGTCCGGGTGGAGCGCGTCGTGGCCGCCCTCCGGCGAACCGATCGCCCACGGCACGCCGACGTCGTTCGGCGCCGCGGAGAGGGAGTTGTTGGGGCCCTTGCGGTGGGTCTCGCCGATGGGGTGCACCGGCGGCAGGTAGACCACGTCGAAGCCCATCGCCGCCACCGCGGGGAGCCGCTCGGCGGCGGTACGGAAGTTCCCGGGAACCGTACGGCCCTTGACCTTCCGCACGCCCTCCGAGCGCGGGAAGAACTCGTACCAGGAGCCGAACAGGGCGCGCTCCCGCTCCACCTGGAGAGGCAACGCGGGCGAGGACGAGAGGAGTTCGCGCAGCGGATGCCGGTCGAGGGACTCGACGACCCGGGGGTTCAGGGCCGCCGCGAGCCGGACCGCGGCGGGCCGGGACGCGTCGCGCAGGGCGTCCGCGGCGGCGAGCACGGCCTCCCGGGCGCCGCCCTTCTTCGGGACGCCCTTCGCGGCCCGCTCGTGCAGCTCGGCGCCCTCGGCGAGGACCAGTTCGGAGTCGATCCCGGCCGGGATCTTGATCCTCGCCGTGTGGCGCCAGGTGGCCAACGGGTCGCTCCACGCCTCGACGGTGTACGTCCACAGGCCCTCGGCGTCCGGGGTGACCTCGGCCCCCCAGCGGTCGGTGCCCGGGGCCAGTTCGCGCATCGGGGTCCAGGGGCCGGGGCGGCCCGACGGGCCGTGCAGCACGACATTGGCGGCGACCGCGTCGTGGCCTTCGCGGAAGACGGTCGCCGTCACCTCGAAGGTCTCTCCGGCCACCGCTTTGGCGGGGCGTCGGCCACAGTCGACCAGCGGGCGTACGTCCAGTACGGGAATGCGTCCCATGAGCGGATTCACAGCATCACCTGACGGGTTACGGGGGTGCGGGTGGTGGTTGTGCGCTCTTTCTAGCTCCGTCGACGGCCGACGGGTTGCGGGCATGGCCGCTCCTGTCCGCGTTCACTCGGATGGGGGGTCCACAGGGATGAACAGGGGTCACGGGGAGAGAGGTTCGAGGGGTACCGCAGGAGCCTTCCACGGTCTTCGGGCGGGCAATCCAGGCGCTTTGTTAACTACTAGGGCGTAGCCGAAGCGGCAAGCACAGGACCCGGACAAAGAAAAGACCCCGCCCTTGTGGGGCGGGGCCTGTTCGCGCCGGACCGAGCCCTCAGGAGAGAAGGGTGTCGGAGGACCAGACCTGCCAGGGCTGGCGGGCCACCCATTCCTCCACCGGGGGCGGTTCGAGGGCCAGGACCTCCGTGGACACGCCGTCGTCGTCCGCCATCAGGAGCGGATCGGCGCCGCTCGCCATGAAGTGGTAGATCCCGGCCACCCCGGCCGCCGTCTCCGGGCCGAGCAGCTCGGCGAGGCTCCGTTCGAAAGAGGCCGGATCCAGCTCCTCGTACCGCACCGCCCGGCCGAGCCCCCGGCCGAACGCCGCCGCGAGCTCGCCGCCCGTCAGGGAGCGTTCCCCGCCGATGTCGAACGTCCGGCCCTCCAGGTCCTCCCGGGTGAGCGCCGCGAGCGCCGCCTCCGCCAGGCCCCGGTGCGACAGCCACGCCGTCCGCGCGGCCGCCGGCAGCGGATAGGCGAGCACGCCGTCGTCGACCAGGGCCGGCCCGTTCCACGGCGAGAACAGGTTGTCCAGGTACACCGGCGGCCGGATCACCACCAGCGGCACCCCGCTGTCCCGCAGCACCCGCTCCGCCAGCCGGCGCGTCTCGAAGGCGGCCACGTCCGTCGGACCCAGCGGGATCCGGGTGTTGGCGTTGAAGACCAGCCGCTCCGTGCCCGCCTCCAGGGCCGCCTCCGCGACGTTCCGCGCGTACGCCTCCACCCGCTCGCTCTCGTACACCAGCGGCATCGTCATGAACGCGTGCGTCGTCCCCTCGAAGAGCCGCCGCACGTCGTCCGGCCGTCCCAGATCGCCGGCGAGGAAGGCGGCCCCGGGCAGCGGCGGCCGGTCCGCCGACGGCCGCCGCGTCAGGGTGCGGACCCGGTGGTGCCGCTCGGCGAGAAGGCGGGCCACCGCGCCCCCCTGGAACCCTGTCGCGCCCACGACCGCCACCCGCATCGGAATCTCACTGGACATGTGTGTCTGAGGCCCTTCGATAGACTTTCCCGGCTGTCGTGTCGGCGTCCCTCCAGGCTCGCCGCCGCGGCTTCGGCCGTTCAATTAACAAACCGGGGCGGAAGTTGAAGGATCGTCCATGGCAATCGTGGGAACCGACCGTCACGCACAGCAGCCCGAGCAGGAAGAGCAGGACGACCTGCTGAGCGAACTGCTCAAACCCCTCCGGCTCACCGGAGTCTTCGACAGCCGCTGGCACGTCCGCGCCCCCTGGGCCATCGAGGGCGACGCCGAACGCAGCTGCGCCGTCCTCCACTACGTCGTCGAGGGCGACTGCTGGATCACCACCGAGGCCGAGGCCCCGGTCGAACTGCACGCCGGCGACCTCGTCGTCTTCCCGACCGGCACCGCGCACCGGCTTTCCGACCGGCCCGAACGCCAGGGCCTCCCGCTCAAGGCCGTCCTGCCCGAGCGGCTTCCCGGCACCTCCGGCGAGATCGTCATCGAGGGCAGCGGCCCCGAATCCCGGCTGCTCTGCGCCGGGCTGCACTACGACGCCAGCGCCGCCACCGGCCTCTACACCTCGCTGCCCTGGGCACTCGTCCTCGACGGACCGCAGGTCGACCGCGAGCCGCTGCTCCGCGACACCCTGCGGCTGCTCGCCGCCCCCGACCGGCCCGTCGGCCCCGGCGACCGGCTCATCACCCTGCGCGCCTTCGAGATGGCCCTGGTCCTGGCGCTCCGGCCGCTGCTCCGCGAACTCGCGGGCAACCCGGCCTCGCTGCCGCTGCTCCGGCACCCCGGGATCAGCCGGGCGGTCGTCATGATGGCCACCCGGTTCGCCGAACCCTGGACCATCGACTCCCTCGCCAGGGAGGTCGGCATGTCCCGCTCCGCCTTCACCGCCTCCTTCCGCGACCTGGTCGGCGAGTCGCCGGCCCGCTACCTCGCCGCCCGCCGGATGCAGGAGGCGGGCCGCCTCCTCACCGAGACCTCCCTGCCGCAGTCGGCGGTGCCCGCCCGGGTCGGCTACCAGAGCGCCGTCGGCTTCCACCTCGCCTTCCGCAAATGGTTCGGGGTGACCCCGGGGGAGTACCGCGCGGGAGCCGACCGGGCCGCCTGAAGGGCGGCGGACCGGCCCTCCGGAACGGCCGCGGGCCGGCCGTCCGGGCGGTGCCCGGCGGGCGTCCGCGCCGCCCCGGATCCACCGACCTGACATCTTCGGGATTCCCTGGCCGGTTCTTAAGGACCCCTGGACGGACGCTCATTGTCCGGACGGGTCGCCCCGGACAGGCTCGGGACCGGCACAGCCGTGACACCCGAGGAGAGGCGACACACCGGTGACGAGGTCCGGGCAGGAGTATCTGGAGGGGCTGCGCGACGGGCGCGAGATCTGGCTCGACGGGGAACGGGTCAAGGACGTCACCGCCCACCCCGCCTTCCGGTCCACCGCGGCCTCCTTCGCAGGGCTCTACGACCTCGCCGACGACCCCGTCCACCACCCGGCCCTCGTCCAGGGCGGGGTGCGCCGCGCGTACGCCGTGCCCCGCTCGTACGAGGACCTCGTCGCCCGCCGCCGCGCCTTCCGCACCACGGCCCGGGCCAGCTTCGGCTTCCTCGGCCGGACCCCCGACTACATGGCCGCCGGCGCGGCCGGGTTCGCCGCCGCGCCCGCCGTCTTCACCGGCGGCACCTTCGACGGCGCCGAGCACGCCCTCGCCTTCCACCGCCGGCTCACCGAGGGCGATCTGCACTGCGCGTTCACCCTCGGCAACCCGCCCCCGGGGCACGGCGGGGAGGACCTCACCCTGCGGGTCGTGGCCGAACGGGACGGCGGGATCGTCGTCCGCGGCGCCAAGACGGTCGGCACGGGCGCCGTCTTCGCCGACGAGATCCTCGTCGGCACCATCGAGCCGCTCCCCGCCGACGACCTCGCGCACGCCCTGACCTTCGCCGTACGGCTCGACACCCCCGGCCTCCGGCTGATCTCCCGCACCTCGTACGAGGAACGCTCCCGGTCCGTCTTCGACCACCCGCTGTCCTCCCGGTACGACGAGAACGACGCGATGCTGGTCTGCGAGGACGTCCACGTCCCCTGGGAACGGGTCCTCACCCACCGCGACCCGGCCATCACCGGCGCCGTCTGGTGGCAGACCCCCGCCTACCTCAACTTCGTCCACCAGTCCGCGACCCGCTTCTGGACCAAGCTGGAGTTCCTCACCGGACTCGCGATCCTCATCACCCGCTCGAACGGCACCGAGAGCCTCCCGCCCGTCACCCAGGCCGTCGGCCGGCTCCTCGGCATGGTCGCCCAGGCCAAGGCCTTCGTGCTCGCCGCCGAGGCCTCGTACGAGGAGGTCGACGGCGGGCGCGGCGGCGTCCGCCCCGGGCAGGACATCTCCTTCGCCCAGCGGATCATGGCCGGCGAGCTCTACCCGCGGGCCGTCCAGGACATCAGGCTTCTCGCCGGCGGCGCCCTCGTCCAGCTGCCCGCCAGCGGCCGTGACCTCCTCCACCCCGAACTCGGGCCGCTGGTCCGCCGCTACTTCGGCACCACCGGCCACCCCGCCGAGGACCGCGTGAAACTCCTCAAGCTCGCCTGGGACGCCCTCGGTTCCGAGTTCGCCGGACGCCACGAACAGTACGAGCGCCTCTACCACGGCGCCCCGCACGTCTATCTGACCATGCAGACCTGGGCCGGCGCCGCCGACGACTGCGAGAACCTCGCCCAGGCCTGTCTCGACGGCTACGGCCTCGGGACGACCCGGTGACGACGGCACCGGCACCACGGCGCGGGGCACTCACCCTGCTCGCCGCCACCCAGCTGCTGCTCATCATGGACACCGCGATCGTCAACGTCGCGCTGCCGTCCGTCGGCGAGGACCTCACCGCCGGCTCCACGGGCCTCTCCTGGGTCGCCAACGCCTACCTCATCACCTTCGGCGGACTCCTCCTCCTCGGCGGCCGGATCGCCGACCTCCTCGGCCACCGGCGGGTCTTCCTCGGCGGCCTCGGCCTGCTCGCCGTCGCCTCCGCCGCCGGTGGTCTCGCCCCCGGCGCCGACGCCCTCGTCGCGGCCCGTGCCGTCCAGGGCGTCGGCGCCGCGCTCGCCGCGGCCGCCGCCTTCGCCCTGCTCCTCCTGCTCTTCCCCGAGGGGCCCGCCCGGCACCGGGCGCTCGGCGCGTTCGCCGCGATGGGCGGCCTCGGCGGGGTCCTCGGCACGGTCCTCGGCGGCGTCGTCACCGACCTCCTCGGCTGGCGCTCCACGTTCTGGCTGAACGTGCTGCTCGCGGCCGCCCTCGCCGTCCTCGCCCGCCTGGTCCTCGACCGCCGCGCCGGCCCCGCCCGGCACGGCGGCTTCGACCTCGCCGGGGCGCTCACCGCCACCGCCGGACTCGGACTCGTCGCCTACGCGCTCGTCGGCGCGGCCGACGCCGGGTGGCTGTCCGCCCGTACCCTCGGCGCCGGAGGAACGGGACTCGCGCTGCTGCTCGCCTTCACCGCCGTCGAAGCCCGGGCCGCCGCGCCCCTCGTCCCGCCGTCCGTCCTGACCCGGCCCGCGCTCCGGCTGTCCAACACCCTGGCCGCGCTCGCCCAGACGACCCTGTTCCCGATGTTCTTCCTGGTCGGCCTCTACCTCCAGAACGTCCTCGGATACGCGCCCCTCGGCGGCGGCCTCGGCCTGCTGCCGCTGTCGCTCGTCGTCGTCGCGGTCGCCCCGCAGACCGGCCGGCTCATCTTCCGGATCGGCCTGCACCGGACCATGACCCTGGGGTTCGTCCTGCTGTGCGCGGGAACGCTGTGGCTGGCCCTGGCACTCACCCCCGACGGCGGCTTCGCGAGTACCGTCCTCGCCCCGAGCCTGCTCCTGGGCGCGGCCCTGCCGCTCGTCACGGTCACCACGAACGTGGCGGCGACGGCGGAGGCCGCGGCCGAGGAGACCGGACTCGCCTCCGGACTCGTCAACACCAGCCAGCAGTTCGGCTCCGTCCTCGGCCTCGCCGTCCTGGTGGCCGTCGCCACGAGCCGTACGGAGGCCGTCGACGCGGCCCGCGCGGCCGCCGAGACCTCCGGACACCGCGCCGCCCTGCTCACCGGCGCCGCCTTCGCCGCCGCGGCCGCACTCCTCTCCGTACGCCTCCACCCGCCCAGACGGGTTCCGGAACCGTCCCCCGGGCAACGGGTCCCGGACCGCCGCTGATCCGCCCCCCACCAGGAACACTGCCCACGACCACCGGCCGGTGCGCCGTGCCTCTTCGGCGAACCGAGCCCCGGCATACAGGAGCCCCCCGTGCTGTTGGGCGATCCGCGTCACCGCACCGAGGACATACGCGCCGCCGACCCGCTCGGCGCCGACGGCCTGCTCGCCGCCGTGCCCGCGATGAACGCCGACGCCGACGTCGCCGCGCTCACCGTCGCGCTGCGCGCCCTCGTGCCGGACATCGACCGGGCCGCCCAGTGGAGCGTCGGCCACGCGCTCGCCGCCATGCGGGACCTCGGCATCCTGATGGGCTCGCTGAAACGGCACGGCGTACAGCCCCTCGCCGCCGTGCCCGAGGCGCTGCCCGTCCTCGAACTCCTCGGCCGCCGCACCGACATGGTGCCGAGGGACACCGTCCACCACTACACGACCTGGAACCCGCCCGGCCCCCGCCGCCGCTCGTACACCGGCCACCTGACGGAGGCCCGGCTCCAGGACGCGGTACGGATGGTCTTCCCCGGCCTCGTCGCCGCGCTCGACGACTGCGGCCGGGTCGCCCGCCTCGAACCGTACGACCCGGGCTTCGCCACCGCCCTCGACCGGGTGGCCCGCCATGTGCGGGCGATGGTCGACTCCATCGACCTCACGGTGGCTCAGGTGCCCCCGGAGTACTTCGCGGTCACCCTGCGCCCCTACTTCGAGGAGATCGAGGTGGACGGCCGGGACTACCTCGGCCCGGCCGCCGCGCAGGTGCCGCTCTGGCTGGTCGACCTGACGCTGTGGCAGTGCGACCGCTCCGACCCCTCCTACGAGGCCTTCCTCGCCGAGTCCGTGCCGTACGCGCTGCCGGCCTGGCGCGCCTTCCACACCCGGCACCGGGGCGGGGTCTCGGCGGTGAGCAAGCTGTCGGCCGCCGTCAGCTGGGAGGGCGCGGACCGGCTGCCGCCCTCGCTGACCGCGTCGGCGGAGGCACTCGGCCGGGTGCTGCGCCTCCTGAAGACCTTCCGCGCCCGGCACCTCGGCATCGCCCGCAAGGCCTACAGCGAGGAGACCCGGCTGTACGAGGAGGGCAGCGGCGGGGCCCCGGTCGCGCTGCTGCGCTCGATCCTGGATCTGACCAGGGAGAACGAGACCATGGTGCGCCGCGCGACCGTGCGGCGCCGTCCCGCAGGGGCCCCCGTCGGGCCGTCGGCCGCGTAGCGGCGCCGAAGGAGCAGTCGTCATGTCCCCCCACACCCCCTCCGCGTTCCTGCCGGTCCACGGCCGTGGCCGCCGTCCGGCACCGGACTACGGGCAGAGCCCGCACATCGTGATCGCCGGCGGCGGCGTCGCCGGCCTCACCGCCGCCCTCTCCCTGCACGCCGCCGGCTTCGAGCGGGTGACGGTCGTGGAGGCGGCGCCCGCGATCCGCCCGGTCGGCGCCGGGCTCAACCTGATGCCGAACGCCGTCCGCGAACTGGACGCGCTCGGCCTGCTCGACGCCCTGGAGGCGGGTGCCCTGCGCACCCGCGAACTGCGCTACTACCACCGCTCCGGCGGGCTGATATCCCGGGAGCCGCGCGGCCTCGGCGCGGGCCACCACTGGCCGCAGCTCTCGGTCCACCGCGGGCACCTCCAGCAGGTCCTCGCCGGCGCCGTGCGAGCCAGGCTCGGCCCCGCCGCCCTGGTCACCGGGGTCCGGGTGAGCGGCGTGGAGCCGACACCGGACGGGCGGCCCCGGCTGCGGCTCGAACACCGGGAGGGCGCCGTGCACGGCCGCGCCTCCCTCGAACCGGACGTCCTCGTCGGCGCGGACGGCATCCGCTCGACGGTGCGGGCGGCGCTGCACCCGGGGGAGGGCGGGCCGTCGTGGAACGGGATGCTGGTGTGGCGGGGAGTGTCCCGGATGCCGGCCAGGGCGGTGGGCTCGTTCATGCTCATCGCCGGCGACGACCGGCAGAAGGCCGTCGTCTACCCGATGGGCCGGCCGACCGGGCCCGACCGGGAGGTCCTGGTGAACTGGGCGGTGGCCCGCCCGGCCGAGCACACGTGCGGGTCCGGGACGGCCTCGGGGGAGGAGCGGCTCCTCGGCGACTGGAACCGGTCCGTCCCCGTGGAGACGTTCCTCCCGTTCTACGAGGGCTGGGAGTTCGACGGCGTCAGCGTCCCCGACATCCTGCGCGCCGCCGACTCCGCGTACGCGTACCCGATGGTCGACCGCGAGCCCCTGGGCCGGTGGACCCACGGACGCACCACCCTCATCGGCGACGCCGCCCACGCCATGTACCCGACCGGCTCCAACGGGGCGACCCAGTCGGTCGTCGACGCGCGCGCCCTCGCCCACGCCCTCGCCCGGCACGCGGACCCGGAGGACGGCCTCGCCGCCTACGAGCGGGACCGCCGCCCCGTCACCACCGCGCTCCAGCGGGCCAACCGCGAAATGGGCCCCGAGGTCGTCATCGACCTCGCGCACGCGCGCGCCCCGCACGGCTTCACCGACATCCACGAGGTCATCCCCGCCGAGGAACTCGCCGCCATCGCCAGCCGGTACGCCGCCACCGGCGCCTTCGACCCGGCGACCGTGAACCAGGGCTCCCCGTACGAGGTCCCCCTGCCGGCCATCGGCTGACACGCGCCCCACCGCTCCCCGTGCGCCGTCGCACGGCGGGAGCGGTGTGCCCTAACGTCTGAGCGGAACGACGGACGCACAGCGTGGTGCGTCCACTCCGCTCCGTACTCGCCTGCGAAGGTGGAACGCGTGAAGGCAATCCGTCGATTCACCGTGCGTCCCGTCCTCCCCGACACCCTTCGACCCCTCGCCGACCTCGCGCACAACCTGCGCTGGTCCTGGCACGAACCCACCCGCGCCCTCTTCGACTCCCTCGAACCCCCCGGCCCGGCGACGCCTTCCGGCGGCACCGACCCCGCCCGGATCCTCGGCGCCCTCGAAGCCCCCCGGCTCGCCGCGCTCGCCGCCGACCAGGACTTCCTGGCCCGGCTCCGGGCCGCCGCCGAGGACCTCGACACCTATCTCCATGCCCCCCGCTGGTACCAGCAGGCCTCCGAACGAACAGCCGGCGCGCCCGCCGCCATCGCCTACTTCTCGCCCGAGTTCGGCGTCACCGCCGCCCTGCCCCAGTACTCCGGCGGCCTCGGCATCCTCGCCGGCGACCACCTCAAGTCCGCCAGCGACCTCGGCGTCCCGCTCATCGGCGTCGGACTGCTCTACCGGCACGGCTACTTCCGCCAGTCCCTCGGCCGGGACGGCTGGCAGCAGGAGCAGTACCCCGTCCTGGACCCCGGCGAGCTGCCGGTCACCCTGCTCCGCGAGGCCGACGGCGCCCCCGCCCGGATCACCCTCGCCCTGCCCGGCGGGCGCAGCCTGCACGCCCACCTCTGGATCGCGCAGGTCGGCCGCGTCCCCCTCCTCATGCTCGACTCCGACGTCGAGGAGAACGCCCCCGGCGAACGGAGCGTCACCGACCGGCTGTACGGCGGCGGCAGCGAGCACCGGCTCCTCCAGGAGATGCTGCTCGGCATCGGCGGCGTCCGCGCCGTCCGTACGTACACCCGGCTCACCGGCGCCCCCGCGCCCGAGGTCTTCCACACCAACGAGGGCCACGCCGGCTTCCTCGGCCTCGAACGCATCCGCGAACTCCAGGGCGAGGGACTCGATTTCGAGAGTGCCCTGGAGACCGTCCGCGCCGGGACCGTGTTCACCACCCACACCCCCGTCCCGGCCGGCATCGACCGCTTCGACCGCACCCTGGTCGCCCGCCACCTCGGCGAGGACGGCGCGCTCCCCGGCGTCGACACCGGGAAGGTCCTCGCGCTCGGCGACGAGACCCCGCTGGGCGGCGAACCCGGCGTCTTCAACATGGCCGCCATGGGCCTGCGCCTCGCCCAGCGCGCCAACGGCGTCTCCACCCTCCACGGGGCCGTGAGCCGGGCCATGTTCGCCGGGCTCTGGCCGGGCTTCGACGCCGACGAGGTGCCGATCACCTCCATCACCAACGGCGTCCACGCCCCCACCTGGGTCGCCCCCGAGGTCGGCCGGCTCGGCCCCGACCCCGCCGACCGCGAGCTGTGGGAACTCCGCCGCACCCTGCGCGAACGGCTCGTGACCGACGTACGGGAGCGGCTGCGGGCGTCCTGGCGGCAGCGCGGAGCGGCAGCCGCCGAACTCGGCTGGACCGACTCCGTCCTCGACCCCGACGTCCTCACCATCGGCTTCGCCCGCCGGGTCCCCTCCTACAAGCGGCTCACCCTCATGCTGCGGGACAAGGACCGGCTCCGGGCGCTGCTCCTGCACCCCGAGCGGCCGGTGCAGCTCGTCGTCGCCGGGAAGGCCCACCCCGCCGACGACGGCGGGAAACGGCTCGTGCAGGAACTCGTCCGGTTCGCCGACGACCCCCGGGTCCGGCACCGGATCGTCTTCCTGCCCGACTACGGCATGGCGATGGCCCGCGGCCTCTACCCCGGCTGCGACGTCTGGCTCAACAACCCCCTCCGCCCCCTGGAGGCCTGCGGCACCAGCGGCATGAAGGCCGCGCTCAACGGCTGCCTCAACCTCTCCGTCCTCGACGGCTGGTGGGACGAGTGGTTCGAGCCGGACTTCGGCTGGGCGATCCCCACCGCCGACGGGGCCGCCGCCGCGGACGAGGACCGCCGCGACGACCTGGAGGCCGCCGCCCTCTACGAGCTGATCGAACGCCGGGTCGCCCCCCGCTTCTACGACCGGGGCCCCGACGGCGTCCCGGCCGGCTGGACGGCGATGGTCCGCCGCACCCTCACCGACCTCGGCCCGAAGGTGCTCGCCGACCGCATGGTCCGCGAGTACGTCGAGCGTCTGTACGTCCCCGCCGCGGCCGCCCGCCGGGCGCTCACCCCGGACCGGGCGCGGGACCTCGCCGCCTGGAAGGCCCGGGTCCGGGAGGCCTGGCCCAAGGTGACCGTCGACCACGTCGAGGTCGGCGACGACCTCGCGGACGACCTCGCCGACGCGGAGCTCGGCGCGACACCGGTCGTCCGGGTCCGGGTCGCCCTCGGCGCCCTCGCCCCCGACGACGTCGAGGTGCAGGCCGTCACCGGCCGGGTCGACGCCGACGACACCCTCGCCGACACCCGTACCGTCCCGCTGAAGCCGGCGGGCGGCCCGGACCTGGAGGGCAGGCAGCCGTACGCGGGCACCCTGGCACTCGACCGCACCGGCTCCTTCGGCTGCACGGTCCGCGTCCGCCCCTCCCATCCGCTCCTCGCCCACCCGGGGGAACTGGGCCTGGCGGCCCTGCCGGAGGAGACGACGGGGGAGGGCGCGGGGGTGCTGCTCCGGTAGGGGCGTGACCGCGCCCCGCCCCCTAGGGCACCTCCGCCTTGTCGGCGAGGTGCCCGCCGACGAAGCACAGCCGGTACACCGGCACGGCGGCCAGCATCGTCGAGCGGTAGTACCGGCACTCGTCCATCCCGGGCGGCTCCGGCGGAGCCATCCGCGGTGCGCCGTCCAGCGGATGCTCGGGCCAGTCGTCGACGGTCTCGTCGAGCTGCGCGGGGGTCTGACCGATCCTGATCCTCGCGTAGTCGTCCGGCTCCAGGTACGACTGGGCCTGCGTCCACGCGGCGACCCCCAGCATCAGCGCGCCGAGTGCGGCGAGGAGCGCGAGCGGGATCCAGATCGCCCGCGCCAGACCCTTGCGGACCTCGCGGCGCGCCCGGTCCAGCTCCCTGGCCGAGGTGGGGGCGGCGGGCAGTGGCGCGGGGGCCGTGCGGGGCAGCACGGCGGTCAGGGCGAAGCCGCCGTCCCCGGTGGCGCGGTGGGTCAGGGTGCCGCCGGCGAGGCGGACGCGTTCGCCGAGGCCGACGAGGCCGGTGCCACCGGAGCCGGACCCGGGGGAGGGCCCGCCCGTGCCGGGACCGCTGACCACCTCGACCCGTACCGTCGCCGCCTCGTCGTCCTCCGGGGTGACGGCGATCGAGACCGCCGCGCCGGGCGCGTGCTTGGCAGCGTTGGTGAGGCCTTCCTGCACGACCCGGTGCAGGGCCATCCCCGACATGCCCGGCAGCGTGGGCACCGGCGTCGCGGCGAGGGTGACCGTGAGCCCCGACGCGCGGGCGCGGGCCGCCAGTTCCTCGACCGTCTCGCCGGCCGGGCTCGTCGGCGCCGCTTCGTCCCCCTCGCGCAGGACGCCGATGATGTCGCGCAGCCGGGCCGTCGCGTCCGCCGCCGCGCGACGCAGCTCGCCCGCCGCCCGCTGCTGGTCGGGGCCGAGCTCCGGGGAGACCTCCAGGGCGCCCGCGCGGATCGCGATCAGGGCCAGGTCGTGGCCGAGCGAGTCGTGCATGTCACCCGCGATCCGGGACCGCTCCCGCAGCCGCTCCCGGTCGGCGACCGCCGCCTGCTCGCGTTCCATCCGGTCCGCCAGCTGCCAGCCGCTCCGCACGAGGCGGTCGTACTGGCGCACGTACCGGCCGATCAGCCAGGGCGCGACGACGGCGAGGGCGAGCGCGAGCAGCAGCGTGAACCACTGGCCGAGCGAGGTCCGGGTGACCCAGGTGAGGACGAGACCGGTGGCCGCGATCGCGCCGAACAGCCAGAGCGCGGCCCGGGTGTGGTCCTGGCGCCGCCCCGCGAGGTAGCCGAAGGCGACCAGGGCCAGGCTGTACGAGGGGGTGAACAGCTCCAGTGTGGCCGGCAGGCTCGCCGCGACCGTGGCCGCGAGCGACACCAGCGGCCACCTCCGGCTGACCGCGACGCAGCCCGCGAGGACCACCACGCCCACGGCGACCCGGGTCCAGCTGCCGCCGTCGTTCGGGTCCGACCTCAGCAGGACGGGGACGCAGAGCAGCAGCCACAGGAGGAGGTCGAAGAGGCGCTCGCGGACCGCGCTCGGTGCCTCACGCATCGGTCACCAGGCCCGCCTCGTACGCGAGGACCGCGAGCTGGACCCGGTTGCGCAGGCCCAGCCGGCCGAGGACCGCGCTGACATGGGCCTTGACGGTGCCCTCGACGACGTACATGCGGTCCGCGATCTCCTGGTTGGAGAGCCCGGCGCCGAGCAGGGCGACGACCTCCCGCTCCCGGCCGGTGAGCTGGTCGAGGCGGGCGCGCGCAGCGGCCGCGCGGGTGAGGCGCTGGCCGCCGAGGGTGTCGATGACCCGGCGGGCGACGGTGGGGGAGAGGGCGGCGCCGCCGCCGGCCACGGCCCTGACCCCGGCGATCAGTTCGCGCGGGTCCCCGGACTTGAGCAGGAAGCCGCTGACGCCGCTGCCGAGGGCCCGCGCGATGTACGCGTCCTCGGAGAAGGTGGTGAGCATGACGACGGCCGCGCCCGGGACGGCCCCGCGCAGTTCCTCGGCCGCGCCGAGTCCGTCGAGCCGGGGCATCCGGATGTCCAGGAGGACGACGTCGGGGCGGTGCTCGCGGGCGAGCTCGACGGCCTCGTGGCCGTCGCCGGCCTCGGCGACCACCTCGATCCCGGGGTCGGTGGCGAGGATGGCCCTTACCCCGGCCCTGATCATCGTCTCGTCGTCGGCCAGCAGCACCTTGATCATGCGGCAAGGGTATCCCGAGTCATTTGCCGTGCCGCGGGTGAAAACCCTTCGGATTTCTTTCCGTTCTTGAATGCCCGCGGTTCCGGTTCCCTTTTCTCATTCTGTTGCCGGGGGTGATTTCCGAATCCTTTGTGAGTGATGCACCGTCGACCGCATCCGGCTGGCGAGGTCGACGTGGGACGGCAGGTCAACCCACGCCTGAACAGGCACCTTTGCGTGCGATGGGTGGTTCGTCCGATTTCTTGATCGGAGATCAACTTTGCCTTGATTTCACATCTTGAGTGCCGGTCCTGCGGGTGCGGAACGGAATTCGGGCGGCTGCTAGCCTGACCCGGAAAAATTCCATACGAATTTACCTAGGGGTGGGTGTTGAAACGCAGAGGTTCGAGAGGGCTGGCGGTGGCATTGGCCGCGGCGGTCCTCGGCGGTGTGCTGCCGACGGTGGCCGTCGCGGCAGAGGGGGGACCGTCGCTGCCGGAGGTACGGCAGCCGAAGGCCGTTCCCGTGACGGAGATGCGGTCGGGCGGCGAGAAGCGCCCTGACGCGGCTGCCGGAAACCTGAGGCCGAAGGCCACGTGGCCCACGGCCGGAACAGGCTCGGTCCCGCTGGCGCGGGGAGGTCGGGCCGGATCGCTCCCGGTCCGGGTGGAGTCCGCCGCCCCGCGGCCGAGGACCAAGGCCGGCGAGGCCGCGGCGGCGGCCCGTCCCGCCACCGCCACCGGCGATGTCCGGGTGACACTCGGCGACCGCCGGGCCGCCCACGAGGCGGGCATCGAGGGCATCGTGCTGTCCGTCGTCCGGACCGGCGCCAAGGGCGCCGCGGCCGACCCGACGCGGATCGAGGTCGCCTACGACTCCTTCCGCGGCGCGTACGGCGGCGACTGGGCCGGGCGGCTCCGTCTGGTGGAGCTTCCGGCCTGTGCCCTGACCACGCCGGAGAAGCCCGCGTGCGGCACACGGAAGCCGCTGAAGACGGAGAACGATCCGACGACGGGCACACTGTCCGCCGTCGTCTCGCTGGCCGGGGCACCCATGGTCCTGGCGGCGACGGCCACCGACGGCGGACCGACCGGCACGTTCAAGGCGACGTCCCTGCAGTCCTCGGGGAACTGGAGCGCGGGCGGAGCGACCGGCGCCTTCACCTGGACCTACCCGATCGAGGTCCCCGGCGTCCCGGGCGGCGCCGCTCCGAACATCAGCCTGGGCTACAACTCCCAGGCGGTCGACGGCCGCACAGGAGCCACCAACTCCCAGGCGTCCTGGATCGGCGACGGCTGGGACTGGGAACCCGGCTTCATCGAGCGCAAGTACACGTCGTGCGACGACGACAAGACCGGCGGGACGAACACCACCAAGGTGGGCGACCTGTGCTGGTTCAACGACAACGCGACGCTGTCGCTGAACGGTCGCACCACCGAGCTCGTCTTCGAGGCGGGCAAGGGCTGGCACCCGCAGGGCGACGCCGGTGAGGACGTCGAGAAGCTGACCGGCGCCGCGAACGGCGACGGCGGCACCGACGGCGTCGACGGCAAGGGCGAGCACTGGAAGGTCACCGGCACCGACGGAACCCAGTACTTCTTCGGCCGGAACCGGCTGCCCGGGTGGAGCGACGGCGGCACCATCACGCCCGAAGACGACGACCCGGTGACCAACTCCACCTGGACCGTCCCCGTCTTCGGCAACCACGCGGGCGAGCCCTGCTACGACGCCGCCTTCGCCGACGCCTCGTGCAAGCAGGCGTGGCGCTGGCAGCTCGACTACGTGGTCGACCCGCGCGGCAACGCGATGGCGTACTACTGGAAGACCGAGGCCAACAACTACGGCCGCAACGTCTCGGAGACCACGGGCAAGGCCACCGTCACGCCCTACATCCGGGGCGGCTGGCTCGACCGGATCGACTACGGCCTGCGCGACGACGCCGTCTACGACGGCAAGCCCATGGGCCAGGTGCAGTTCGCCGTGGACGAGCGGTGCATCACCGGCTGCGGCACCTTCGACGAGACGAACGCCAAGAACTGGCCGGACGTCCCCTACGACCTGTACTGCAAGGACGGGGCCACCGAGTGCAAGAGCCAGTACTCGCCGAGCTTCTGGTCCCGCAAGCGCCTGACCGGCATCACCACCAAGCTGCGCACCGGCGGTGCGCTCAAGGAGGTCGACACCTGGACGCTGGACCAGAACTTCCCGCCCTCCGGTGACGGCATCTCCACGCCGATGTGGCTGAAGTCCATCCAGCGCACCGGCAAGGCCGGCGGCACCCTCGGGTTGCCGGCGGTCACCTTCCTCGGTGAGCAGAAGGCCAACCGCGTCGACAGGACGGGTGACGGCCTCGCGCCCTACGTCAGGCTGCGCATGTCGCAGATCAACACCGAGACCGGCGGCACCATCGGGGTCTACTACTCCCCGGAGGACTGCACCCCGGCGACCCTGCCGCAGCCGGACGCGACCAACACCACCCGCTGCTACCCCGTCAAATGGGCCTGGGAAGGTGATGTCGCCCAGCTCGACTGGTTCAACTCGTACGTCGTCACCCGTGTCGTCGAGGGCGACAACCTGGTCGAGTCCCCGGACCAGGTGACCTCGTACAGCTACCTCGGCGGGGCCGCCTACGCCAAGAACGAGGACGAGTTCACCAAGGCCGAGGACCGGGTGCACTCGATCGTCCGTGGCTACGAGCGGGTCCAGACCCGTACGGGTGCCGCCGACGACCCCCGCACCCTGACCGAGACCCGCTACTTCCGCGGCCGCGACGGCCAGGCGGTCGTGGACTCCTTCAACGACTCCGTCACCGACCGTCCCGAGTTCGCGGGCATGGTCCGGCAGAGCCTGACGTACAACGGCGACGACACGTCGAAGCTCGTCACCTCGACCTCGTACATCCCGTGGCGCTCCGCCGCGGTCGCCACCCGCGTCCGGCCCGGTCTGCCGGCGCTCGTGTCGTACAAGACGAACGTCCAGAAGGACATCACCCGCACCACCGTCACCGGCGGTGTCCGCACCACGGAGCGGACCCGCGGCTTCGACGCCTACGGCATGCTCACCACCGAGTCGTACACCGGTGACATCGACGTACCCGGCGACGAGCAGTGCACGACGACGAGCTACGCCCGCAACACCGCGGCCCACATCCTGGACCCGGTCAGCCGCGTCGAAAGCGTCTCCGTCCCTTGCGGCGGCACCGTCAGCCGCCCGGGCGACGTCATCGACGACGTCCGCAACTACTACGACCACGGCACCTTCGGCACCGTCCCGGGCTCCGGCTTCCTCACCCGCACCGAGAAGATCAACGGCAAGGGCGACGGCTACGACGTCCAGTCCTCGATCCCGAAGGACTGCGGGACCAGCCGTGACCAGGCCTGCGTCGACGTCTACGGCCGGTCCCTGTCCGTCGCGGACCCGTTCGGCAAGGTGACCACCACGTCGTTCACGCCGGCCGCCGGCGAGGCACCCACCGGCATGGTGGAGACGAACCCGCTCGGCCACGTGACCACCACCGTCTACGACCCGCTGCGCAGCCAGCCGACCCAGGTCACCGACGCCAACAACAGGGTGACGACGACCGCGTACGACCCGCTGGGCCGCGTCTCCAAGGTGTGGCAGCCGACCCGCTCGGCGGTCACGTACCCCGACTCGCCGAACTACGTCTTCGACTACCTGGTCCGCAAGGACGGGCCCATCGTCACCACGACGAAGGTCCTCGGCCACGACTCGACCTACCGCACGGCGTACGCCTTCCAGGACGGCCTGCTGCGCGAACGGCAGTCGCAGGAGCCGTCGCCGGACGGCGCCGGCCGGCTCGTGACCGAGAAGTTCTACGACACCCGCGGACAGGTCTGGCGCGACTCCGGCCGGTTCTTCGCGACCGGCGCGGCCGAGCCCGCCCTCGTCACCGGCCAGGACCTGAACTACCCGGCGTCCACGGACACCGAGTACGACGGCGCGGGCCGCGTCACCGCCGTGATCTCGAAGCGCTTCGGTGACGAGACCAAGCGCACGACCACGGTCCACAACGGCGACAGCACCACGGTGATCCCCCCGCAGGGCGGCATCGCCACCACCAAGGTCGTCGACGGCATCGGACGTCCCACCGCCCTCGTCTCGTACACCACGGCGGACCGCACCGCGTCGGAGACCACCCGGTACACCTACGACAAGCAGGGCCGGCTGAGCGCGGTGGCCGACCCCTCCGGTGCCTCGTGGACGTACAAGTACGACGTCCGCGGCCGCGAGACCGAGATCAACGACCCCGACAAGGGCACCTCCAAGTTCACCTACGACGCCGCGAACCGGGTCACCGACGTGACCGAGGTCGGCCGCGGGATCACCCTGCACACCGACTTCGACGCGCTGGGTCGCAAGACCGCCCTCAAGAAGGGCACGACCACGCTCGCGGAGTGGACCTACGACACGGCCACCAACGGCAAGGGGCAGCCCGCCAAGTCGGTCCGCTGGGTGAACGGCCAGGCGTACGAGTCCGCCACCACCGCGTACAACGCCTTCTACCAGCCGGTCCTCCAGCAGGTGACCATCCCGTCCGTCACCGGCCAGACGGCACTGGCGGGCACGTACAAGTGGACCAACTCGTACAACGCCAACACCGGCCAGGTGATGTGGGTGATGCAGCCGGCCGCCGGCGGGCTGCCGGCGGAGAAGCTGGCCAACAGCTACACGGCGGGCGCCGGACTGCTGAACACCGTCGGCGCCGGCAGCGACGCGCTCATCTCCGCGAACACCTACGACCACTACGGCCGGAACGTCAAGCAGGAGTACGGGGCCTTCGCCCAGCACCTGTGGGTGTCCCGGCAGTACGACGAGCACACCGGACAGCTCACCCGCTCCTACCTGGACCGGGAGGTGGCGCCCCAGCGCATCGAGGACGTGAAGTACTCGTACGACCCGTCCGGCAACATCACCTCCATCGCCTCGGCCTTCGGCCAGGACGCCGGACGCACCACCGACACCCAGTGCTTCCGGATGGACGCCCTGCGCCGTGTCACCGAGGCGTGGACCAACACCGGTGAGGCCTGCGCCGCGGCGCCCTCGACCGCGGTCGTCGGAGGCCAGGACGCCTACTGGACGTCGTACACCTACGACGCCGTCGGCAACCGCAAGACCGAGACCGACCACAGGACGGCCTCCGGCCCGACCGCTGACACCCTCCGCACCTACGCGGCCCCGCCAGCCGGCAAGCACAACCTGCCCAAGGTCACCCAGACCGGCACCGACCCGCACGAGGAGCTGTTCACCTACGACGCGTCGGGCAACACCGAGACCCGCAAGATCGGAGCGGCCGCGCAGCAGACCCTGGTCTGGAACGACGAGGGCCGGCTCGCGTCGGTCGTCCAGGGCACCAAGACCAGCGGCTACGTCTACGACACCGAGGGCAACCGGCTGCTGCGCACGGACTCGACCGGCACCACCCTCTACCTGCCCGGCGGCAACGAGCTCAAGCTCGACAAGACGACCGGCACCGTCACCGGAACCCGCTACTACACCGTGGGCGGCCAGGCCGTCGCCATGCGCACCGGCGGCAAGCTGACGTTCCTCTTCAACGACCACCACGGCACCGGCTCCACCCAGGTGTCGGCCGACGCCGCGCAGACGGTGGTCCGGCGCAAGACGGGCCTCTTCGGCGAGACGCGCGGCGTCCAGCCGGCGACCTGGCGCGGTGACAAGGGATTCGTCGGCGGCACCAAGGACGCCGACACGGGCCTGACCCACCTGGGTGCCCGCGAGTACGACCCGGCCATCGGCCGCTTCGTCTCGGTCGACCCGATCATGGACGTGGCGGACCCGCAGCAGACGCACGGGTACACGTACTCCAACAACAACCCGGTGTCGCTGTCGGACCCGAGCGGCCTGAAGCCGGACGACTGTCTGTTCGTCGACTGCAAGCTCACGAGCGGCGGCTGGGAGGTCAGCGACAAGCCCAAGGGCCACGGCAATTCGCCCGCACCGAAGACGACCACGTACCAGAACCAGGACTCGGACAACCGGGTCGCCACGACGAACAAGCAGCGGGCCAAGGAGCAGCGCGAGAAGCGGCTCCACCAGATCATGGAGGAGCACAAGTTCTACATCGGCAAGTACATCGAGGAAATCGATGACGCCAACAAGCTGGCCTGCCGAATGACGCCAGGCCCCGAGAGGGCGGGCTGCAACTTCAACCGGTACGCGAACCTCTACGGCGCCAGTCTCTTCGGCCTGGAGTACGGGGGCCTCGAAGGCATGGTCAAGGAGACGCTCGAACGCATCGACGAGTCGGCGCTGTCGGGGAACAAGCCTGGCGAGTTCGGCTTCGAGGAAGAGGAGTTCGAGATCGCGTTCATGCTGGCCAAGGAAGGACGCACAGTTGTCGCACGCAGCTCGGACACCGGTGCTCCTGGTTCCCTCGAAGGCAAGAAGAGCTTCGATGCCTGGGTGGACGGCGTCCGCACCGAGTTCAAGGAACAGGACAGCAACAAGCCGAAGACGATCGCTCGTGAGATCCGCAGTGCGGACGAACAGGGAGCCGACGCCGTGATCATCCATCTGCCGGAAGGGAACGAGAGGCTCGCCCGCGCGGCCATCGCGAGTGCCAAGAAGACGGCCTTCACCTCGAACACCCCTTTGCGGCTGAACAGCATCCGGTTCGTCGGCGACGGGTGGGGCTTCACCGAGCACCTCCCGTAGCATCGTAGGAAAGGACGACGGAAGCGGGATATGGACAGGGACCAGGTAGCGGAGACCCTGCGGACGGTGGGATCCGCCGTCGCGTACACGGACGTCGAGGAGGCGGTCGCGCCCTCAGGCGCCCGTGTGCTGGGGCGTCCGGTGCCCGAAGAGGAGGCCGCGGGCATGTGGCGGCGGCTGCTGGCCCTGCGCGGCAGCACGGGGTTCCACCCCGTGCTGTCCACCCGGCCTCCCTCGGCCCTGGTGGACGCACCCTCCTCGGAGCCGTACGTCTTCGACGAGCGGGCTTTCACGGCACCCCGTGAGGTTCTTGCCGAGATCACGGAAGCGGCGCTGACGGACTGCCTCCGCTTCGCCGACGAGGAGGAAGCGGAGGAGTGGCGAGCCGAGTTCGATCCGGAGCGGCTGGCCAGGGCCATCGCACCGGAGCCCCGGCTGCCCGACCGACGGCGTAACTACAGGCCGTCCTGGTTGTGTCTGGTCGAATCCACGACCGGGTACGCCGTGCCGGGCCTCCTGCCGGGACGTCCTAACGGACGCAACTGGCGTCATGGGCCGAACGGGCGGGAGATGCTTCCGTCGGACCACGTGGCGTTCCTGCACGCCTGGCACGACCGGTTCGGGGCCGAGTTGTGCTACCTCGCCGACTCGGTGCTGATGCTCGATGTCGCCCGGCCTCCGCAGGAGCCGGTCGCTGTGGCCGAGGCCGCCATCGAGCAGTACGCCTACAGTCCCGACGGACGTGACGCGATCTCCTACGCGAACCGCCAGACCCGTACAGGGCACTGGCAGTTCTGGTGGGACTGAGCGGTCCAGGTATGCGGTCATGAACGCACGGGCGCCCGGAGGGAGAATTCCCTCCGGGCGTCCGGCACTTGTGATGCGGGGTGGTGCTACTGGCCCTACGGGAAGGTCAGCTTGAAGTTGTTGATGTAGCCGGTGTCGATCGAGGCCTTGTCCTGGACGCGGAGCTTCCAGGCACCGTTGGCGACCTCCGAGGAGGCGTTCACGGTGAAGGTCTGGACGATGTTGTCGGCGCTGCCGCCGGAGCGGTTGCTCAGGCTGTAGGCCGAGCCGTCCGGGGCGACCAGGTCGACGACGAGGTCACCGCGGTAGGTGTGGACGATGTCCACGTCCACCTTGAGGGTCGAGGGCGCGTTGCCGGCGATGCCGGTGACGTTGACCGTCGAGGTCACCGCGGCGCCGTTGTCCGGGATGGAGACGTCCGCGGCGTTCTCGAAGACCTTGCCGGGCTGCGGCTCGCCGCCACCCGGGCGGGTGCCGACGTTGACGCCGGCCCAGGCGTGCTGGACCGCGAGGACCTCGGGGCTGTTGGCGCCGTACAGCTCGGTGGCCACCGCGACGGTGCCCGTGCGGGCGCCGGCGTAGTTGGTGGACGAGTTGAACTTGGTGGTGAGCGCCTTGAACCAGATCAGCGAGGCCTTGTCACGGCCGATGCCGGTGACGGGCAGGCCGTCGGAGGTCGGCGAGTCGTAGTTCACGCCGTTGACGGTCTTGGCGCCGCTGCCCTCGGAGAGCAGGTAGTACCAGTGGTTCGCCGGGCCCGAGGAGTAGTGGACGTCGATCGAGCCGATGCCCGAGTACCACGCGTCCTTGGACGAGCCGTCCTTGCTCGGCTTGTCCATGTAGCGCAGCGGGGTGCCGTTGCCGCGGATGTCGATCTTCTCGCCGACGAGGTAGTCGCCCTTGTCCTGGGCGTTGTTGGCGTAGAACTCGACGGCCGCCGCGAAGATGTCCGAGGTGGCCTCGTTGAGGCCGCCGGACTCACCGCTGTAGACCAGGCCCGCGGTGACGGACGTGAGGCCGTGCGTCATCTCGTGCGCGGCCACGTCGATGGACGTGAGCGGCTTGGTGTTGTTCGCGCCGTCGCCGTACGTCATGCAGAAGCAGGAGTCCTGCCAGAAGGCGTTGACGTAGGCGTTGCCGTAGTGGACCCGGGAGTACGCGCCGGCGCCGTCGCCGCGGATGCCGGACCGGCCGTGCACGTTCTTGTAGTAGTCCCAGGTGAGGGCGGCGCCGTAGTGCGCGTCGGCGCCCGCGGTCTCCGCGTTCTGCGGGGTGCCGTCGCCCCAGATGTCGTCGGAGCCGGAGAAGAGCGTGCCGGTGCCGGACGTACCCCGGTTGAGGTTGTACGTCTTGTGGTTGCCGCGGCCCGTGTCGGTGAGCGTGTACGAGGGCGCGGTGCCGAGGGTCACCTGGCCGCTGTACTGGGTGTTGCCCGTGCCGGTGTGCACGGCCTGCCACTCGTACAGCTTCGCGCCGCTCTTGGCGTCCGTCACGACGTGCAGCTCGTTCGGGGTGCCGTCGTGCTGGAGGCCGCCGACGACGGTCTCGTACGCGAGGACGGGCGAACCCTGCGCCATCCAGACGACCTTGCGCGGGGCGCGCTCGGCGGCGGTCTTCTTCGAGCCGTCCGCCTGGGCGAGGCCGAGGGCCTGCTTCTCGGCGGCGGCCGGGGCGACGGCGGCCGAGAGGTCGACGTTCTTGAGCTCCGCCCGGGAGGACTTGGTGACACCGGTGGTCGCGCCGGCCTTGGTCTCGGCGACGATCAGGTCGCCGCCCAGGACGGGCAGGCCGGCGTAGGTGCGCTCGTAACGCGTGTGGGTCGTGCCGTCGCGGTCCTGCACGACGTCACGGACGACCAGCTTCTCCTGGGCGCCGAGGCCGAGCTCCTTGGCCGTTGCGGCCTTGTCGGCGTCGGCCGCCTTGATGAGCGCGGTGCGCTCGGCGGGGGTGAGGTCGGCCGGGAGCTTGCCGGGGTTCGCCGAGGTGCCCTGCTGGGCCTTCGGGGCGATGCTCCAGGGGGCGTCCGCCGCGGTGGCGGCACCCGTCTGGACGCTCACGGCGAGCATGGCGGCGGCAGCGATCAGAGCGCCGGTCGCGGTGGCGCGACGGCTGGGCGTGGATCTCACGCAGACTCCTTCTTGCGAGGGGGGTACCGGCGGACTGGGTCGGCCCGGCCGGGCGGAGCAAGCAGAGCTGTGGAGCACGTTCGGGTGAAGCGGCGAACTCTGGTGCGAAGAGCCGGGGAGAGAGTGACAGGAATGACGAGGACCTGTCAGGAGTGCGTCGACAAGTTGGCCGGAAATCGTTCGCTGCTCGTAAGGCCGTGTTCGTTAACCGGACGTTTCATCGATCAAGGACGCGATGCCGTCCAATGTTCGCCCGAGCCCGAATTCGAAGAGCGTCCGCAGATCGAGACCGAACCCGTCGCCGCTCGTCACCGAAGCCAACTCCGGGTACGCGCCACCCGAATGGATCGCGTCGAAGCGTGGCTCGTTCTGTTCCATCCACTCGCCGTCAGAAATGCCCGAATCCTGTCGGGCCTGCTCCTCCAGATCGTTCGCCATCGACAGCCCCTGGACGTAGGCGAGGAGCATCAGATGGGTGTGGAGCTTCTGGGAGTGGGTGAGTGGCGTGCCCCTCATCGCCCGCAGCATCCACTCCGTGTACGCCATCGCGTTCGGCGTCGCCACGGGCCGCGTGTACGAGGCCAACGCGTGCGCCAGCCACGGGTGCCGGGCGTACACGTCACGCAGCCAGCGCGCGCCCCGCTCCAGGCCCGTCCGCCAGTGGGCCGGCACCGGACCGAGCGGGACCTCGCCGCAGGCCGCGTCCGCCATCAGCCGGATCAGCTCCGGCTTGCCCGGGACATGACGGTACAGGGCCATCGTCGAGACGCCGAGCCTCGTCGCCACCCTGCGCATCGTGAGGGTGTGCAGCCCCTCCGTGTCGGCGAGTTCGAGGGCCGCGGCGACGATCTCCTCGCGGGCGAGGGGAGCCACCGCCCCGCCCTCGCCCCGGGTGCCCTTCGCCGCCGGCACGACCACCGTGCCCACCCCCGGCTCGGGCCGGGCCAGGCCCTCCTGACGCAGGACCGCGAGCGCCCTCGTGGCCGTCGCCATGGCCACGCCCCACTCGCGGGTGATCGCCCGCGTCGACGGAAACCTGTCCCCCGGCCCCAACTCGCCCACCTGCACACGGCGACGGAGCTCGGCGGCGATCGCGAGGTAGGGCGGTTGCGTCGTCATGCGAGGAGCGTACTAGTGCGCCCAGAGAGCCGTACAAGCCCCTGAACTGCCCTTTGGTAAAAGAGAGTCCAGGTGCACTAGGGCGGGAGTGGCGACGTACACACCCCGCTGCTTCCCTCCTCCCCATGACCTTCACCGCACAGTCGGACCCCGCGGCCGGCCCCGGCCCCGCTCGCGCCGGCCGCCGTGAATGGACGGCCCTCGGCGTCCTCATGCTGCCGCTGCTCCTCGTCTCCATGGACGTGTCCGTCCTCTACTTCGCCATCCCCTCCATCAGCGCCGACCTGCGGCCCGGAGCCACCGAACAGCTCTGGATGCTCGACATCTACGGCTTCGTCCTCGCCGGGCTCCTCATCACCATGGGCGCGCTCGGCGACCGCGTCGGGCGACGCAAGGTCCTGCTCGGCGGCACGGCGCTGTTCGGCCTCGCCTCCGTGGCCGCGGCGTACGCGCACACCCCCGGCGCCCTGATCGGCGCCCGCGCGCTGCTCGGCATCGGCGGAGCCTGCCTCATGCCCGCCACGCTCGCCCTGCTCCGGGTGCTGTTCGCCGACCCGGCCCAGCGCGCGAAGGCCATCACCCTGTGGACCTCGGTGATGGCGAGTGGCATCGCCCTCGGGCCCGTCGTCAGCGGCGCGCTCGTCGAGCACTTCTGGTGGGGGTCCGTCTTCCTCGTCAACCTGCCGGCCATGGCCCTGCTCCTCGTCCTGGCGCCGCTGCTGCTGCCCGAGTCCAAGGGGGCCGCCTCCGGACGGTTCGACGTCCTCAGCGCCGCCCTCTCGCTCGGCGCCCTGCTGCCGCTCATCCACGGCGTCAAGGAACTGGCCGAGGACGGCTGGGCGCCGCTTCCGGCGGGCGGTGCGGCCGTGGGGCTGCTCGTCGGTCTGCTGTTCGTCCGCCGCCAGGCACGGCTCGCCCACCCCATGGTCGACCTCGCCCTGCTGCGGAACCGGGCCTACGGAGGTTCCGTCCTCGCCAACCTGCTCGCGATGACGGCGACGGTCGGCTTCGCCGTCTTCCTCACCCAGTACCTGCAGTCCGTCCTGGGCCAGAGCCCCTTCGAGGCGGCGCTCTGGAGCCTCGTGCCGACCGCGGGCGTGCTGGCCGCCGCACCCGCGACCGCGGTGCTGGCCCGGAAGACCGACCGGGCCCACGTGATGGCCGGCGGGTTCCTCGTGTCCGCCGCCGGCTTCACCTGGCTGGCCGGCATCGACCGCGCCACGCCCCTGTGGGTGGTCATCGCGGCCAGTGCCGTCTACGCCGGCGGCCTCGTCTCCGCGATGACGCTGGCCAACGAACTGGCTCTGGGCGCCGCGCCGCCCGAGCGGGCGGGGTCCGCCGCCGCCGTCCTGGAGTCGGGAGCCGAGCTGGGCGGAGCGCTCGGCATGGCGCTCCTGGGCAGCCTGGGGGCGGCGGTCTACACCGGCGCGATGCCCGCGGACGCACCCACGGTGGCACGGGAGACCTTGGGCGGTGCGCTGACAGCAGGGCCCGAGGTGATGGGAGCGGCCCGCACCGCGTTCGTCGAGGCGATGGGAGCGGTCGCCGTGGGGGCGGCGGTGCTGATGGTCGGGGCAGGGCTGCTGTCTCTCGTCCTGCTGCGGAAGGCACGACGCTGAAACACGCCCCTGAAACAGGAGTGGGGGACGTGGAGGGGGCCGCGTTCGGGACGTGAAGCGTGATGTGCGGCGCAACAAGAGCGTCCAGCGGATACTGCGCCAGAGGCGCCGTAAATCACGCAGTCCCGAACGCGGCCCCCGGAACGGCCCCCACGGCACCCCCACGGGGTCGAGCCTCAGCCCACCAGACTCTCCCGCCAAGCCTGGTGCAGCCCCGCGTAGTGGCCCTCGTCGGTGACCAGGTCCGAGGGCGCGCCGTCCTCGACGATCCGGCCCGACTCCATCACCAGGACCCGGTCCGCGACCTCGACCGTGGACAGACGGTGGGCGATGACGACCGCGGTGCGACCCGCCAGGACCGTGTCCATGGCCCGCTGCACCGCCCGTTCGCCCGGGACGTCCAGCGAGCTGGTGGCCTCGTCCAGGATCAGTACCGCCGGGTCCGCGAGCAGCGCCCTGGCGAAGGCGACCAGCTGGCGCTGGCCCGCCGAGATGCGGCCGCCCCGTTTGCGTACGTCCGTGTCGTAGCCGTCCGGGAGGCCCTTGATGAAGTCGTGGGCCCCGATCGCGCGGGCCGCGTCCTCGATCTGCTCGCGGGTCGCGTCCGGCCGGCCGATCGCGATGTTCTCGGCGACCGTTCCCGAGAAGAGGAACGCCTCCTGGGTGACCATGACGATGCCCCGGCGGAGGTCCGGGGTGGTCAGGTCGCGGAGGTCCACACCGTCCAGGCGCACCGCGCCGTCCGTGGGGTCGTAGAAGCGGGCGAGGAGTTTCGCCAGGGTGGACTTGCCCGCACCCGTCGCCCCCACCACCGCCACCGTCTGGCCGGCGGGGATGGTCAGGTCGAAGGCGGGGAGGACCTCGCCGCCCGTGCGGTAGGCGAACCGGACCTTGTCGAAGGTGACCTCGCGCCCCGGGGAGCCCGTGCGGGCGGGCAGGGTGGCGGGGGCCGTCGCCTCCGGGACTCCGGGCTCCTGCGCCAGGAGGCCCGCGATCTTGGTGAGGGACGCGGCCGCCGACTCGTACGAGTTGAGGAACATGCCGAGCCGGTCGATCGGGTCGTACAGGCGCCGCATGTACAGGACCGCCGCCGCCAGGACGCCCAGTTCGAGGGAGCCCGAGGCCACCCGGTAGGCGCCCCAGAGGCACATGCCGGCGACCGCCGTGTTGGCGACGAGCCGCGACCCCACGACGTAGCGGGCCATCTCCAGGAGCGCGTCGCCGTTGCTGCGCTCGTGCCGGTGGTTGAGCGCCGCGAACTCGGTCTCGTTCACCCGCTCCCGGCGGAACGCCCGTACCGGACGGATGCCGTTCATCGTCTCCGCGAACTTCACGATGACTCCGGCGATGGCCGTGGACCGCTCGGCGTACACCGCTCCGGCCCGTCGCCGGTAGACGCGCACCAGGAAGGAGAGGGGCAGGAAGGACGCCACCGCCACCGCGCCGATGCCCAGGTCGAGGTAGAGGAGGATCGCCGAGATCGAGACGAAGGAGAGAACGACGCCGATCAGTTCCTGCAGCCCCTCCGAGAGGAGCTCCCGGAGGGATTCGACGTCGGTGGTGGAGCGGGAGATGAGCCGGCCCGAGGTGTACCGCTCGTGGAAGTCGACGCTCAGGATCTGCGAGTGGCGGAAGATGCGGCCGCGCAGGTCGAGCAGGACGTCCTGGTTGACGCGGGCCGCGCCGCGGACGAAGACGTACTGGAGGACGCCCGAGAGCGCCGCGCAGAGGAGGTAGCCGAGGGCCACCGCGAGGACGGGGCCGTGGTCGCCCGCGCGGAAGGCGGGGACGCCCTCGTCGATGGCGTACGCGACGAGGAGGGGGCCGGCCTGGACCGCGGCCTCCTTGACGAGGAGCACCAGGGCGGCGACCGTGACCCGTACCCGGTGGGCGGAGAGGAGCGAGCGGAGCAGGGCGCCCGTCGCTCCGGGGGGTGCCGGGAGGTCGTCGCGGTCGAAGGGGTCGCTGGTCCGCTGATCCGTCTGTGCCGTCATCGGGCTCCGCCCTCGCCTTCGCCGGACATCAGCCAGGCGTACTCCGCGCTGCTCCGCAGCAGTTCGTGATGGGTGCCCACGGCCGCGATACGGCCCCGGGAGAGCAGCGCCACCCGGTCGGCCAGCATCACCGTCGACGGGCGGTGCGCCACCACGAGTGCCGTGGTGTCCCGCAGGACCTCCCGCAGGGCCGCCTCCACGCGGGCCTCCGTGTGGACGTCGAGTGCGGACAGGGGATCGTCCAGGACCAGGAAGCGGGGGCGGCCGACGACCGCCCTCGCCAGGGCGAGCCGCTGGCGCTGTCCGCCGGACAGGCTCAGGCCCTGCTCACCGACCTGGGTCGCGACGCCCTCGGGCAGCCGCTCGACGAAGCCGTCGGCCTGCGCCACGCCGAGGGCGCGGCGCAGTTCCGGCTCGCCCGCCGTTCCGTCCGCGCCCATGAGGACGTTCTCCCCGACGCTGGCGGAGAAGAGGGTCGGCTCCTCGAACGCCATCGACACCAGGGACCGCAGCCGGTCCCGCTCCATCAGGGCGATGTCCTCGCCGTCGAGGAGGATGCGGCCGCCCGACGCCTCGTGCAGCCTCGGTACGAGGGCGGTGAGCGTGGTCTTGCCGGAGCCCGTGCCGCCGACCAGGGCCAGGGTCTCGCCGGGGCGGATGTGCAGGTCGATGCCGTCCAGGACGGGCGGGGCGTCCGCCGGGGCGTCCGGGTAGCGGAACGACACGCCCTCGAAGCGCACCCCACCCGGTCCGCCGGCCGTCGTGCCCGAAGCGGCCGTCGTGCCCGGGCCGGCCGGGGTGCTCAGGGTGCCCCCGGTGGCCGGGCCGGTCTCCGGCTCCTCCTCGGCGTCCATCACCTCGAAGTACCGTTCCGTCGCGGTCGCCGCCTCCTGGCTCATCGCCAGCAGGAAGCCGATCGACTCCACCGGCCAGCGCAGCGCCAGGGCCGTCGACAGGAACGCGACGAGCGTGCCCGCCGACAGGTCCCCGTCCGCCACCTGGACCGTGCCGAGGACGAGGGCCGCACCGATGGCCAGTTCCGGCACGAAGGTGATGACCGCCCAGATCAGCGCGAGCAGCCGGGCCTTGACGAGTTCGGTGCCGCGCAGCCGGCCGGAGAGCTCCCGGAAGGCCGTCGCCTGGCTGCGATGGCGGCCGAAGCCCTTGACGATGCGGATGCCGAGGACGCTCTCCTCGACGACCGTCGTCAGATCGCCCACCTGGTCCTGGGCGCGGCGCGCGACCACCCCGTACCGGCCCTCGAAGATCGAGCAGACGATGACGAGCGGGATGACCGGGGTGAGGAGGACGAGCCCGAGGGACCAGTCCTGGGCGAGCAGCAGGACGTAACCCGCGAGGATCGTCACGGCGTTGACCAGCAGGAACGTCAGCGGGAAGGCCAGGAACATCCGGACCAGCATGAGGTCGGTCGTGCCGCGGGAGAGAAGCTGGCCCGAGGCCCACCGGTCGTGGAAGGCGATCGGGAGCCGCTGGAGCCTGCCGTACAGATCGGCCCGCATCCGTGCCTCCACCCCCGACAGGGGCCGGGCGACCAGCCACCGCCGGTACCCGAAGAGCACCGCCTCGGCGACGCCGAGCAGCAGGAGGTAGAGCGCCCCCAGCCACACGCCGCCCGGGTCCCGGTCCGCGACCGGCCCGTCGACCAGCCACTTGAGGACGAGCGGGATGACGAGCGAGAGACAGGACGCGACGATCGCGACGAACGCGGCCGTGAACAACCGCGTACGCACGGGCCGCACGTACGGCCAGAGGCGGAGCAGCGTCCGCACCGCGGACCGGTCGTGGCCGTCGTGGCCGTCGTGGGGATCGGGGGCGGGGGGCTCTGGGGCGACAGGTTTCTCGGGCATCAGGTCCGACCTTACGGTTCACCACTGACACGTCTCATCCTGTTTTCCGGCCAGGCGCGGGCACGCCCCGGACGGCCGTGAGTCGTACCGCCGTCAACCGATCGGTTGATGGCCAGGACGAGCGAGATGGCCGATACCCGTGCCGCGCCCCGGCCGACAGCCTTGGGGCATGACAGCGATCGAGGTGCAGGGACTGCACAAGACGTACGGCGGCCGGAAGGTCGTCGACGGGGTCTCCTTCGACGTCGGCGAGGGAGAGATCTTCGGGATCCTCGGCCCCAACGGCGCCGGCAAGACCACCACCGTGGAGTGCGTCGAGGGGCTGCGGACCCCCGACGAGGGGCGGGTGCGGGTCTGCGGGTACGACCCCACGACCCAGCGCACCGAACTCACCGGGGTCCTCGGGGTCCAGCTGCAGGAGAGCGAGCTCCAGGCCAAACTGACCGTCCGCGAGGCGCTCGACCTGTACGCCTCCTTCTACGAGCGGCCCGCCGACCGGCACGCGCTCGCCGAGCGGCTCGGGCTGCTGCCCCACCTGAAGACCCGGTTCGGGAAGCTGTCGGGCGGACAGAAGCAGCGGGTCTTCATCGCCCTCGCCCTCCTCGGCGACCCCCGGGTCGTGGTCCTCGACGAGCTCACCACCGGCCTCGACCCGCGGGCCCGCCGCGAGGCCTGGGAGCTCGTCGAATCGATCAGGGACAGCGGGGTGACCGTCCTGCTCGTCACCCACTTCATGGAGGAGGCGCAGCGCCTCTGCGACCGGATCGCCGTCCTCGACCGAGGCCGGATCGCCGCGCTCGACACCCCGGAAGGGCTGATCGGCCGGTCCGCCGCCGCCAAGGAGATCTCCTTCGCCGCGGACACCCCGCTCGACCCCGCGGAGCTGCGGGCGCTGCCCGGGGCCGCCTCCGTCGCGACGAAGGACGGCCGGACGATCGTCAGCGGCACGGAGGAGACCGTCGCCGCCTTCGTCTCCCTCCTCGCCCGCCGGGGCGTCACGGCCGGGCAGCTCCGGGTCACCGACGCCACCCTCGACGACGCCTACCTCGACCTGACGGGAGCCGAACTCCGATGAGCACCACCAGCCCTGCCGCGGCCGTCCTGCGGACCGAGATCCGCCTCTTCACCCGCGAACCCGGCGCCCTGTTCTGGGTGATGGCCTCACCGACGGTGCTGACCGTGATCCTCGGCCTGATCCCTTCCTTCCGGGAGGCCTCCGCGGACCTCGGCGGTCGTCGCGTCATCGACCTCTACGTCCCCGTCTCCGTTCTCTTCGCCCTCATCATGGCCGCGGTCCAGTCCATGCCCGCGGTCCTCTCCGGCTACCGCGAACGAGGCATCCTGCGCCGCATGTCCACCACCCCGGTCCGGCCCGCGACGCTGCTCGCCGCCCAGATCGCGCTGTACGCCGCGGCCACCCTGGTCTCCGCGGTGCTGGTGGTCACGGTGGGGCGGCTCGCCTTCGGCGTCGCCCTGCCGGGCAACCTCGTGGGATACGTCCTCGCCCTGCTGCTGACCGTGGCGAGCGGTCTGGCCCTCGGCGCCACCGTGTGCGCGGTCTCCCGGACCCAGGGCATCGCCTACGCCGTCGGCTCGGCCGTCGCCTTCCCCGCCATGTTCACGGCCGGGGTCTGGGTGCCGGTCCAGGCCATGCCGGATACGCTGCAGCGGATCGTCGGGCTCAGTCCGTTCGGCGCCGGCTCGCAGGCTCTCGACGCGGCCGCCTCGGGCGGCTGGCCCGGATGGACGGAGCTCGGGGTGCTGGCCCTGTGGACGGCCGTGCTGACCGGCGCCTCGGTGCGCTGGTTCCGCTGGGAGTGAGAGGGGGCGGCGGGGTGCCCACCACCGTCGAGGAGCGCTGGGGCCAGTTCTTCCGCTGGGGGCCGTACGGACTGCTCGGCGTCGCCGCGGCGATCGCCGCGGCGTCGGCCGACGTGTTCATGGACCGTACGGAGCGGGTGACGGCCATGGCCCTGGTGGCGGCCGCGCTCCTCCTCCACGTGCTGTGGGACCGCCGTTGCCGGCGGGTGGTCGCGGCCACCGGGTGGGGGCCCGAGCGGCCCGACGGCGGACCCGTTCTCGTGCCGGGGGCGCCGGGGCCCGCCTCCGTCGTCCACTTCGTCCTCCGTACCGCCCTCGCCTTCGCGTTGACCTGGCTCAACCCGTTCTTCGCGATCTACGCCTGCGTCGGCTACTTCGACGCCGTCCACCTGCTGCCCCGGCGTCTCGCCCACGCCGGGCTCCTCGCCACCGCCGTCACCATGGCAGGCTCGCAGTCCGGCGGGCTGCCGCCCGCCTCGCTCACGCAGTGGCTCGCCTTCGGCGGACTGTTCGCCCTGAACGCCTGCCTCGCCATGGGCTTCTCGCACCTCGCCACCAAGGACGCGGAGAAGGCCGCCGAGCGCGCCGCCACCATCGCCGAACTCGGCCGTGCCAACAGCCGCCTCGAACAGGCCCTCGCCGAGAACGCCGCACTCCAGGCCCAGCTGCTCCTCCAGGCCCGCGAGGCCGGGATCGCCGACGAGCGGCGGCGGCTCGCCGCCGAGATCCACGACACCATCGCCCAGGGCCTCACCGGGGTCATCACCCAGCTCCAGGCCGCGCACGCCACTCCCGACCGCGAGCGCGCCGATGCGCACCTGCGGCGGGCCGCCGACCTCGCCCGGCACAGCCTCGGCGAGGCCCGCCGCTCCGTGCGGAACCTGAGCCCGGCCGCCCTGGAGCACGACGCCCTTCCGGAGGCGCTGCGCAAGACGGTCGCCGAGTGGGCCGAACGCACCGGCGTCGACGCCCGGTTCACCGTGACCGGGGCCGAGGAACCGCTCCACGACGAGGTGGCCGCCACGTTGCTGCGGATCGCCCAGGAGGCGCTGTCCAACGCGGCCCGTCACTCCGGGGCCGCCCGCGCCGGCGTCACCCTCTCCTACATGGGCGACGAAGTCACCCTGGACGTACGGGACGACGGCCGGGGCTTCGACCCGCTGGCGCGGCCCGAACGCGGGGGCGACGGCGGGGGGTTCGGCCTCGACGGCATGCGGGCCCGCGCCGAGCGTCTCGCCGGCTCCGTCGCCGTGGAGACCGCTCCGGGCGAGGGCACGGCGATCTCCGCTCGCGTACCGTTGGGCGCGCCATGACTGACATCACGCTTCTGATCGTCGACGACCACCCCGTCGTACGGGACGGCCTGCGGGGCATGTTCGCCGCCGAGGGCTCCGGCTTCCGCGTCCTGGGCGAGGCCCCCGACGGCGTACGGGGAGTCGAACTCGCCCTGGAACTCGACCCCGACGTCGTCCTCATGGACCTGCGCATGCCCGGCGGCAACGGCGTCGACGCCATCGCCGAGCTCACCCGTCGCGGCGCCCGCTCCCGCGTCCTCGTCCTCACCACGTACGACACGGACACCGACACGCTCCCGGCGATCGAGGCGGGCGCCACCGGCTACCTCCTCAAGGACGCGCCCCGGGAGGAGCTGTTCGCCGCCGTGCGGGCCGCCGCCGAGGGCCGTACCGTCCTCTCCCCGGCCGTCGCCTCGCGTCTGGTCACGGCCGTCCGCGCCCCCGCCGTCACCGACCGGGTGCTCTCCGCCCGCGAGGCCGAGATCCTCGCGCTCGTCGCGAAGGGCACGGCGAACCGGGCGATCGCGGCGGAGCTCTTCATCAGCGAGGCCACGGTGAAGACCCACCTCACCCACATCTACGCCAAGCTGCTCGTGAACGACCGCGCGTCCGCGGTGGCCGCGGGGTACGACCGGGGGATCCTCGGGCGCGGCTGAGCGGCCCACCGGCGACAGGGCCGCGGCCCCTCACGCCCGCACCCGCAGCAGCACCACCGACCTGGCCCCCACCGTGATGGTCCCGCCGCCCGGGTGTTCCGTGCCCGGTGGCGCCGACTGGTCCTCGCGGCCCGTGTCCACGACCAGTTCGTACGTCTCCGCCCACGGGGCGCCCGGGAGGCGGAAGTCCAGCGGGCGGGGGCCCGCGTGGAGGACGGCGAGGAAGCTGTCGTCGGTGATCTGCTCGCCGCGCTCGTCCCGGCCCGGTATGTCACGGCCCGACAGATAGAGGCCGAGCGTCGCCGTCGGCGCGTACCAGTCGGGTTCCGTCATCTCGGCGCCCTCCGCGGTGAACCAGGCCAGGTCCCGCAGCCCGTCCGCGCCCTGGGGACGACCGGAGAAGAAGGCGCGGCGGCGCAGGACCGGATGGTCGTGGCGGAGGGCGAGCAGTCGGCGCGTCAGGGCGAGGAGCTGGGCCCGGCCGGGGGCGTCCGGGAGGGTCCAGTCGAGCCAGCCGATGGCGTTGTCCTGGCAGTAGGCGTTGTTGTTGCCGCCCTGGGTGCGGCCCATCTCGTCGCCGGCGACGAGCATCGGGACGCCGGTGGAGAGGAGCAGGGTGGTGAGGAGGTTGCGCTGCTGGCGGAGACGGAGGGCGTTGACGCCGGGGTCGTCGGTCTCGCCCTCCACCCCGCAGTTCCAGGAGCGGTTGTCGTGGGTGCCGTCGCGGTTGCCCTCGCCGTTGGCCTCGTTGTGCTTGCGTTCGTACGTGACGAGGTCCCGCAGGGTGAAGCCGTCGTGCGCGGTGACGAAGTTGACGGAGGCGTACGGCCGGCGCCCGCCCCAGGCGTACAGGTCGCTGGAGCCTGAGAGCCGGTAGCCGAGGTCCCGGACGTCGGGCAGCGCGCCGCGCCAGAAGTCCCGCACGGCGTCCCGGTAGCGGTCGTTCCACTCCGTCCAGAGCGGCGGGAAGGCACCCACCTGGTAGCCGCCGTTGCCCACGTCCCACGGTTCGGCGATGAGTTTGACCCGGCGGAGCACCGGGTCCTGGGCGATGACCGCGAGGAACGGGGAGAGCATGTCGACGTCGTGCATCGAGCGGGCCAGGGCGGCCGCCAGGTCGAAGCGGAAGCCGTCGACGCCCATCTCCGTGACCCAGTAGCGGAGGCTGTCGGTGATGAGCCGCAGCACCTGCGGCTGCACGACGTGCAGGGTGTTGCCGCAGCCGGTGTAGTCCGCGTAGCGGCGGGCGTCGGACTGGAGCCGGTAGTAGCCGCGGTTGTCGATGCCCTTCAGGGAGAGCGTGGGGCCGAGCTCGCCCGCCTCCGCCGTGTGGTTGTAGACCACGTCGAGGATGACCTCGATCCCGGCCGCGTGCAGTGCCCGCACCATCCGCTTGAACTCGCCGACCTGCTGGCCGGTCGTCCCCGAGGAGGAGTAGCCGGCGTGCGGGGCGAAGTAGCCGATGGAGTTGTAGCCCCAGTGGTTGCGCAGGCCCCGCCGGAGGAGGTGGTCCTCGTGCGCGAACTGGTGCACCGGCAGCAGCTCCACCGCCGTCACCCCGAGGCGTACGAGGTGCTCGACGGCCGCCGGGTGCGCCAGACCCGCGTACGTGCCGCGCAGATGCTCGGGGATGTCCGGGTGGAGCCGGGTGAAGCCCTTCACGTGCAGCTCGTAGATGACCGAGTCCTGCCAGGGCGTCTTGGGCCTGCGGTCGTCGGACCAGTCGTCGTCGTCCTGGACGACGACGCCCTTCGGGACGTACGGCGCCGAGTCCCGCTCGTCGCGGACGGTGTCGGCCACATGCTGCTGCGGCCAGTCCCGGACGTGCCCGTACACCTCGGGCGGCAGTCCGGAATCGCCGAAGTCGCCGTCCACGGCCCGCGCGTACGGGTCGAGGAGCAGCTTCGCCGGGTTCCAGCGGGCCCCCGTCCAGGGGTCCCAGCGGCCGTGCACCCGGTAGCCGTACCGCTGCCCGGCCCCGATCCCCGGCACGAACCCGTGCCAGATCTCGTGCGTCAGCTCCGTCAGCGGCAGCCGCAGCTCCGTGCCGTCCGGGCCGAAGAGGCACAGCTCGACGGCCTCCGCCCCGCCCGCCCACAGGGCGAAGTTGGTGCCGGCCACCCCGTCGGGGCCGACCCGGCAGCGGGCCCCGAGCGGCGTCGGCGCGCCCGGCCACACGGGCGGCCCGGCCCGCTCCGGGGCATGGTCAGGTACCGCCTCCTGCTCGGCTGCGCTCGTCACCGTCCCGGCCTCCAGCGGCTCGTCGGGCCCGCACCCGGGGGAGCGGCGGCGTCCCGGCCGCCGCTCCCGCGGGTGGTTCTCCCCCTGTTCTGCCCGGACAGCCCGGCTCCCAACATGACCCGCACGCACGTTTCCCCTGGAGGGTGCCTGTCGTTGGGCCGAGCGTGACACTTGTATGGAAGCGGGCGAGGTACGCCCTCGCGGTGGCGGGACTGTTGGCGGGCCTCGTGGGCTGCACGGCGCCGGACGGTGAAGGCGGGATCGACATCGGCCTGCCGGGCAAGGCACGGGCCCCCGGTGACGTCATCCGGGTCAGCCCGGAGGACGGCAGCCGGGGGTTGCCGGCCGAGGGCCCGGTCGAGGTGACGGTGGACAGCGGGCGACTCGAACGGGTGAGCGTCGTCCAGGTGGAGGACGGCAGACGGGCCCAGGTGGCCGGGGAGATCTCCGCCGACGGGCTGCGCTGGCGGCCCCGGCCGGAGACCCGGCTGGCGCTGGCCGCGAAGTACACCGTGGACGCCGTCGCGCTCGACGCGCACGGCCGCCGCTCCGCCCGGCACACCACCTTCACCACCGTGGTGCCCGAGAGCCGCTTCATCGGCTACTTCAAGCCGGAGAACCGTTCCACTGTCGGCACCGGCATGATCGTTTCCTTCGGCTTCAACATGCCGATCGAGAACCGGGCGGCGGTCGAGCGGGCCATCCGGGTCACCTCCGTGCCGCCGGTGGAGGTCGTCGGCCACTGGTTCGGCAAGGAGCGGCTCGACTTCCGCCCTGCGACGTACTGGAGGCCGGGCACCGAGGTCACCGTCGAACTCGGCCTGCGGGACGTCGAGGGAGCACCCGGCGTGTACGGCATCCAGCGCAAGACCATCGGTTTCACCGTCGGCCGCTCCCAGGTGTCCCTGGTCGACGCCGCCGCCCACACCATGGAGGTCAGGCGGGACGGCGACGTCCTCGCCACCCTGCCGATCACCGCGGGAGCGCCGAAGACCACCACGTACAACGGGAAGATGGTCGTCACCGAGCTGTACGACGTGACCCGGATGAACGGGGCCACGGTCGGTTTCGGCGGAGAGTACGACATCAAGGACGTACCGCACGCCATCCGTCTCACCGAATCGGGCACCTTCCTGCACGGCAACTACTGGGCCGATCCGAGCACCTTCGGCTCCGCCAACGTCAGCCACGGGTGCGTCGGGCTCAGGGACGACAAGGGCGGCAGCGCCGAGTCCCCGGCGGGCTGGTTCTTCGAGCGGACCCTCATCGGCGACGTGGTGGAAGTGGTCAACTCCCGTGACCGAAAGGTCGCTCCCGACAACGGCCTCGGAGGCTGGAACATGGAGTGGAACCGGTGGAAGGCCGGCTCCGCGCTGAGCTGACGCCCCCGTCCCCCTCGTACCGCCCGGCACGTTCGGCCTCTTTCGTTGTCTTAGCAGGTCGATCGGGACGGAACGGTGACATTCACGAGGATCTTTCGTGTCCTGCGGTGTGATTATCTAGCGCCGTGTGCGCGAGTGGATGCGCACGGGGGTGGGGCCGGGCGGTGCCGGGCCGTGCGAGGGGAGAAGACCACAGTGAACGGGCAGCCGATATCGGGGGCATCGGTCGGAGCGACGGGGCGGCGCGGCCGACGCGGGGGCGTCAGGCTGCAGGCCCTGGCGGCGGGAGCACTGCTTCTGGTGCTCACCGCCTGCGGCGGCGGCGAGACGGCGAACGGCGGCGGTACGGGGGGCCAGGGGCCGGCGGCCCAGGGCGGCGGCCAGCAGGAGAACGCGGCCTCGCAGGCGGTCGTGACGATCCTCCCGAAGGACGGCGCCGAGTCGGTCGCCACCAGCGGGGTCCTCAAGGTCACCGCGGCGCAGGGCAAGCTGACCACGGTCACGGTCGCCGACTCCAAGGGCACCGCGGTCGAGGGCAGGATCTCGGCGGACGGGGCCAGCTGGTCGCCGACCGCACACCTGGCCGCGGCCACGCAGTACAAGGTCCACGCGATCGCGAAGGACGCCGACGGCCGTGAGTCGGCGAAGGACACCACCTTCACGACCCTCGTCCCGAAGAACACCTTCATCGGCCAGTACACGCCGGAGGACGGTTCGACCGTCGGCGTCGGCATGCCGGTGTCCATCAACTTCACCCGGGGCATCACGGACCCGGAGGCCGTCGAGAAGGCCATCAAGGTGACGGCCGAGCCGTCCGTGCCGATCGAGGGCCACTGGTTCGGCAACGACCGCCTCGACTTCCGGCCGGAGAACTACTGGGCCGCGGGCACCAAGGTGACCGTCCACCTCAACCTGGACGGCGTCGAGGGCCGCCCGGGCGTCTACGGCAAGCAGAAGAAGACGATCACCTTCACCATCGGCCGCCGTCAGGTCTCCACCGTCGACGCGAGCGCCAAGACGATGAAGGTCGAGCGCGACGGCAAGATCATCAAGACGCTCCCGATCACCGCGGGCGCGCCGTCCACGACCACGTACAACGGTCAGATGGTCATCAGCGAGAAGTACAAGGTGACCCGCATGAACGGGGCCACGGTCGGCTTCGGCGGCGAGTACGACATCAAGGACGTGCCGCACGCGATGCGCCTGTCCACCTCGGGCACCTTCGTGCACGGCAACTACTGGGCCTCGGCGGGCACGTTCGGCTCCGCCAACGTCAGCCACGGCTGCGTCGGCCTCCAGGACGCGCGGGGCGCGGGCGACGGCTCGATGCCGGCCGCCTGGTTCTACGACCGCTCGATCATCGGTGACGTGGTCGTCGTGAAGAACTCGAAGGACAAGCAGATCCAGCCGGAGAACGGCCTCAACGGCTGGAACATGGACTGGTCGGAGTGGATCAAGTAATCCACCGCTCGTACGTCCGAGGGGCCCGGTGCTGTGAGCAACAGCACCGGGCCCCCCGGCGTTAACGGACACTAACCTTCCTCCCATGACTGTGAACCTCGAAGTCGCCGAAGGCGTCGGCACGATCCGCCTCGACCGCCCCCCGATGAACGCGCTGGACATCGCCACCCAGGACCGGCTGCGGGAGCTCGCCCAGGAGGCGACCGACCGCGACGACGTGCGGGCCGTGATCATCTACGGCGGCGAGAAGGTGTTCGCGGCGGGCGCGGACATCAAGGAGATGCAGGTCATGGACCACGTGGCCATGGTCAAGCGCTCCCGCGCCCTCCAGGACTCCTTCACCGCCGTCGCCCGCATCCCCAAGCCCGTCGTCGCGGCCGTCACCGGCTACGCCCTCGGGGGCGGCTGCGAGCTCGCGCTCTGCGCCGACTACCGGATCGCCGCCGACAACGCCAAGCTCGGCCAGCCGGAGATCCTCCTCGGCCTGATCCCCGGCGCCGGCGGCACCCAGCGGCTGGCCCGGCTCGTCGGCCCCTCCAAGGCCAAGGACCTCATCTTCACCGGCCGGATGGTCAAGGCCGACGAGGCCCTGACGCTGGGTCTGGTCGACCGGGTCGTCCCCGCCGCCGAGGTGTACGAGCAGGCGCACGCCTGGGCCGCCAAGCTGGCGCAGGGCCCGGCCGTCGCGCTGCGGGCCGCGAAGGAGGCGATCGACCAGGGCCTGGAGGCCGACATCGACACCGGACTCGCCATCGAGCGCAACTGGTTCGCGGGCCTGTTCGCGACGGAGGACCGCGCGAACGGGATGCGCAGCTTCGTCGAGGAGGGCCCGGGGAAGGCGAAGTTCGCCTGACGTGACAGACGTCCCTTCGTGGGGGCCGATTCCACCGGAACGGCCCCCGCGATCGGCTCCGTGCGGCCATGATGGGGGGCATGGCGGGCCTGGAGGGTAGGGAACAACCGTGGCAGCGCACTGGCGCCGCCGCAGCGCGGTGGTCACCGGCCGCGGAGGACGAACAGGCCGCCGACGCAGTGGAGTTGTACGGTAATCCGGCGGACGAGGATGTCCGGCTGCCGTCCCGGCCCGAATCCGCGTGGGTGGCCCGCAGACTCACCCAGCACGTCGTGCTGCGGCAGTGGGCACTCGGCCCGCAGATCGCCGAGCACGCGGTGCTCCTGGTGTCGGAGCTCGTCGGGAACGCGGTCCGGCACACTGGTGCGCGGGTCTTCGCGCTGCGGTTGCAGCGGCGGCGGGGGTGGATCCGGATCGAGGTGCGGGACCCCTCGCGCGGGCTGCCCTGTCTGATGCCGGTGCACGAGCTCGACACGAGCGGCCGGGGGCTCTTCCTGGTCGACAAGCTCTCGGACCGGTGGGGTGTGGACCTGGCGCCCCGCGGCAAGACGACCTGGTTCGAGATGCGGGTCGCCGACCGCCCCTGAGGGCTCGGGGACACCCTCCGGACACACGGAAGCCCCCGTGCGCCCTGGTGGGGCGCGTGGGGGCTTTCGTGTGGTGCGCCGTGGACGGGGGGGTGTATCCACGGCTGCTATGTCGACCTGGCCCGGGTCAATGGGGGTCGTGCCACCGACTATGGCAGACAGGTGGCCATACCGCCAAAAGTCCCTACCGGGGCAAACTGTGCTAAAAACGGACACTTTAATAGTGAATCGTTGGTGACGTGTGGCACTCACCTTGCAAACAATGAATGACTATGCGGTTCTGTGATTGTTCCTCGGGGTCGTCCGCATGTTGGACGCCCCTCGTCGAGCCGTAAACGTCCTGAATTGGCCTAATCGTAATAAACCGGGCGCTATCGGCCTTAAATGGTCGCGTGAAGCCGATCGACCGCCGCGGAGCCCTCCGGGCCGGTGCGGCCGCCGCCCTCGCGGGAGCCCTGGCCACCGCCTGCGGCACGACCCCCCGCCCCGC
>NZ_LIPQ01000270.1 GCF_001418135.1 Streptomyces aureus
GAGCGCCTGCCGCAGCACCTCACCCCGTACGTACGCGTAACCGGGATCGACCGCGTCCTCGGCGAGCCGCGGCTCCGGCACGGCCGGACCTGCGACCCGGCGGCGCGGCAGCGACCGCTGGACGAGCGCGTGCGCGGTCAGCACCCGGCGGTTGCGGCCGAGCGACGGCGGCAGCACCAGGTAGGCGATGCGGACGAGACGCGGATAGCGCTCGACGAGCGCGGCCTCGGCCTGCTCGACGTCGACGGGGCCCACGGGCGAGGGAACGAGATCCTTGGTGCTCACGTTCAGCAGAACGAGCGATTCTTCCGATGGTCACCCCGGCGGCCGGGAGCGGGAGGCCGCGGCCGACTCCCCGTCCGGCGTCCCCCGCCGGCTCACCCCGTACGGACCGTCAGCCGCTCACGGAGCCGCTCCGTCACCACGTCCGGGACCCCGAGACCCTCCCGTACGTACCGCTCCATCGACCCGTGCCGGACCGCCACTTCGTCGAGAGCCGCGTCCAGGTACTGCGGCAGGACGCCGATCAGATCGAGCGCGAGATCGGGGTCGCCGCCCTGGGCGGTGAACCCCTCGACCATCGGCGCGAAGGCCTGCCGTACAGCCGTGTTGACCGACAGGTACTCCTTCCGCACCGTCTCCTCGTCCGCGCCGAGCAGCGACAGGACGACCGTCGCCGCCCACCCCGTCCGGTCCTTGCCCGCCGAACAGTGGAAGAGGAGCGGACCGGCGTCCGGAGCGCCCAGCTCGGTGAGGAAGATGCCGTAGGCGGCGCGGGCGGACTCGCCGGAGACGAAGGTCCGGTACGTCCGGGCGAAGGCCGCCCGGACCTGGCCCCCGCCGAGATGCTCCTCGGCGAGCGCCGGGTCGGTGAGCAGCTCCTTGAGGCGGGCGGCGGGCGGCAGTCCGCTGGTGGCCAGATGGTCGGCGAGCACGTCCGCGACGAGGACCCGGGCACCGGAGGGGAGCCGGTCGGGCCGGTCGGCGCGCTCGGTCTCCGTACGGAAGTCGACGACCGTACGGATGCCCAGCGCGGCCACGGCCGGCTCGGCCGGGTCGAGCCGGTCGAGCAGGGCGGAACGGAGGACGAGGCCCGGACGGACGGAATGCCCGGCAGCGAGCGGCAGCCCGCCCAGGTCACGGAGGTTGGCGACGGAGGTGGCGGGGATGGCGGGCATGACGTCGACTCCTCCGGTACGTACGTGTTCGTCTCGACCGTAGTGGATCAACCCGGTACGAGCAGTTCCGGATGTCTCACGTGATGGCGTCCCGGCCCCCGACCCCCGGCCCCCGCTCCTACCCTCCGTCCCGT
>NZ_LIPQ01000271.1 GCF_001418135.1 Streptomyces aureus
GCGGCCGTCGCCGCGGCGGCCTTCGACGGAGTCGAGGACCCCGACGTCGAACTGCGCGAGATACCCCTCCCCAGCCTCGGCGAGGGCGCCGCCCCCGCCGCCCTTCTCGCCTCCCGCCTCAGCCGCTCCGCCCAGACCGCGCTGCGCTTCGCCGTCGCCCTCGGCGGCGAGGTCCCGCACCAGGCCCATCTGCCGGCCCTCGTCGGCGACACCCATGCCGACGCCGCCCTCGGCGAACTGCGCGCCTGTGGCCTGCTCTCCCCGGTCGGACCCCGCTACCGGCTGGCCGCCGGGGTCCTCACCCAGCTCCTCGCCCAGGGGTACGAGTCCGACCGCGCGGCCGCCGACCGCGCCCACACCGTCGCCCAGCACTACGCCTGGTGGTCCGCCCACCCCTCCGTCACCCCCGAGCGGGCCGCCGCCGAGTCCGACGCCCTCCTCGCCGCCCTCTCCGTCCTCGTCGCCGGCACCGGAGGCGACCCCGACAAGGAGGCCGAGCACCGCGCCACCGCCGTCCTGCTCGCCCGCGCCGCCGCCCCCGCCTTCGCCGCCGGACTGCACTGGGGCGCCTGGGAGCGGGCCCTGCGTGCCGGACAGGAGGCCGCCCGGCTCACCGGCGAGGTCGCCGACGAGGCCTACTTCCACCACGAGCTCGGTGTCCTCGCCCTGTGCGCCGGAAACCTGGAGCGGGCCCGCGCCGAGCTGGAGGCCTCCATCGGCATGCGCGGCGTGCTCGCCGACAAGCGTGGCACCGTCGCCGGACGCCGGGCGCTCGCCCTGGTCGCCGACCTCTCCGGGAAGCACGCGGCCGCGGCCGAGACCCGCGCCGAGGAGCCCGTCTCACCGCCCCGCGGCATTCCCTCCCTGCGCGGCCCCGGACGCAGACCGGCCCCCGAGCCCCTCCCCACGCCGCCGGGCGGAACCGCGGGAGCCCTGGGCCGGACCACGTCGCCCGGCGGAGCCGGGCGAGGCGCGGCGCAGCCCTCCATGCCGGCGTTCCCCGACTTCGCCGACGAGGGCCCGACGCTCATCACCCGCCCCGACACCGCCAAGGGCCCCGGCCGTCCGAGCCTCGGGGGCGGCATCATCAGCGGCGCGCGCCGCAACCTCGCCGCCGTCGGCGCGGGCGCGCTCCTCGTCGCCGTCCTGGGCACCGTCGTGACCCTCGGCGCGACCTCGGGCAACGGCGAGGACCCGGCCACCAACCACGTCACCTCCGACAGCACGGCCACCGACGACACCACCGACGACGGCATCGACGGCGAGGAGCAGCCGGCCGAGGGCGACGCGGCGGAGCCCGGCGAGACCGGCGAGGCCACCCGCTCCGGCTCCCCGAGCCCCTCGGCCTCCGGGAGCGCCTCCCCGTCGGGCCCGACGGACCCGTCGAGCTCGGGCACTCCGGGGAGCTCCGGCACCCCGTCGTCCTCGGACAGCCCGTCGACGACCACGCCGCCCACCACGACGACCCCGCCGACGAGACCGACCACGCGGCCTCCGCGGCCCACGACGACGCCCCCGAAGCCGCCGACGACGACGACGAAGCCGCCGACGACGACCACGCCGCCGGTGACGACGACCCCGCCGGAGCCGACCACGGCCCCGCCGACGACCGCCCCGTCGACCGGAGGGGCGGACAGCCCCAGCATCTCCGCCTCCTCGTCCCTCGGCGGCCCGCCGGAGCCCGGCGACGCCACCGGTTCCCGGACGCCCGCCTGACGGGCGGGACGGAGCCGGAGCCTACGTACGGAGACGGGGACGGCCCCGGGCGCGTTCACCGCACCCGGGGCCGTCCCCGTACCGCCACCGCCGTCCGTCAGAACAGCCGCAGCTTGTCGTCCTCGATGCCCCGCATCGCGTTGTAGTCCAGGACCACGCAGCCGATCCCGCGGTCCGTCGCGAGGACCCGGGCCTGCGGCTTGATCTCCTGCGCCGCGAAGACGCCCCGCACCGGAGCGAGGTGCGGATCGCGGTTGAGCAGCTCCAGGTAGCGGGTCAGCTGCTCGACGCCGTCGATCTCGCCGCGCCGCTTGATCTCGACCGCGACCGTCGCGCCGTCCGCGTCCCGGCAGAGGATGTCCACCGGGCCGATCGCGGTCGGGTACTCGCGGCGGATCAGGGTGTAGCCCTCGCCGAGGGTCTCGATGCGGTCGGCGAGCAGCTCCTGCAGGTGCGCCTCGACGCCGTCCTTGATGAGACCCGGGTCCACACCCAGTTCGTGCGAGGAGTCGTGGAGGACCTCCTCCATCGTGATGATCAGTTTCTCGCCCGCTTTGTTGATCACGGTCCAGACGCCCGTCTCACCGTCCGCACCCTCCTTGAGGGTGCAGGGCGGGGACATCCAGTTGAGCGGTTTGTACGCCCGGTCGTCCGCGTGGATGGAGACACTGCCGTCTGCCTTGACGAGGATCAGACGGGGCGCGGAGGGCAGGTGGGCCGTGAGCCGGCCCGCGTAGTCCACGGAGCAACGGGCAATGACGAGACGCATGGTCGCCAACGCTACAAGACGGGCGCTCTTCCGCGCGATTCGGGCATCACCCGGACCCCCTCCGGGCATGATCCTGAGCCGAACACCCGTCGGTTATCAGCCGGTTGTGTTCCCCATCTCCTGGTGCGTGCAGGACTGCGCGCTTACCGTGGAAGCTGGAGGTCGTCGTCCGTGCACGCTGCGTGGCGGGCGACCCGGCCTTCGCCCTGCCCGCAAGACCCCGTCCGCGGGGTCGCGAGAGGAGAACCCATGTCGCTCGACGTCTCACCGGCACTGTTGGAACAGGCCGAGCGAGGCGAGGTCGACGAAGCCGACTTCGTCGACTGCGTCCGGACCTCCCTGCCCTACGCATGGGAGATGATCAGTTCTCTGGTGGCTCAGCTGAAGGTCGACGGCGGAGAGTTCGCCGACAACCAGACGCCGCCGCCGAATGAGCAGGCACGTGGTCAGCTGCTGCGCGCGCTTGCGAGCGATGCCATTCGTGGTGCGCTGCAGCGGCATTTCGGGGTGCGTCTCGCCTTCCAGAACTGCCATCGGGTGGCGGTCTTCCCGCTGGACCCGTCGGTGGACGAGCGGCTCGCCCGCTTCACGTCCGTACGGGGGCAGCTGCTGAACCAGTCGCCGGAACTGCGCGACTGCTGAGACATGGTGCTGCCGCTCCGCATCGCGGGAGACGCGATCGATGCGTGTCGACGCGCATCGCCGCGCGGAGATGCCGGAGCGGCAGCACAGCCCCGCCCTGAGTCCGTACGGTTCGCACTTCCGTCCGTACGGTCAGACGAGCAGCGGCAGGACCTCCGCGCCGAGCCGCCGCACGTTCTCCTCGGTCGACGCGAGGTCGCCCGTGCCCTCGGCGAGCAGGGCGTGGCGGGTGATGCCCGTGCGCTCCGCCGTCGCCGCCAGCCGGTCCGCCGCGCGCCGGGGCGTGCCCACCGGGTGCAGCCCGCACAGCAGCTCCGTGTACGCCACGGGGTCCCGCATCGCCCGGTGCCGGCCGTCGACCGTCACATGTGCGTCGAGGCCCTGCTTCAGCCAGCCCGGCATCGCCTTCACCAGCGCCTCGGCCGCGTCCGCGCCCCGGTCCGCGAGCTGGGCCACGCCCGCCGAGACGTGGTGGGACCCGATCCGCGCGATCTCGTCCGGGTCGCGCCCGGCCTCCCGCGCGCAGCGCGCCCAGGCCGTGACCATCTCTCCCTTCTCCTCGTCGCCGCAGTGCATCCCGAGCAGCATCGGCAGTCCGCGCTCGGCGGCCAGCCGCACACTCTTCGGCGACGTGCAGGCCACCACGACCTCCGGGGCCGGGTCCCCGCCGATCAGCTCGTCGGGGCGGGGCACCACCGGCACCTCGCGGAAGGCGAACCGTTCTCCCTCGGCGCCCACCCGGGGCTCGGAGAGCCAGCGCAGCAGCAGGTCGAGCGATTCCGGGAAGCCCTTCTCGTACGTGTCGAGGCCCGCGCCGAAGACCTCCAGGTCGACCCAGGGTCCGCCCCGGCCCACCCCGAGGGTGAACCTGCCGCCCGAGGTGAGGTGCAGCAGCGCCGCCTGCTCGCCCAGGGCGACCGGGTGGACGTTCGGCAGTACGCTCACCGCTGTGCCCACCCGCAGCCGCCGAGTGCGGCCCAGGAGCAGTGCGGCCAGTGTCACGGCCGAGGGGCAGACCCCGTACGGCACGAAGTGGTGCTCGGCGAGCCAGACCGAGTCGAGGCCCGCCTCCTCGGCGACCTCGGCGGTCCGCACCGCCCGGTGCAGCGCCTCACCCTGCCCCTGGCCCGGGAACTGGGCTGCCAGAACGAACGTACCCACGCGCATCGCCTTGTGCCTCCTTTGCGGCCGACGCGTAACTCCCCTCGCACTGGCACCAACGTCTGACACGTGCCAAAGGCAACGGCCGTTCATGAAGTTCTTGCGATTTTCGGCTAAGCCGTCGCGGACGGGGCCCGGGGCACCGCGTCGCGGCCCGTAGGCTTGAGGGAACGGTCCGTGTTCCCAGACCCCGTGAGGTGTGCCCGTGTCCCCGCGCCACAACCGTTCCCGAGGCGGCGAGAAGCCCGAGCAGCAGCAGGGCGACCACGGCGACCGGTACGGCGGCGTGCAGCGCACCGAGACCTGGCAGGGCGAGGAGTGGTTCGTCCGCCTCGTCGCCGGGGCGAGCGCGCCCGGCAAGCGCTACCGCTGCCCCGGCTGCGACCAGGAGATCCCGCCCGGCGCCCCGCACGTGGTCGCCTGGCCGGAGTACGGGGGAGTGGACGACCGGCGGCACTGGCACAAGGCCTGCTGGAACGCGAAGGACCGCCGCACCAGCAAGGTGCAGCGGTCCCGTAACGCGCCGAAGTACTGAGTCGAGATCTGAGCCGAAGGGCTGAGTCGGGGGGCGGTCACACGTCCCGGTTGTTCAGCAGCGCGAACGCGCCGGCGAGCGCGACCCCGGCGACCCCGGTCATGATCAGCAGCGGCTCCCAGCCCGACGGGCCGTCGTCGCCGAACGGCGGCTGCGCCGCGTACAGCGAGATCATCTGCGAGGGGATCGCGTAGGTGAACAGCGCCTCCTGCACGGACTTCAGCGCCTCGGAGAACATGAACAGCGCCGCCACCAGCGGCAGCAGCAGCAGACCGATCATCACCGTGATCGCACCGGCCGAGTGCCGGATCAGCGTGCCGAGCGCCAGCGACAGCAGCCCCAGCATCGCCAGATAGGCGCCCGCGCCGACCGTCGCCCGCAGCCACTCACCCGTCGTCGGCGTGTCCGCCGCCTCCACGAGGGCGACCTGCACCGCGCCCACGAGCGCGGCGACCACGGTGGTCACCGTGAAGACGAGCACGAAGAACACGATCGCCTTCGCCGTCAGCACCCGGGCCCGGCTCGGGCAGGCCGTCAGGGTCGTACGGATCATGCCGGTGCCGAACTCGGAGGCGATCGTCAGCACACCGAGCGTGATCACACAGATCGAGGCCGGCAGCATCCCGAAGAAGCCGAAGCCGAGCGCCGACTCGTCGCCCATCCCCTGCTCGCCGGCGTTGGCGGCGATCGCCGCCACCCCCAGGCCGATGACGACCATCAGCAGGACCATGACCCCGAGCGTCCACAGCGTCGAACGCACCGAGCGGATCTTCGTCCACTCGGAGGCGAGCGCGTCACCGAGGTTCGCCCTGCGGACCGGGATGGGGGAGACGTAGGAGTGCGGCGCCGGAGCGTGGTGCTGGGCGGGGGCGGTCATCGGGCGTCCTTGGTGGTGTCGCTCGGCTGGGGGGCGGCCGGCTGCTGAGCGGCCGGAGGGGCGTACGGACCCGGCACGGGCTGCTGGCCGGGAGCCCCCGCGTACGGGTTCTGTCCGGGCGGCGGCGGGGCGTACCAGCCCTGCTGCGGCACGTCCTGCACCACCGGCTGCGGCGGCATGCCGTACCCCTGGTGGCCGGGCTGCTGCGGCGGCTGGAGGTGCGCGAGCCGGTCGTCGGTGGAGCGGTAGTCCACGGCGCCCTGCGTCAGACGCATGTACGCCTCCTCGAGGGAGGCCTGGTGCGGGGACAGCTCCCAGAGCCGTACGTCCGCGTCGTGCGCGAGGTCGCTGATCCGCGGCAGCGGCAGGCCCGTCACCCGCAGCGCGCCGTCCGGCTCCGACATCACCTGGCCGCCGGCCTCCATGAGGGCCGCCGTCAGCTTCTCCCGCTGCCCCGGCTCCGTGTGCGGCGTCCGCACCCGGGCGAAGTCGGCGGAGTTCGCCGAGATGAAGTCCGTGACGCTCATGTCCGCGAGCAGCTGCCCCCGGCCGATCACGATCAGATGGTCGGCGGTGAGGGCCATCTCGCTCATGAGGTGGCTGGAGACGAAGACCGTCCGCCCCTCGGCGGCCAGCTTCTTCATCAGGTTGCGGACCCAGAGGATGCCCTCCGGGTCCAGGCCGTTGACCGGCTCGTCGAAGAGCAGCACCTGCGGGTCGCCCAGGAGCGCCGCCGCGATGCCGAGCCGCTGGCCCATGCCGAGCGAGAAGCCCTTGGAACGCCGCTTGGCCACGTCCTGGAGGCCGACGACCCCGAGCACCTCGTCGACGCGCTGCGCCGGGATGCCGGCGAGCTGCGCGAGCGACAGCAGATGGCTGCGCGCGCTCCGCCCGCCGTGCACGGCCTTCGCGTCGAGGAGCGCGCCGACCTGACGGGGCGCGTTCGGCAGCTGCCGGAAGGGGTGGCCGCCGATCGTGACATGTCCCGCGGACGGCCGGTCGAGGCCCAGGATCATGCGCATCGTGGTCGACTTGCCGGACCCGTTGGGCCCCAGGAACCCGGTGACGACACCGGGCCTCACCTGGAAGGAAAGGTTGTACACGGCCGTCTTGGCGCCGTAGCGCTTCGTCAGGCCGACTGCCTCGATCATTCTCCAGCCCCATCGACAGGTCGGTCGCACCATGGTCGGGGCGTGGCGGCCGTCGGCCGGAGCCCCCCGTATGAGCTAGGAGCTTATCCAGCCGTTGACGGTTCCGGCGAAGTGGAGACGGTCTGCGGGCGGTCTCCCGATCCGGCGAGCTCTCAGGCGTCCCGCTTCTTCATCACCAGATAGCCGCCGGCCAGCGCGGCCACCACCCAGAGCACCATGATCCCCAGACCGGCCCACGGGCCGTACGGAGCCTCCTCCGTGTTCATGGCGTCCGGGACGACCTGCATGATCTTCGAGCCGGCCTGGTCGGGGAAGTAGCGGGCCACCTCCTTGACCTTCGGCACGGCCGCCAGGATCTGCGAGACCAGGAAGAAGAACGGCATCAGGATGCCGAGCGACAGCATCGACGACCGCAGCATCGCCGCGACGCCCATGGAGAACAGCGCGATCAGGCCCATGTAGAGCCCGCCGCCGATCACCGCGCGCAGCACGTTGTCGTCACCGATCGAGGCCCGGTGCTCGCCGAGCAGCGCCTGCCCCAGGAAGAAGGAGAGGAAGCTCGTCGCGAGACCCACGGCGAACGCGAGCCCGCCGGCCACCGTGATCTTCGAGAAGAGGAAGGTCGCGCGCTGCGGCACGGCCGCAAGGGAGGTGCGGATCATCCCCGAGGAGTACTCGGTCCCCACCACCAGGACACCGAAGACCACCATCGCCAGCTGCCCCAGGGTCATCCCGAAGAAGCTGACCAGGGTCGGGTCGAAGGTGGCCCGCTCGACCTCGCTGAGGTCGTCGAAGGTGGAGTTGAACACGGCGGACAGCGCCGCGCCGATCGCCACGGTGACGATCAGGGCGCTCGCCAGCGTCCAGACGGTCGACGACACCGTCCGGATCTTGGTCCACTCGGACTGCAGGACCGCGGATACCGCTGCCATCGTTCAGGCTCCCTGGGAGGTCGTGCCCCACTGGGGGCCGGGCGCCGGGGCGCCACCGTGTACATCGGTGCCGTGCGCGTGGTACTCCACCGCACTGGCCGTCATCTGCATGAAGGCCTCTTCGAGCGAGGCGCGCTGGGAGCTCAGCTCGTGCAGCACGAGCCCGTTCTCGGCGGCGAGTTCACCCAGCTTCTCGGTCGTCGCCCCGTCCACCTCGATGGTGCCGTTGCCCGCCTCGACCGCGATGAACCCGTGCGCGTGCAACAGGTCCCGGAGCCGCTCCTGCTGCGGAGAGCGCAGCCGCACATAACTCCGGGAATTCTCCTGGATGAAATCGGCCATCGTCGTGTCGGCCAGCAGCTTTCCCTGTCCGATCACGATCAGATGATCGGCTGTCAGGGCCATTTCACTCATCAGATGGCTGGAAACGAAGATCGTCCGGCCCTCGGCCGCCAACGCCTTCATCAGATTGCGGATCCAGTGAATTCCCTCAGGGTCCAGACCATTGACGGGTTCGTCGAACATGAGGATCTCGGGATCGCCGAGCAGGGCCGACGCGATGCCGAGCCGCTGCCCCATACCGAGGGAGAAACCTTTCGACTTCTTCCGCGCGACCGGCGTCAGACCCACCAGGTCCAGCACCTCGCTCACCCGGCGCTCCGGGATGCGGTTCGACTGCGCGAGGCACAGCAGGTTGTTGTACGCGGAGCGGCCGCCGTTCATGGCCTTGGCGTCGAGCAGCGCGCCGATGTACTTCAGCGGCTCCTGGAGCTCCCGGTAGTGCTTGCCGTCGATCCGGACCGTCCCGCTCGTCGGGTTGTCCAGGTCCAGCATCATCCGCATCGTCGTGGACTTGCCCGCCCCGTTGGGCCCGAGGAAGCCCGTGATCACCCCAGGACGCACCTGGAAGGAGAGATGGTCGACCGCGGTCTTCGCCCCGTATCGCTTGGTCAGGCCCTCAAGCTCGATCATGCGTCCCAACCTACGGGTGCGCAAAACCCCCCGCCACCGGAATGACAGGGGGTTCTGGGGAACGCTACGAACTCGTTACCGGCTGTGCGTCAGGTCGACGGTCACGACACGGACGGCCGTACGGGGGGCGGCCGTACGCGGGACGGGCGTCAGCGGGACTGCTGCGCCGGGACACCGGCCGGGCGCTCGTCGTCGATCGGGGAGCCGGCCGCCGCCACCGCGGCACCGGTCAGCGTCGCCAGCATCTCGCGGACGTTGGTCAGCTGCGCGTTGATCGAGTCCCGGCGGTTCGTCAGCGCCGCGAGCTCGCGCTCCGATTCGCTGCGGATCCGGTCGGCCTTCGCGTTCGCGTCGGCCACGATGTCCTCGGCCTGGCGCTGCGCGGTCTCCACCGTCTGACGGGCCCGGCGCTCCGCGTCCGTACGCAGCTTCTCGGCCTCCAGGCGGAGCTGCTCGGCGCGGTGCTCGATCTCGGCGAGGCGCTTCTCGGCCTTGGCCTGACGCGAGGCCAGGTCGCGCTCCGACTGCTCGCGGCGCTTGGCCAGGTTGGTCTCGAAGTCCGCGGCGGCCTGGGCGGCCTTGGCGCGGGTCTCCTCGAAGAGGGCGTCCGCCTCCTCGCGCTTCGACTGCGCGTCCTTCTGCGCCTCGGCGCGCAGCGTGTTGGCCTCGCCCTGCGCCTTCTCGACGATGCGGACGCCCTCGTCCTCGGCCTTCGACTTGCGCTCGGCCGCGAAGGACTCCGCGTCGTTGCGCACCTGCTGGGCGGCCGACTCGGCCAGCTCGCGGTGCTGCTCGGCGGCGCGACGGGCCTCCTCACGCAGGTCCTTCGCCTCCTCCTCGGCGAGCCGGAGGATCTTCTCGACCCGGGCGCCGAGCCCCGCGTACGACGGCTCGGCGTCGGTGACCTGCGCCTGGGCGTTCTGCGTCTCGAGGTGGAGCTCCTCGATGCGCTTCTCCAGGGAGGTGATACGGGACAGCGCATTGTCGCGGTCGGACACGAGCTTGGTAATGCGGTCGTCCACCTGACCGCGGTCGTAACCGCGCCGCACGAGCTCGAAGCCGAAGGGGGAGGATGTGTCGCTCATGGGTTTCCTGTCGAATGAGACCGGTGAGGTGTTAGAGGGAATCCTAGGGGCCGAAGCGGCGTGTCATCGAGCGTATGCCCGTTTGATCTGGAGAATGTCCAGCCTTTTGAGTGGCTAGCCGTCCTGGGACTTGCCACTCGAACGAGTGGACCCCGCTGACACGCCCGCCTTGACCCCATCCTTCGTACCGGCGGACGGAGTCTCGAAAGACTCCAACGCCTCCAGCACGTCCTGGACACGGGAGATCTCGGCATTGATGTCCTTGCGGCGCCGCACGAGCACCTCCAGTTCGCGCTGACCTTCCTCGATCGTCTTCTCCGCCTCGGTCTGCGCCTCCGCCAGCGCCCGCTCGGCCTCGGCCTTGATGCCCTCGGCCTCCGCGATGAGCGATGCCTTCTTCTGCTCGGCCTCCTTGAGGAGCGCCTCGGCCTTGCGGACCGCGGCGATCCGGACCTTGCTCGCCTCCGAACTCGCCTCGGAGACCAGCTCCTTGGCCTTCGCGTCGGCCTCGGCCCGCTGTTCCGTCGCGGCCTTCATCAGGTTGTCGACCCGCTCGCCCGCCGTCTTCATCTGCTCGGCGCTCTCGCGGCGCGCCCGCTCGTGCAGTTCCTCGATCTCGCCCTCGATCCGGCCCCGCAGCTCCTCGGCCCGCTCCCTTATGGCCGTCGCGTCGCCGCGTGCCCCGACCAGGAGTTCGTCCGCGTCCGTACGGGCCTTCTCCACCAGCGAGTTGCCCTCGACGGTCGCCTCGGCGACGATCCGCTCGGCCTCCTTGCGGGCCGCGCCGACCATCATGTCGGCCTGCGACTCGGCCTCGGTGGTGGCGCGCAGCGCCTCCTCCTGGGCCTTGCCGATGAGCTGGTCCGCCTGCTCGGCCGCGTCCGACCGCTTCCGGGCGCCGGCCTCCCGCGCCTCGTCGAGCGTCCGGTCCGCCTCCTCGCGGGCCTCCGCGCGCATCTGCTCGGCCGCCGCCTCGGCGTCGGCCCTGAGCCGCTCCGACTCGGTACGGATCCGCTCGGCGTCCTGCTGGGCGGAGCCCACGGCCGCCTCGGCCGCCGCGCGCGCCTCCGCCGTGACGGAATCGGCGAGTTCGCCGGCCTCGCGGGTGAGCCGTTCGGCCTCGGCGGCCGCCTCGCGGGTGAGTCGTTCGGCTTCGCTCGTCGCCTCCGCGAGCAGTGCGTCGGCCTGTTCGGCGGCGTCGCTGCGGCGCTTGTCGGCGGCCTTGCGGGCCTCGTCGAGGACCTGCTCCCCGTCGGCCAGGGCGGCGTTCCGCAGGGCCTGCGCGTGCGCCTCCCCGTCGATCTTGACCTGTTCGGCCTCGGTGCGGAGGCGTCGGGCGTCCTGTTCGGCGGTCTCCATGAGCTCGACCGCCTCGGCGGTGAGCCGTTCGGCCTCGGCGGCCGTCTCGCGGGTGAGTCGTTCGGCTTCGCTCGTCGCCTCCGCGAGCAGTGCGTCGGCCTGTTCGGCGGCGTCGCCGCGACGCTTGTCCGCCGCCTGACGGGCCTCGTCCAGGATCTGCTCCGCCTCGGCGGCGATCCGGTCCGCCTCGGTACGGGCCTCGCCGACGACCGACTCGGCGCGCTCGGCGGCCTCCGAACGGATCCGGTTCGCGTCGTCGCGGGCGTCGGCCCGGGTGCGGGCCGCGTCCTGCTCGGACGCGGCGAGCGAATCCGTCACCTCGGTCCGTACCCGCTGCGCGTACTCGGCGGTGTCCGCCCGCAGCTTCTCCGACTCGGCGATCGCGTCGGCGACCGTCCGCTCGGCCAGCGCCTTCGCGGCGTCCGTCTCCTCCTGCGCACGCGTCCGCGTGCGGGCGGCGTCCTCGGACGCCCGCTCCCGCTCCTCGTACGCGTCGGCGCGGACCCGGTCCGCCTCCTCCTGCGCCTCGGAACGCGTCCGCTCGGCCGCGTGCTCGGCGGCGCTGCGCAGCCCGGCGATCTCCTCCTCGGCCTGCTCGCGCAGACCCGCCACCGAGTCCCGTACCTCCTGGGCGGCTCGCGAGGCCGCGGTGACCATCTCGGTCGCCCGCGCGTCCGCCTCCTCGACCAGGCGCTGCGCCTCGACCTGCGCGTCCTCGACGCGCTTGCGGGCCGCGGCGAGAAGCTCCTCGGACTGCCGGCGGGCGTGCTCGCGCTCCCGGCCGGCCTCGGAACGGGCCGACTCGAGCGTCTCCTCGGCCTCCCGGCGACGCCGGACGGCCTCCTCCTGCGCGGCGGCCAGCGCCTCGGCGGCCTCGGCGGCCACCCGCTCGGCGGCGGCGGCGGCCTCGGCCCGTACCCGGTCGGCGGTCTCCTGGGCCTCCGACCGCAGCCGCTCGGCCTCCTCGGCCGCCTCCTTGCGGAGCCGTCCGGCGGCGCTCTCCGCCTCGGTACGCGTGGTGGACGCGTCCGACGCGGCCTCGGCGCGCAGCCGTTCGGCCTCCTGCTCGGCCTGCTCCTGGAGCGTACGGATGCGCTCGGCGGCCTCGGTCCGCAGCCGCTCCGTCTCCTCGGCGGCCTCGCGCCGGATCAGCTCGCCCTCGGCACGCGCGTCGGTGAGCTCCTCCCCGGCCGCCGCGACCTTCGCCTCGGCGTCGGTGTGCAGCCGGGTCAGCTCCTCGGCGGCTTCGGCGCGTCGGGCCTCGGCGGCCCGCTCGGCGTCGGCGCGCAGCGCGGCCGCGGCCTCCTCGGCCGCCGCCCTGACCGCCTCGGCCTGCTCCTCGGCCTCGGCGCGCAGCCGCTCGGCCTCGGCGCGGGTCCGCTCCAGGGTCTCCTCGGCCTGCGTCCGGAGCGTCTGGGCGCGCTCCATGGCCTCCGACTTGGCCCGCTCGCTCTCGGCGCCGGCCTTCGTCCGCATCTCGTCGGCGTCGGTACGGGCCTTGGTGAGGAGTTCCTCGGCGCTGCTGGCCGCCTCCTCGATCTGCTGGACGGCCTCGCGGCGGGCCTCGCCGCGGATCCGCTCGCCCTCCGCGATGGCCTCGGCGCGCAGCTGCTCGGCCTCACCGCGCAGCCGGCGGGCCTCCTCCTGCAGCTCGACCGTCTTGGCGCGGTACTCCTTGGTGTCGTCCTTCGCCGAACCGAGCAGCTCGTCCGCCTGCTCCTCGGCCTGGGAGCGCAGCCGGTCGATCTCCGCCTCGGTCTCGCGGCGGATCCGCTCGGCCTCCTCGGAGGCCTTCCGGGTGGTCTCGCGGGCGTCGTCGGACGCCTTGGTGAGGATCTCCTCGGCGTTGCGCGCGGCCTTGGCGAGCGCGGCGGCGGCGTCCTCGGCGGCGACCGTGCGGGCCTTCTCGGTGGCCTCGGCGACGAGCTTCTCCGCCTCGGCGGTCGCCTCGCGCAGCTTCTCCGCGGCCTCGGTCTTGAGCGCCTCGGCGTCCTTGGTGGCCTCGCCGACCAGCCGGGCGATCTCCGTCTTCGCGGTGCGGGTGCGCTGCTCGTTGACCGACTCGGCGGTGGCGAGCTGCTTGGCGGCGGCCTCCTTGGCCTCGGTGAGGGCCTTCTCGGCCTCCGCGCGTGCGACCCGCAGCCGCTCCTCGGCCTCCTGCATGCGCTGCTCGGCGGCGCGGGAGAGCTCGGTGGCCTGGCGGCGGGCCTGGTCGGTCTCGGCGGTGGTGGTCGAGCGGAGCTGCTCGGCGTGGCTGGTGGCCTCCTGCGCCTGGCTGGAGGCGGCGGCGAGGAGCCGCTCGGCGTCCTTGCGGGCGCGCAGCAGAATCGCTTCGGCCTCGGCACGGGCGGCCTCGGCCTCGGAGCCGACGCGGCGGCTGGTCTCCTCGGCGAGCCGGGTGGCCTCGGCGCGGGCGGCGGCGAGCGCCTGCTCGGCCTCCGCGCGGGACTCCTCCATCAGGCGGCGGGCCTGGGACTCCGTGCGGGCGCGGAGCTGCTCGGCCCAGGCGACGTTCTCGTTGACGTGCGCCTCGACGGTCTGCCGGCGCTCGCTGAGTTCCTGGTCCAGCTGCTGACGGCGCTGGACCGCCTCGTTGTGCAGTTCGGCCTGGAGCCGGGACTGGTGCTCGGCGTGCTCCTGGAGGATGCGCTGGGTCTGGGCGCGGGCGTCGCGGAGCTCGCGCTCGGCGTCCTGGCGGAGCTGCTCGGCCTGCGCCTGGGCGTTCCGCAGCAGCTGCTCGGCCTGGTAGCCGATGTCGGCGCTGTCGTAGGCGGGTCGGGAGGCGATGGTGCGGCGCGCCTCGTGGAGCTTGGCGCGCAAGACCTCGACCTGGTACCCGAGGTCCTCGGCGTGCTGAACGGCCTTCTCGCGCTCGGTCTTCAGCCGGTCCATCTCGGCTTCGAACCTGGCGAGATGGTCGTCTTCAGCTCGGTGGCTCTCCTGGCGTTCGTAGCCCCGCACTGCGCGGTCCATCCTTCCCCGAGCTCTTCGAGCAGGGGATACCCCAACCCTGGTCGCAACTCCAACGAGCACCGCCCCCTCACGGCTGAGGACGGACCCCCGGGGAATCGTGACAGATCGGACGACCCCGACATCCCGACTACGGTGCCGCACGGAGCGGCCCCGACCGGCCCCGGCCCGGAGTCGCCCACTCTACCGGGCCAGGAATCCGGAGGTCAGTGCTCCGCTGAGGAGTGGTCAGCCGACGGCTCTGCCGAGGTGACCAGTTCCGTGAGTACGCCGTGGCAGTCCTTGGGGTGCAGGAAGGTGATCCGGGAGCCCATGGAGCCGATCCGCGGCTGGTCGTAGAGGACCCGGACGCCCTTGGAGCGGATGTCCTCGGCGTCTCCGTCGACGTCCGCCGTACCGAAGGCGATGTGGTGCACGCCCTCGCCGTTCTTGGCGAGCCACTTGCCCACCGCCGAGTCCTCCCGGGTCGGCTCCAGGAGCTGGAGGTACGAGGCCCCGCCGTCCGAGGTGTCGTTGATCTTGAGCATGGCCTCGCGGACGCCCTGCTCCTCGTTGACCTCGGAGTGGAAGACCTCGAAACCGTACGTGGCACGGTAGAACTCGACAGTCTTGTCCAGGTCGAAACAGGCGATCCCGATGTGGTCGATTCGCGTCAGCATGCCTCCAGTGCAGCGCCGCGACAGTGGTTACGCAACGTGCGCGCCGTCACACCGACCGGCCGGTGACCCGGCGGTCCGCCGCTCAGTACATTGGCGGTAAACCCTCGTTCACTTCTCATCCCTAGGGGCCGTGCCTCATGTCTGGAACGACCGGTACCACCTCAGTGATCGTCGCGGGCGCCCGCACGCCCATGGGTCGCCTGCTCGGCTCGCTCAAGTCCTTCTCGGGCGCCGAGCTCGGCGGCTTCGCCATCAAGGCCGCGCTCGACCGGGCCGGCATCGGCGGCGACCAGGTCCAGTACGTGATCATGGGCCAGGTGCTCCAGGCGGGCGCCGGCCAGATCCCCGCCCGCCAGGCCGCCGTCAAGGCCGGCATCCCCATGAACGTCCCCGCGCTCACCATCAACAAGGTGTGCCTGTCGGGTCTCGACGCCATCGCGCTCGCCGACCAGCTGATCCGCGCGGGTGAGTTCGACGTGGTCGTCGCCGGCGGCCAGGAGTCGATGACCAACGCGCCGCACCTGCTGCCGAAGTCCCGCGAGGGCTTCAAGTACGGCGCCATCGAGATGCTCGACGCCATGGCGTACGACGGTCTCACCGACGCCTTCGAGAACATCGCCATGGGCGAGTCCACCGAGAAGCACAACAGCCGCCTGGGCATCCAGCGCCCCGAGCAGGACGAGATCGCCGCCCTCTCGCACCAGCGCGCCGCCGCCGCCCAGAAGAACGGCATCTTCGAGGCCGAGATCACCCCGGTCGAGATCCCGCAGCGCAAGGGCGAGCCGGTCGTCTTCTCCAAGGACGAGGGCATCCGCGCGGAGACCACCGCCGAGTCCCTCGGCAAGCTCCGCCCCGCCTTCGCCAAGGACGGCACCATCACTGCCGGCACCTCCTCGCAGATCTCCGACGGCGCCGCCGCCGTCGTCGTGATGAGCAAGGCCAAGGCCGAGGAGCTGGGCCTCGAGTGGATCGCCGAGATCGGCGCCCACGGCAACGTGGCGGGCCCGGACAACTCGCTGCAGTCGCAGCCGTCCAACGCGATCCAGCACGCTCTCAAGAAGGAGGGCCTGACCGTCGACGACCTCGACCTGATCGAGATCAACGAGGCCTTCGCCGCGGTCGCCGTGCAGTCAATGAAGGACCTCGGCGTTACCCCCGAGAAGGTGAACGTCAACGGTGGCGCCATCGCGCTGGGCCACCCCATCGGCATGTCCGGCGCCCGCGTGGTGCTGCACCTGGCCCTGGAGCTCAAGCGGCGCGGCGGCGGCATCGGCGCGGCCGCCCTGTGCGGCGGCGGCGGTCAGGGCGACGCGCTGATCGTCCGCGTCGCCGGCAAGTAAGTCACCTCGGCAAGGTCAGGCAAGGAGCTCTGCACATGGTGGACGTCCCCGCTCTGGTCACCCAGGCACGGGAGGGCAGGCCGCGGGCCGTGGCCCGGCTGATCTCGCTCGTGGAGGGGGCGTCCCCGCAGCTGCGCGAGGTCATGGCGACGCTCGCGCCGCTCACCGGCGGCGCGTACGTGGTGGGCCTGACCGGCTCGCCCGGCGTCGGCAAGTCCACGTCGACGTCCGCGCTGGTCTCCGCCTACCGGCGGGCGGGCAAGCGGGTCGGCGTCCTGGCCGTCGACCCGTCCTCGCCGTTCAGCGGCGGGGCGCTCCTCGGCGACCGGGTCCGGATGTCGGAGCACGCCTCCGATCCGGGCGTCTACATCCGCTCCATGGCGACCCGCGGTCACCTGGGCGGTCTCGCCTGGTCCGCCCCGCAGGCCATCCGCGTCCTGGACGCGGCCGGCTGCGAGGTGATCCTCGTGGAGACCGTGGGCGTCGGGCAGTCGGAGGTCGAGATCGCCTCCCAGGCCGACACCTCGGTCGTGCTGCTCGCGCCGGGCATGGGCGACGGGATCCAGGCCGCGAAGGCGGGCATCCTGGAGATCGGCGACGTGTACGTGGTGAACAAGGCCGACCGGGACGGCGCGGACGCCACGGCCCGCGAGCTCAACCACATGCTGGGCCTGGGCGAGGCGCGCGGCCCCGGCGACTGGCGGCCGCCGATCGTCAAGACGGTCGCGGCGCGCGGCGAGGGCATCGACGAGGTCGTGGAGGCCCTGGAGAAGCACCGCGCCTGGATGGAGGAGCACGGGGTCCTGGCGGAGCGCCGCCGGGCCCGTGCCGCGCGCGAGGTCGAGACCATCGCGGTCACGGCCCTGCGGGAGCGGATCGGCGATCTGCACGGCGACCGGCGCCTGGACGCCCTCGCGGAGCGGATCGTGGCGGGCGACCTCGACCCGTACGCGGCCTCGGACGAGCTGGTCGCGAGCCTGACGGGCAACTGAGCGGCGTACGACTCCGTACGGACGAAGCAGGGCCTCACCGGGCGTCCGGTGAGGCCCTACTTCGTCAGGTCCGTCGGGCGCGGCCGCCGCTACGGCTTGCCGCGCCTGCCGCGCAGCTGGTCCGCGACCGGCTTCAGGGACTCGCGCAGGTCGCCGAGCGCGTCCGCGCCGATCTGGTCGATGAAGTGCTTGCGCACCGACTCGACGTGGTGCGGGGCGACCTTGTGCATGGTGTCCATGCCCGCGTCGGTCAGCACGGCGTACAGTCCGCGGCGGTCGGACTCGCAGTTCTCGCGCCGGACGAGTCCGGCGTTCTCCATGCGGGTGATCTGGTGCGAGAGCCGGCTCTTCGACTGGAGCGTGGCCGCGGCGAGATCGCTCATACGCAGCCGCCGTTCGGCCGACTCCGAGAGGTTCACGAGGATCTCGTAGTCGTTCATCGTCAGTCCGAAGGGCTGGAGGTCCCGCTCCAGCTGGTACGTCAGCATCCTCTGGACGTCCAGGAATGTGCGCCACGCACACTGCTCGGCGTCGGTGAGCCACGGGGTGGCGGTCTCGGTCTCCATATATGGATTCTACCTAAGAAGTTGAATACTTGACGAAGTCTGGGAGCGTGAGTTCGAAGACGTCACCCTCCGCAGACTACCGCTCACAGACCGAAGCGACGCTGGAGGTCGCCGAGCTGGCCGGGAAGGCGCGGTACCGAGCCTTGCACAGACTGGCCGGAACCGGGCGATCCGTGGCCGCCGGGTACACCCGGCTGGGCCGGTGGGCCGCCGATCGCGCGGTCCGCCATCAGGATCTCCGTCGACTGGAGGAGGACCGTGCCCGCGCCCACGAACTCGAACTGGTGCTCCTCGCCCGAGGTGCCCCCGAAGCCCGTCAGCGCGCGGACGCCGCCCATCACGCCCGTCATGTAGCCGTGGTCGTAGTGGTGGCACGGGGAGGGGCAGTCCGCCCAGCCGACCAGGGCCTGCGGGTCCACCCGCATCGGCGGCTCCATGAAGACCACCGGGCCGTTCGACGCGGCCACGAACTTGCCCGTGCCGATCAGCGTCACGAAGCCCGGCACGATCGACTGCTTCAGCGCGAGCGTCGGCTGGTAGGCGAGCAGATTGCCGGAACGGATCGTCAGATTGCCCTCGTCCAGGTCGAACGAGTTCACGTCGAAGGCCCGGTCCGCCAGCAGCATCTTCCCGCTGCCCTCGGCCACCACCCAGTCGCTCGCGTGCAGCGGCGAGTGGAACGACGTCCGGACCAGACGGTCCAGCCGCCCGTGCCCGATGCCGTTGAACTCGATCCGCCCGTAGTAGGCGATCATCTTGCCCTTCTGCAGGAACCACTGGGAGCCCTTGAGCTCCACGCAGAAGGTGTACGGGTTCACGTTGTCGTCCGACGGCAGGGTCATCGGGTCGTGGATCACGGGACCGGTCACAGCTTTTCCTCCGAGGCCTGCACGTACACCGCACCACTGCCGCTCAGCTCCAGCTGGAACGCCTCGCCCGAGCCGCGCCCCACCATGTCGCGCCAGCCGAGCGCGGTGGAGAGCTTGTTCCGTACGTCGCCGTGGTGGGCCACGTACGCCTGCGGGTCCACATGGACCGGGCGGCCCGGGGTGATCGGCAGCTCGATGACTCCGCCGTGCGCCATGACGGCCACCGCGCCGTGGCCCTTCAGGGTGGTGGTGAAGAGGCCCTGGCCGGTCACCTGGCCGCGGACCATGCCCATGACCCCGCCCTGCGAGCCCATGAACATGGTGCCCTGCTCCAGGGTGCCGTCGAAGGCGAGCAGCCGGTCCGCCTCCACGTACAGGGTGTCGCCGGTCAGCCCGATCACCTGGATGTGGTGACCACCGTGCCCGAACATCACCGTGCCGTTGCCCTCGACGGTCATCAGCGGCGTCGCCTCGCCGGCCACCCGGCGGCCGATCATCGACATCACGCCGCCCTGGCCGCCCGCCGTGTTCGGCGTGAAAGTGACGTCGCCGCGGTACGCGAGCATCGCGCCGCGCTGGCTGAACATCCGCTGTCCGGGGACGACGGTCGCCTCGACCATCTTCGAGTTGATCTCGCGGAACGGCATCAGACGTCCCCCCCGATCGTGTTCCGCTCGCTCGGCTGGACGTACACGAGGCCGTCCCCCTCGAAGCGGATCTGGAAGGCCTCGCCGCCGCCCTCACCCATGAAGGTGCGGAACGTCACACCCGACTGGAAGTGCTGCTGGAGGTTGCCCTGGTGCGCGATGTACGCCCCGGGGTCGACCTGGAGCGGGTACTGCGGGGTCACCCGCAGCACCACCGCCGGGCCGTCGGACATGATCGCGGCCTGACCGGAGCCCTCGACGGTCGTGGTGAAGAGGCCGTTGCCGGTGGCCCCGCCGCGCAGACCCGTGAAGGTGGTGCCGGTGCGCAGCCCCGCGTCGGTGCAGAGCAGATTGCTCGCCTCGACCCAGAGCTTGTCGCCGTGGAGCGAGACGAGGTTGATCTCGGAGGCCCGGTCGGCGAACCAGCAGGTCCCCTGGCCGCGCACCTCCATCATCTCCATCTGCTCACCCGTGAGCCGGCGGGTGACCATGCCGCGCAGGCCCTCACCACCACCGCTCATCTTCTTGAACGCCATCTGGCCGTCATAGGCGACCATCGAGCCGTTCTTCGCCTTGACGGCGTCGCCGGTCATCGAGACGGCGAGCACCTTGCTGCCTTGGAGTCGGAACGTTGCCACCCGCTGAAGGTACTGGGGACCCGGATAAAGAGACAGCAAAGTCGGCGTGCACAATGGTCGGGCCCTTGTGCATCCGTTCACAAGATCGAACGAAGGTGACCCCCTCCGTGGACATCAAGACCGCTTCCTCCCTCCACCGGCTCCGGCTCGTCTCCGCGCCGGAGGCCGTCTCGTTCCTGCTCCTGCTGGTCTGCTCGGTGCTCAAGCGGACGACGGACTTCAACGCGGTGCCGGTCATGGGCGCGATCCACGGCGTGCTGTTCATCCTCTACGTCCTGTTCTGGCTGGACGCCTGGAACCGGACCAAGTGGAGCTTCGGGACCGCCGCCCTCTACTTCGTCCTCTCCGTGCTGCCCCTGGGCGGCTTCTACGCCGAGCGCAGGCTCAAGCGCGAGGCCGAGAACGCGGTCATCGCCTCCCGCGCCCGCGCCGCGGCCGCCGAAGGCGCGGTGAAGGCGTGATCGTCGCGTTCTCGGTCACGCCGCTGGGGGTGGGGGAGGAGGTCGGCGAGTACGTCGCCGACGCCGTCCGGGTCGTCCGCGAGTCCGGGCTCCCGCACCGCACCGACGCGATGTTCACGAGCGTCGAAGGCGACTGGGACGAGGTGATGGACGTCGTGAAGCGCGCCGTCGCCGCCGTCGAGGCTCGCGCGCCGCGCGTCTCGGTCGTCATGAAGGCCGACATCCGGCCCGGCGTCACGGACGGTCTGACCTCGAAGGTCGCCACGGTGGAGCGGCACCTGGAGGGCTGAGGCCCGCCTTCCCCGGTACGCGAGAAGCCCCTGGTCCCGGTTCGGGGCCAGGGGCTTCGTCGCGTACCG
>NZ_LIPQ01000272.1 GCF_001418135.1 Streptomyces aureus
CCCTCCGCCCCGCCTACTCCCCGCCGAACTCGTACGCCTCGACCTCCGCGAGATACCCGGCCCGCCGCCCCTCGTCGTCCTCCAGGAACGACGCCTCGAACGAGTTCCGCGCCAGCTCCCGCAGCTGCTCCGGCGTCAGCCCCAGCGCATCCCGCACCGCGTCGAAGTTGTCCCCCACGTACCCCCCGAAGTACGCCGGGTCGTCGGAGTTCACGGTGACGAGCAGCCCCGCCTCCATCATCGCCCGCAGCGGGTGGTCATCCAGCACGTCGACCGCCCGCAGCCGCACGTTCGACAGCGGACAGAGCGTCAGCGGCACCCGCTCCCGCACGAGCCGCTCGACGAGCTCCGGGTCCTCCATGCACCGCAGCCCGTGGTCGATCCGCTCCACGCCGAGGACGTCGAGCGCCTCCCGGACGTACGCCGCCGGGCCCTCCTCGCCCGCGTGGGCGACGCGCCGCAGCCCGAGCGCCGCCGCGGCCTCGTACACCTCGCGGAACTTGGCCGGCGGGTGGCCGACCTCCGCCGAGTCCAGGCCGACACCGGTGATCCGGTCCAGGTACGGCTTCGCGGCGTCGAGGGTCGCGAGCGCCGACTCCGCCGACTCGTCGCGCAGGAAGCACATGATGAGCCGGGTGGAGATCCCGTACCGCTCCTCGGAGCGTTCGAGGGAGGCGCTCAGCCCCTCGATCACCGTGCCGACGGGGACGCCGCGGACGGTGTGTGCCTGCGGGTCGAAGAAGATCTCGGCGTGCCGGACGCCCTGGGCGGCGGCCCGCTCCAGATAGGCGTCGGTGAGCTCGGTGAAGTCCTCGGCGGTGCGCAGGACCGCCATCAGACCGTAGTAGAGGTCCAGGAAGGACTGGAGGTCGCTGAAGCGGTACGCCTCGCGCAGGGCGCCGGTGTCCGCGTACGGCAGGGTGACGCCGTTGCGCGCGGCGAGCGCGAAGGCCAGCTCGGGTTCGAGGGTGCCTTCGATGTGGAGGTGCAGTTCGGCCTTGGGGAGACCGGTGGGGAGGTGCATGGGGGGTGTCTATCTCTTCGGTACGGGGACCCTCATGAGGTCCTGGGCAATGCTCAGTTCGCCGTCGAACCCGGCCGCCCGCGCCTGCCGCTCGAACTCGGCCGGGTCGGAGTAGCGCTGCGAGAAGTGGGTCAGGACGAGATGCCGTACGCCCGCGTCCCGGGCGACCGCCGCGGCCTGCCCGGCCGTGAGATGGCCGTGGTCCGTGGCGAGGCGGACGTCCTCGTCGAGGAACGTCGACTCGATGACGAGCATGTCGGCGCCGTCGGCGAGCGCGTGCACGCCGTCGCAGAGCCGGGTGTCCATCACGAAGGCGAACCGCTGACCACGCCGGACCTCGCTCACGTCGTCGAGGGTCACGCCGCCGAGGACGCCCTCGCGCTGCAGGCGGCCGACGTCGGGGCCCTTGATGCCGTGCGCGGCGAGCCGTTCGGGCAGGATGCGGCGCCCGTCGGGCTCGGTGAGCCGGTAGCCGTACGACTCGACCGGGTGCGAGAGCCGGCACGCGTCGAGGGTGTACGCGTCGGTGACGGCGAGCGGCCCGTCGGCGGCCACCGGCGCCTCGGCCAGCCGCACGGTCTCGCGGTAGGCCGTGGCGTACCGCAGCCGCTCGAAGAAGTGCTGCCCGCTCGCCGGATAGTGGGCGGTGACGGGGTGCGGGACCTGGTCGAGGTTGATCCGCTGGATCACCCCGGCGAGGCCGAGCGAGTGGTCGCCGTGGAAGTGCGTGACGCAGATCCGGTCGATGTCGTGCGCGGCGACCCCGGCCCGCAGCATCTGGCGCTGGGTGCCCTCACCGGGGTCGAAGAGGATGCCCTGTCCGTCCCAGCGCAGCAGATAGCCGTTGTGGTTGCGGTGCCGGGTCGGGACCTGGCTGGCGGTCCCGAGCACGACGAGTTCCCGTACGGACATGGGCGCCGGTCTAGCCGGGGGGCCAGTTGAGGCCGCGGCCTCCGAGCACGTGCGCGTGGGCGTGGAAAACGGTCTGGCCCGCGCCGGCGCCGGTGTTGAAGACGACCCTGAAGCCGCTGCCGTCGACCTTCTCCTGGGCGGCGACCTCTCCGGCCTCGCGCAGTATGTCGGCGGCGACGGTCGGGACGGCGGTGGCCAGGGAGGCGGCGTCCGGGTAGTGGAGGCGCGGGATCACGAGGACGTGGGTGGGCGCCTGCGGGTTGATGTCGCGGAACGCGAGCGTGGTCTCCGTCTCGCGCACGATCGTCGCGGGCACTTCCCCCGCCACGATCTTGCAGAACAGGCAGTCGCTCTGCGGCTCTCCGGCCATGGCCCGGGCCTCCTCGCCTCGTCGGTCGCTACACGCGCATGCTATCCGCCGCAGCGGCCGTCGCCGTGTCCCAGGTCAGTCCTTGGGCGCGCGCCGGTTGAGGGCCGAGCGGCTCACCCAGTACGTGATGATCACTGCCCAGAACAGCGGCGTCCCGAGCCCGCCGATCACCCCGGCGTCGAAGGACCAGAGGGCCATCGACACCACCGAGTAGAGCCCGAGCAGCCCCACGGCGGTGGCCATCGCGATCACCGGCCGGCAGGAACGGGCCACCAGGAACATCGGGCGGCGCAGCCGGGGCGGCACCCGGCGGCTCATCCACAGCACCCAGCCGCCCCAGGCGCCGACGATCACGGCGGCGCCGATCAGGAACGGCACGATCGCGTCGGCGCCGGTGTCACCGCTCCGGGCCGGAGCGGCGCCGAACGTCGAGGCGACGAAGCCGAGCAGTGCCACCCAGCGCGCGCCCGCCACCGTGTTCCAGGCCATGGCCTCCAGGTTGTAGCGGGCCTTGCGGTCCTGGAGATCGAGCGCGGCGGAGGCGACGAAGCCCTCGGCGGCCTGGGTCCAGGCCCCGCGCCGGAACCAGCGGCGCCGCAGCCGGAGCAGCGACAGGTTGTTGTGGGCCTCGCTGCTCTGCGGGTTGAGCCGCAGGGCGGCCTCGTACGCCCGCTGGGCGGTGGCGTGGTCGCCCCGGCGCTGGGCGGTGAGCCCCACCAGGAAGTGGGCCGCGTCCTCCTCGGGGGCGAGGCTCACGGCGGCCCGCGCCGCCTCGTACGCCTCGACGGTACGCGCGGGCGTCCGCGCGTGCTCCGCGAACTGCGCGAGGGCGGTCCCGAGGGCGTAGTGGGTGCCCCAGTACTGCGGGGCGAGCCGGACGGAGTACCGGGCTGCCGTCTCGGCCTCCTGGAACCGCCGCAGTTCGAGCAGGATCTGGACGCGCATCAACCAGGCCATGAGCAGCTCGGGTTCGGCGCGCAGCGCGCCGTCCACGGCGTCCAGGGCGGCCTGGTGCTTCTCGGCACGGTGGTGGCAGCGGGCCAGCAGGACGAGCGCGTCGGCGTCCTCCGGTTCACTCGCCAGGTGCTGGGCGACCAGCTCCCCTGCCTGCGCGAACCGCCCGGTGTCGTACAGGGCCTCGGCGCGCAGGAGCGTGGTCGGCGTGGTCACAGCTTGCGCTTCCGCTTGAGGTGGGCGAGGAGGTCGTCGTACAGGCCGCCCTCGTTGGCGAACATGGCGACGTTCCGGGCGGCCGCGAACCACGGCTCGGTGGACGGCTTGATCTGCTTGGCCGCGCCCAGCAGGTCCTTGGTGGTGATCAGTCGCACGGAGCCGCTGCGGGCGGAGTCGAGCAGCGCGGCCTCGGCGGCCGACTCGCAGACATGGGCGAGGTCGGCGCCGGAGAAGTCCTCGGTGGCCTTGACGAGCTTGCCGAGGTCGACGGCCTCGATGGGCCGCTCGCGCAGGTGGTAGCGGAGGATCGCCTCGCGCGCGGTGGCGTCCGGCGGAAGCACGAGGAGCGTGCGGTCGAGGCGGCCGGGGCGGCGCAGCGCGATGTCCACGTCCCAGGGCACGTTGGTGGCGGCGAGCACGAACACGCCCTCGTTGCCCGCGCCGCTGGCGATGCCGTCGAGCTCGGTGAGGAGCTGGTTGACGACATTGCGCAGTCCGCTGTGGTGGGTGCGGGAGCGCTTGGCGCCGAGGGCGTCCAGCTCGTCGAGGAAGACGACGCAGGGGGCCTGGCGGCGGGCGGTCTCGAAGATGTCGTGGATGTTCTTCTCGGAGGCCCCGATCCACATGTCGAGGACGTCGGAGAGCGAGACGGTGAGGAAGTTCGCGCCCAGCTCGCCTGCGACGGCCCGCGCGATGAAGGTCTTGCCGCAGCCGGGAGGCCCGTAGAGGAGCAGGCCGCCGCGCAGCGACTTGCCGTACAGCCTGCGCAGTTCGGGATTGCGCATGGGGGCGAGGAAGGCGGCCTCCAGCCGCTCCTTGACCTCGTCCATGCCGCCGACGTCCGCGAGTCGTACGGCGCCGGGCGCGTCGACGTCCCAGGCGTCGTCCCCGGCGGCCCCCTCGCCGTCGGCCGCCTGCGGGTCCTCCAGGAAACGGGGCCCGACGACATCCTGCACCTGCTGCTCGGCGGCGTCCCAGTCGAAGGCGGCAGCCCCGCCCACGGGCGGCTCGGGCCGCTCGGGGAGGCCGGTCGGCTCGGACGGCTCGGGGCCGCTCTCCGTGGGTGCCCGGGTCGCGCTCGGCCCGGGCGCGCGCTCCGTGGGAGCGGTGGCCGAAGCCGGCGGCATCCCCATGGCCCGCACCATCAGCGCACGCGCGTCCGCGTCCCCCGGCGCGTGCTGGAGCGCGACGGCCGCCTCCGCGACGGCCTCGTCGTTCCGTCCCCCGGCGAGGAGGAGTTCGGCGAAGTGAAGACGCAGGGGTACGTCACCGGGGGCGGCGGCCACGGCGGCGCGCAGACTGCGGATCAGGGGGGACTCGTCGGCCATGCGGCCAGCCTAAGGAGCGCGCGGGGGCAGCTGTCCACCGCGTGCGGTCCGTTGCACACTCCGTACACTTCGCCGGATGAGACGGGACCGCGTACCGCGCAGGCTGACGGTGGAGTCCACGGTGTGGCTGTGGACGGTCGGGCACCTCCACGAGCCGGACTGCCTGACGTTCCTCACGCTGCGCCGCGCCGAGAACCGTCACACCCAGCTCCGTCTGGTCTTCCGGGACGGTCCGGGCCGCGTCGTGTCCGGCTACCCCTTCGGCGCCGGCGACATCGCCTCGACCGGGGCCGGCGCCATCCTCAACCTGAACGAGCCGGGCGTCGTACGCCGCTTCCTGGACGAGGCCGCGGCCCGCGGCCTGCTCCCGGCCGCCCACGGCATCCACGACGAGGACGGCTGGCCCCTCTACGACACCCTGACGACAGGGGACGGCCCCGGCGCGCCCGAGGCCGGGAGCGGCTAACTCCAGCGCCCCGTACGCCCCAGGACGAGCGCCGTCGCCGCCGTGCCCGCCGTCGACGTCCGCAGCACGCTCCGGCCGAGCCGGTACGGCTTCGCCCCGGCCGCCTCGAACGCGGCGAGCTCCTCCGGGGAGACCCCGCCCTCGGGGCCGACGACCAGCACGATCGAGCCCTTCTCCGGGAGTTCGGCGGTGGCGAGCGCCCCGCTCGGGTGGTCGCGGTCCTCGTGCAGCACGGCCGCGAAGTCGGCGCCGGCGAGCAGCACGGCGACCTGCTTGGTCGTCATCAGGTCCACGACCTCGGGGAACCGGGAGCGGCGCGACTGCTTCCCGGCCTCGCGCGCGGTGGACCGCCACTTGGCGAGCGCCTTGAGGCCCCGGTCGCCCTTCCACTGCGTGATGCAGCGGGAGGCGGCCCACGGCACGATCGCGTCCACCCCTGTCTCCGTCATCGTCTCGACGGCGAGTTCGCCCCGGTCGCCCTTGGGCAGCGCCTGGACGACGGTGATACGGGGCTCCTCCTCGGGGTCCTCGTTGACCTCGTCGACCCGCACGGTGAGCTGGTCCTTGCCCTCGGCGGCCAGCACCACGCACGCGGCCCAGCGGCCCCGGCCGTCGGCGAGGACGAGCTCCTCGCCCTCCCGCAGCCGCTTCACGGAGACGGCGTGCCGGCCCTCGGGGCCGTCCAGGAGGAAGCTCCCGGGGCCGGGAACGGCGTCGACGACGAAGACGGGTGCGGTCATGAGGCGCTCCTGTGGGGCAGCTCGGAGAGAGCGGTGTCGAGTTCGGCGGCCAGCACCTCGACCAGCTGCCCGGCGGGAAGCCCGCGGGCGAGCCGATGGCCCTGACCGGCCCACAGGGCCATGCCCTGGGCGTCGCCGGCGGTGGCGGCGGCCTTGCGGATCGGGGCGGTGAGGTGGTGGATCTCGGGGTAGGCGGAGGGGGCGTACGGCCCGTGCTCGCGCATGAAGCGGTTGACGAGACCGCGCGCCGGACGCCCGGTGAAGGCCCGGGTGAAGGCGGTACGCGTGTACAGCGGGTCGGTCAGGGCCCGCTTGTGCAGCGGGTGGGCGCCCGACTCCGGGCAGCAGAGGAAGGCCGTGCCGAGCTGGGCGGCGTCCGCACCGGCGGCCAGGGCGGCGGCGATCTGCGCGCCGCGCATGATGCCGCCGGCCGCGACGATCGGCAGGGCGACGCTCTCGCGGACCAGGCCGAGCAGGGTGAGCAGTCCGGTGCCCGGGGCGTCGTCGGCGGGGTCGTCGCGGAACGTGCCCTGGTGTCCGCCCGCCTCGGCGCCCTGCACGCAGACGGCGCTCGCCCCGGCCTGCTGGGCGGCGAGGGCCTCCTCGGCGGAGGTGACGGTCACGATCGTGAACGTTCCCACACGCGCGAAAGAGGCGAGGACCTCGGGCGCGGGGCAGCCGAAGGTGAAGGAGACGACACGGACCGGGTCCTCCAGGAGGATCGCCAGCTTCGCGTCGTACGCGTCGTCTCGGCAGTCGTCGGTCTCACCGAGCGGGGTCTCGTACCAGGTGGCCTCGCCCGCGAGCTGATGCCGGTAGACCTCGACGGACGCGGGGTCGGCGGGCCGCCCGGACTCCGGCAGGAAGAGGTTGACGCCGAAGGGCCGTGCGGTGAGCCCCCGCACCTGCTTGATCTCCTGGTAGAGGCCTCCGGCCGTCTTGTAACCGCCGGCCAGGAAGCCGAGCGCCCCGGCCGCGCACACGGCTCCGACCAGCTCGGGAGAGGAGGCGCCACCCGCCATGGGGGCCTGCACGATCGGAAACCGAGAGAGATCGTTCAGCGCGGTGGTGGACATATGGGCATCGTGTCATGCCCCTGCTTCCGGGCCGAATCGGTACGTCAGGTCACGAGAAGGGGCGGCGCCCGCAGCCCGCGGTCGCCGCCCCTTCCGTACAGAAATCCTGCTCAGCGCCCGTTGAACGCGTCCTTCAACCGCGAGAACAGCCCTTGCTGACCCGGCTGGAACTGCCCGGTGGGCCGCTCCTCGCCGCGCAGCTTGGCCAGTTCGCGCAGGAGGCGCTCCTGCTCCGCGTCGAGCTTGCCCGGGGTCTGCACCTCGACGTGCACGATCAGGTCGCCCCGGCCGTTGCCGCGCAGGTGCGTGACGCCGCGGCCGTGCAGCGGGATCGACTGGCCGGACTGCGTGCCCGGACGGACGTCGATCTCCTCGAGGCCGTCGAGGGTCTGCAGCTGCACCTTGGTGCCGAGCGCGGCCGCCGTCATCGGGAGGGTGACCGTGCAGTGCAGGTCGTCGCCGCGCCGCTGGAAGGTCTCGTGCGGGGTCTCGTGGATCTCGACGTACAGGTCGCCGGCGGGGCCGCCGCCGGGGCCGACCTCGCCCTCGCCCGCGAGCTGGATCCTGGTGCCGTTGTCGACACCGGCCGGGATCTTGACCGTGAGGGTGCGGCGGGACCGGACCCGGCCGTCGCCCGCGCACTCGGGGCACGGGGTCGGGACGACGGTGCCGAAACCCTGGCACTGCGGGCAGGGGCGCGAGGTCATGACCTGGCCCAGGAAGGACCGGGTGACCTGCGAGACCTCGCCGCGGCCGCGGCACATGTCACAGGTCTGCGCGGAGGTGCCGGGTGCGGCGCCCTCGCCCGAGCAGGTCGTACAGACGACCGCCGTGTCGACCTGGATGTCCTTGGTGGTGCCGAAGGCCGCCTCGTTGAGGTCGATCTCCAGACGGATCATGGCGTCCTGGCCGCGGCGGGTCCGCGAGCGCGGGCCGCGCTGCTGGGACGTGCCGAAGAAGGCGTCCATGATGTCGGAGAAGTTGCCGAAGCCACCGGCCCCGAAGCCGCCCGCGCCGCCTCCGCCGGAGGCCGAGAGCGGGTCGCCGCCCAGGTCGTAGACCTGCTTCTTCTGCGGGTCCGAGAGGACCTCGTAGGCGGCGTTGATCTCCTTGAAGCGTTCCTGCGTCTTCGGATCGGGATTCACATCCGGGTGCAGCTCGCGCGCGAGCCTCCGGAATGCCTTCTTGATCTCGTCCTGGGACGCGTCGCGGCGCACGCCGAGTACGGCGTAGTAGTCCGTGGCCACTTACGACTCCGCCAGGATCTGTCCGACGTAACGTGCCACTGCGCGTACCGCTCCCATCGTTCCGGGGTAGTCCATGCGGGTCGGTCCGACCACGCCGAGTTTGGCGACTGCCTCGCCGCCCGAACCGTAGCCGACCGAGACGACGGACGTGGAGCTCAGCCCCTCGTGGGCGTTCTCGTGCCCGATGCGTACGGTCATGCCCGATTCCTTGGCCTCGCCGAGCAGCTTGAGGAGCACGACCTGCTCCTCCAGAGCCTCCAGGACGGGCCTGATCATCAGGGGAAAGTCGGGTCCGAAGCGGGTGAGATTGGCGGTGCCGCCGATCATCAGCCGCTCCTCGTGCTCCTCGACGAGGCTTTCGAGGAGGGTCGCGAGCACGGTCGAGACCGTGGCGCGGTCCTCGATCTCCTCGAAGGACTCGGGGAGGTCCTGCACCAGCTGCGGCACGTCGGCGAACCGGCGGCCGACGACCCGGCTGTTGAGCCGGGCCCGCAGGTCGGCGAGCGAGGTCTCGCCGAACGGCGCGGGGCAGTCGACGACCCGCTGCTCGACGCGGCCGGTGTCCGTGATGAGCACCAGCATCAGGCGGGCGGGGGCCAGCGAGAGCAGCTCCACGTGCCGGACGGTCGAGCGGGTCAGCGAGGGGTACTGGACGACGGCGACCTGCCGGGTCAGCTGGGCGAGCAGCCGGACCGTACGGCCGACGACGTCGTCCAGGTCGACCGCGCCGTCGAGGAAGTTGTGGATGGCCCGGCGCTCGGGCGTCGACAGCGGCTTGACGCCGGCGAGCCGGTCGACGAAGAGGCGGTAGCCCTTGTCGGTCGGGATGCGGCCGGCACTGGTGTGAGGCTGGGCGATGAAGCCCTCCTCCTCCAGGACGGCCATGTCGTTACGCACCGTGGCCGGCGAGACCCCGAGCTTGTGGCGCTCGGTGAGCGCCTTGGAGCCGACGGGCTCCTCCGTCCCGACGTAGTCCTGGACGATGGCGCGCAGGACCTCGAGTCTGCGTTCGCTGAGCATCGTGCGCACCTCCAGCTGTCGTCGTCGTTCCGGTTGCTCCGCTTTTGGCACTCGCCCTGTTCGAGTGCCAGCGATCCCCCGGCCAGTGTACGGCGGCGGGCATCGCTCCTGGCAAGGTGGCGACGCCTCCACCGGTTAGCGTCGCCGCATGGACCTGGATTGGGAAGCGTACGGATGGGAGCGGCTCGCGGACGGGGTGGGCCGGCGACGGCTGCCCGGGTGGGACGCCACGGTCGGACTGGTACTGGGCGAACGGGCGGTGCTGCTGTACGACACAGGCTCCTCGCTCGTGGAGGGCGCCGAGCTGCGGACGCGGATCTCGGACCTCACGGGCGGCCGCAGAGTGACGCACATCGCATTGAGTCACCCCCATTTCGACCACGTTTTCGGCACGGCGGCGTTCTCGGGCGCGGAGGTCTTCGGCGCGGTGGGCTCGGACGAGCTCCTCGGCCGGGTGCGGGACCGGGAGGCCCTGCGCGCGGACGCGGTACGGCACGGGCTCGACGAGGCGGCGGCGACGGAGGCGGTGGACGTCCTGGTGGCCCCGCGGCACGTGGTCTCCGGCGAGTGGACGCTCGACCTGGGCGGCCGGCAGGTCCTTCTGGCGAACGTCGGCCCCGGCCACACGGGCCACGACCTGGTGCTCCTGGTGCCGGGCGAGCGCGAGGTGGTCTTCTGCGGCGACCTGGTCGAGGAGTCGGGTGAACCGCAGGCGGGCCCGGACGCGATCCCCTCCCGCTGGCCGGACGCGCTCGACCGGCTGCTGGGGCTCGGCGGCGAGGACGCGGTGTACGTGCCGGGGCACGGGGCGGTGGTGGACGCCACGTTCGTACGACTCCAGCGGGAGGAACTGGCAACGCGCTTCTCCGTCGCATAACGTCGCCCGAATGCGCAGCTACAACCCGGACCTGACGCCCCCTTGGAAGCGCTCGGCGCCCGTTCCCGAGGTCCCGGCCGACCGTGATCTGGTCGTCGAGGAGGTCACGACGGGCTTCTGCGGGGCGGTGATCCGCTGCGAGGCGGGCACGGTGACCCTGGAGGACCGTTTCGGCAAGCACCGCGTGTTCCCGATGGATCCGCGCGGCTTCCTCCTGGAGGGCCGGGTCGTGACCCTGGTCCGCCCGTCGACCGCTCCCACCCGCCCCACCCGTACGGCGTCGGGCTCGGTGGCGGTCCCGGGGGCGCGGGCCCGGGTGGCGCGCGCGGGCCGGATCTACGTGGAGGGCCGCCACGACGCGGAGCTGGTGGAGCGGGTCTGGGGCGACGACCTCC
>NZ_LIPQ01000273.1:0-2547 GCF_001418135.1 Streptomyces aureus
GGACATGGCCCCGGACGCGCCCCCCGCCCTGCCGCTGCCGCTGCTCTCGGTCCAGCTCCTCGTCCGGGTCCATGTCCAGGTCCTCGTCCTCGTCCCGGCCACCGGCGTGCCGGCCGCCGCCGTTCTGCCCGTCGTACCGCTGCCCGGCGTACTGCTGTCCACCGCGCCGCCGCCCGTCGCCGGGCTGCCCCGCGTACCCCTGCTGCCGCTCCCGGTCGTCCCGGTCGCGGTCGCCCCGTGCCCGCTCGTCACGGGCCTGCTCGGCCCGGACCCGCTCGTCGCGCGCCCGCTCGTCCCGTCCCCTGCCGTCACGGTCCCGGTCGTCGCGGTCCCGGTCGGCCCAGCGCGTCCGCTCGTCGGGCCGGGGGTTCCTGTCCTGCTCGGGCCCGGTCATCGGTTCGCTCCTTCCGTCACGGCGTCCCACATCCGGCGCGCCGCGCCTCTGTCCAGGGGCCGGTCACGGTCCCGGACCAGTTCGTTCAGCAAGCCCCTGAGCCGGTCCCGGTCACGCCGGTCCACCGCGAGGCGCGGCAGGAAGGCACAGACGAGCCCGAGCGACTCGGGGTCCTTCGCGGCCCGCCGGAGCATCCCGCCGAGCGCCTCCAGGGCCGACTCGCCCGAGCGGGCGGTGGTGAGCGTGGACCGCAGCAGCGCGGCGAGTTCGGGGGCGAGCTCGGGCCGGGTCGCGAGCAGCGCGATCAGCAGCGGGCGGGCCGCGTGCCCGTCCAGCTCCGGGACCTCGCGCAGCCCCCACAGGTGGGTGGTCCGGGTGCTCAGGGCGCGGATGACGGCGAGGTGGACGAGGTTGGCGAGGTTGAGCCGGCCGTCCTCCAGCCACTGCCGGAGCCGTCGGAGCACGGGGGCGGGTTCGCCGCAGGCGAGCAGCCGCGCCACGCTGAACGCGGCGGGCACGAGGACCTCGATGTCGCTCGCCTCGCGGGCCCTGACGACCCGGGCGATCGCGTCGAGCGATCCGGAGACGCCGCCGGCGGCCAGCACGTAGCCGTGGGCCAGGAGGGCGGTCCTGACGAGCATCTCGTCGTCGGACGCGGCCCAGTTCTTGAGGACGTCGGCGACGGCGGGCCGGACGCGCGGGTCGCGCGCGGACTCGGCGAGCGCGGTCGCGGCCGCCATGCGGGCGACCGGATCGTCGGTCACAGCCAGCGGCACCACCAGCTCGCGGAAGCCGTGGATCCAGTCCCAGGAGCAGAGCACCCCGGCCGCGATGGAGGCCCGCACCCACACCTCGGGGCGCGGGTCGTCACACAGCGAGCGCAGCCAGCGGGCCACCGGGCCGCGGACGTTGTGGTAGCCGTGCCAGATCTCGCCGAGTACGGCTCCGGCGAGCGCCTCGCCCTGGAAGCGGACGGCCCGCACGGGCACCTTGGCCGGGCCGAGGTCCAGCTCGCCGTCCTCCAGGACGGCCCGCGCCTGCACCGGCCGGTGTTCGGCGTGCGTTCCGAACAGGCGGCGGCCCGGCGGGTGTTCGGGGTCGAGGGTGACCGCGAGTTCCCAGGCGAGGAGTTCGGCTGCCTCGGCGGCGAGGCTGTACGCGGAGCCGTTGAAGACGGCGACGGCGATACGGAACGCCCCGGCGTTCAGGGCCGGCAGGGCCTCGGGGACGGCGCCCGGACGGTCGGCTCCGGCGAACCACTCGCGCGCCTGGGAGCGTACGAAGGAGGCGCATTCCGCCAGGAGTTCCTCGTCCGTCACCTCACCGCGCCAGTGCCGGGCGAGGTGGTCGGCGAGCCGCGCCGCCTCGCGGGGCCGCAGCTCCTCAAGACCGAGGGCCTCGACGACGTCCCGCCGCGCGCCGCGCGCCCGGGCGTCGCCGAGGGCCTGGTCGGACTCGGCGCGCAGCTGGTTCCAGAGGTGGCGGTGGAGGACCTCGTCGGCCGGCGGCGGCGCGCAGTACATCCCGTACCGGCCGCGCAGCAGCCGGTCGGCGAGCTCCCCGTTCTCGACGAGGACGACCCCGTACGCGTCCCGGCCGCGCAGCAGATCGCCGAAGCGGTCCAGGTGCAGTTCGGAGAGCCGGGTGACCGGGCGGCGGGCGGCCGCGGTGAGCTCGCCCCGGCCGGAGCGGGCGGCGCGCGGCTCGCGCTCGGCCTCGCGCACGTCCTCGGTGAGCAGCTCCAGGAGGTGGCCGCCGCTCTCCTGGAGGACCTCCTCGGTGATCTCGTCGACGCCGTGGCGCGGATCGAGCCGGAAGACCTTGCCGCCGGTCAGTTCGTCGAGGAGGGCGAGCGCGGTGGCCTTGCGGCCGCTGCCGGGTTCGCCGCACAGGACGAGGACCCGGTGGTCGCGGAGCCGGTCCCGCATCCGCCGGTAGCCGGAGGTGGCGCAGTAGACCCGGCCCAGGTGGTCGAGCGTCTCGGGCGGGACGGGCCCCTGGACGAAGTGCGCGGTGCGTTCGGAGCCGTACAGGGCGAAGATCTGGTTGCCCTCGAAGACGGTGCCGTCGCCGTGGATGGTGGTGAGGCGGTCGCCCGCGCCGCCCGCCCAGGTGCGGACGGCCCGGCGTGCCGTGGCGGCCCCGCCGGTGTC
>NZ_LIPQ01000273.1:2564-2894 GCF_001418135.1 Streptomyces aureus
CGGTCCGGTCGCCGTGTCCGTGTCCGCCGTCAGGGGAGTCGCCCTGCGGCGCGTCGTCCTCGTCGCTCACTCCGGCTCACCCGCCCCGGAGACCGCACCGGTATCCGAGCCGGAACCCGCACCGGTATCCGAACCGGAGCCCGAGCCGGAACCGGCAGCGGAACCAGAACCGGATCGGGAGCCGGATCGGGAGCCGGAGCCCGAGCCGTTGCCAGAGTCCTTGCGGATTCCGGTGAACCCGCCGTGGATCGTGTTGCCGTGGATGTCGAGGAGGTCGCCCCCGACGTGGTACTCACGGTTCCCGCCCACGGGCCGGGGCGTTGGGCCGTC
>NZ_LIPQ01000274.1 GCF_001418135.1 Streptomyces aureus
GCGGGCGGCCGCCCGCCCCCGGTGGTCCCTCGGGCGGACCCCGCTCCCCGCCGTCCTGGGGCTGAGTCTCTTCCCCCGGGCCGGTGGCGACGGGGAGCTCGCGCTGGAATCCAGACTGGCCACGATGACCCCTGAGGTGCGGGCCGCCTTCGCCCTGCGCGTCCTCGAAGGACTCACCGCGCAGTCCGCCGCCCTCCTCCTCGCCGCCGCCGGCGTGGCCGCGCCCGACGAAGCCCTCCGTGCCGCCGAACGCATTCGCACCACCGTCGGCCCCGATGCCGAATCGCTCCTGCACGGCGCGGAGTTCGACCCCTGCACCGTGCAGGCACGACCGACGGACCTGCTGCGCCGCAGGCACCGGAAGCGACTCACCGCCCTCGTTGCCGCCGTGCTGCTCGTCGCGTCCACGACCGCCGTACTCACCCTGCGGCCCGAGCCGCCCACGCCGCCGACATCGGCGCCGCCCGTCGCGGGCCTCGCCGCCGCGTCCACCCGCGCGGCCGACCCCGGACTCCTGCTCCGCACGCCCGCCGACCGATGGTCCGACACCGCCCGCGTCGACCTCACCCAGTGGCCCGCCCGCGGAACGCGGACCGGCGACGCGGCTCTGCTGTCCCGCGCCCTCATCGCCTGGGCTCAGAGCACCGGCGACCGAACCGGCGTCCGGGTGAGCGTCACGCCGGGCACACCGAGGACCCCACCCGCCGCACCGGCCCGGCTGCTCTTCGCCGGCCCGGTCGACGGCTCCGCCATCGTCCTCCTGCACGACGGCGGCCGGATCATCCGGTACGCCGAGCCGTTGACCGGCCGGGACGGGGCGGTCCTCGAACTGGCCCGGGCCGACGACTCGGACGTGACCACCGGAGCGGCCGTGGCGGTGAGCAGGACACGACTCGGAGCACGGTTCCTGCTCGCCCCCTGGATCGACGAGAGCGCGGTGCGCGACCTCCTGCGGCCCGACGTGCCCGCGCGCCGGCTGGCCGTCTCCGCGGACGGCGTCACCGAACCCGTACCGGAAGCGCCGGGCGACTGCCGCCGCCTTCCCGCGCTCCAGGTGCGGTCCTCCACCCGCATCGTCGAGAACCACTCCTTCTTGCTTGCTGACCTGGGGGAGCTCAGCCCCGCGCACCTGACGTGGTCCCCGGCACCGGGGGCCGGGGCCCCGGCTCGCCAGCCACGAGAGGCGACGTCGGCGGCGGGCCTCGCCGCGTGGGCGCGTTCGGCCTGCGCGTTGCCGGCGTTGCGGGGAACCGGCGTGCGCGCCGTGAACCGCTGGGAGTTCGCCCGACAGACCCTGCCGGAGCGGGCCGGACGCGCCACCTGGACGTGCACGCGCTCGGAGAACTGGGACGGGCGCGGCCGCGCGACGGTGGCGTGGGAGGGGCAGGACGCACGCAGCCGGCCGGTGCGGGTGCCGGGCCCGGCACCCGAGGACACGGCGGCGTGCAGTCGCTTCGGCCAGCATCTGTTGGCCGGCACGTACTGGACGGCGCCGTCCGGGACGCGCTATCTCCTCGCCGCCGGGAGCCGCGCCGTGACCACGGTCACCGCCCGTGGTCCCGTTTCCGCCACCGTACGAGGACAGGTCCTGGCTGTCCGCACGAACGCGGCCGGCCAGGTGCGGCTGACCGGCACGGTGCCTGGTTCCGGTGAACTGCGGGGCTGGGGAGAGCCGGAACGGGGATCCGGCGGATCGTGACGAGAGCCGTGACCGCGAGGTGCGCCCCGTTGCGGCGCACCTCGCGATGACGCGGCGGGGTGGAGGCGATCGTGCGGGGGCATCAGTCCGGCCGCGCCCGGGCGGGACGAGCATGAGTCCGGCCGCGCCCGGGCGGGGCCGTGCATCGCAAGGCGGAGAAGGGAGGTCAGCGAACCCATTCCTTGAGGACGCCCGCAACCTGCCTGACGTCGACCCGGCCTTCGGCAACCTGCTCGACGAGGTCGATCGCCTCCTCCGCCGTCACGTCGACCGGATACCCGCAGGCGTGGAGGTAGGCGGCGGCGACCACCACGCCGTACAGCTCGTTGGAGTGCTCCAGGGCCGGGACGCGGACGAGCTGTTCCAACAGGGCGGCCGCACGGTGGTGCGGGCGCTCGTAGACCGGGACGTCCATGACGCGGAAGGCGTGGCGCGCGCGGGCGGCTTCGAGCGAGCCCCAATCGGAGATCTCCGGGTCGCCGGGGATCTCCTGCTGGGCGATTTCGAGCAGCCAGGAGAGATCGACCGTGAGTATCACGCGCGGGCCGCGATCAGGCCGCGTCGGCGCCGGCGGGGCGGCCGAAGTGCTTCGCGAAGGCCTGGCCGTGCTGGGTGACGAAGGACCGGGCGCCTTCGACGAACCGTGCGCGGGTCAGGTCGGCGTCCAGTACCCGGCCCGCGTAGTCCTCGGCGGGCACGTGCTTCTCGGCTGCGACACGTTCCAGCGCCTCGTACGCCTCATCGCTGATCTCGATCCTGATTTCGCGCGCCATGAGGACCACGGTAGCGGCCCGCCGCCTGATGCGGCAGGGGAAGCGTCGCAACCGTCCGCGAACCCCGAGGGAGAGTCGCCGCTGCCCCTGGGCGACTGCCCCGCTCGTCGTATGGGGATACGGAGGCTCTCCGGACGGTCGACGGCCGGGGCGGCCCCGCTCCCCCGCGGGCGGCATCCACGGCCCGGACCCTCGACGCTACGAACGCCACCGTAGGCCAGGGCCGCTCCAAAGAAGGGCAGCCGATGGGGCGAACGGCCGCTTCCGGAAGTGGCCCGACCGTCTGCCGAGGGTCAGACATCTCCCTGGACGAGGGCGTGCAGGTGCTCGTCATGCCATCCGTCCGCGTGCAGCAGCGCGCTGCGCATGGTGCCTTCGAGGGAGTATCCGGCCTTCTCCGCGACACGGCAGGACGCCGGGTTGGCCACCGAGTGACACAGCCGCAGGCGATGCAGGCCAAGGTCTTTCAGGGCCCACTCGCTGACACGCTTCGTGGCTTCGACCACCACGCCGCCCCCGCGTACTGCGGGGAGCACCCAGTAGACGATCTCGGCGCTGCCACCGCTGAGGTCGATGTCGCCCCACCCGATCAGGCCCACGGCCTCGCCCTCCGGTCGAGCGATGGCCCAGATGGCACTCAGCTCGGCCCGCCAGCGCTCGTGCATGCGTTCTATCCTCCGGCGGGCGTCTTCCGGTGTCTCCACCAGCAGGCGGTTCCACTGACGAACCCCGGGATCCTGACTGCCGGCCACCAGCACGGCATCGTCGGAGAGACGCCACGGGCGCAGTTCCAGGCCGCTCGGAAGGCTGAACACTGGCTGGTTCATCGTGGCCATCTGCCCTGCGGGAACAACCGCTGGTATGCGTGAATTTGAGATCATCACGGCATCCTTGCACGGCCCTCTGCCGTGAAACCGGGCGCCCGGTCGCCCAACCGCCACCCCGCGAACCCATGCGGTGACAGCACCGAGTCGTGCCCGATGGCTCGTAAATCATGTGGGCGTCAAGAAGCAGTGCGGCGATGATGCGGGCGTGTTCTACGAAGATCTCAGCGAGTACGACTACCAGGACGAGGATGCGTTCACGGACCGGGAGTCGGGCCTCTACGCGCTCTGGTACCGCCCGTCCTACACCCGCCTCAACATCGGTTGGCTGGACGCCGGTAGGCCGTACACCACGGGAACGGTTCCCACAGCGTTCGTGGAGAAGCTGAAGGCCGTCCAGGAGGTGCAGTGGATGAACGTCTGCCTCGGGGTGCACGAGTGCGATCTGTGTCCTGAGGATGAGGCTCCGGAAGGGAACGGCGAGGTACGGATTCCGGGCGGGCCCGGAATTGCCCATGCCGCTCCGTTCCTGATCACGCATTACATCACCGCGCACGGCTACCGACCGCCGCCGGCCTTCATGGATGCCGTTCTCGCTGTCGATCTCGACGCGTGGGCATCCGCGCGGTGGCCCGATGTCCCCTTTCCCTGGGTTCCGGATGATGCGGAACACATGCTCGAGTAGAGACGAGCGAGGGTCACGCACGCAGCGCAGCGGGTCCCTCTTTCGGCGTTGCCTCTCCAGGGTGAGGACGGCTGCGGCGATTGACGTCATGCGGTGGGGGCGTACACGGGACCGAAGAAGGACGCGCCAGGACTTCGGCCGCGCTGTCCCGCGTCCGACGGGTGCCCGGGCCCGGCCAGTGCTCGGTTGACGCGGGGACAGTTCGCCGAACGCGATGCCGTTTGCGCCCCGTTGTCACCCACGGACCTCATTCTGAAACGACCAGGTAGAGACACGAACGTCCAGCGCCTACGATCGCGCCCATGTCCCTCACCTCACCCATACCCGTCCTGCGTGGGTCCGGCGGAGCCGTCCTCCAATCCGAAGGCGACGACCTGGTACTGAGCCGGGCGGACGTGGAGACCCGGATCCCGCTCCAGGCCGTCCGGCGGATCCGCGCCGAGGGGAGCGCGGTCGCCGTGGAGCTCACCGCCCCGGCCGGTACGGCCCCGGCCGTTCACCGGGTCGACGGCGTGAGCGAGGCGGCGGCCACGTTCTTCGCCGACGCGGTCAACGCGACCCTGCCCGAGCGCGCCGACGAGGCCGGGGAGACCGCCGACGGTTCGGCCCTCGTCACCGTCCGTGCCTTGAGCGAGTCCCAGCAGGGATCCGAGTCCCAGCAGGAGAGGGGGACGCGCGTGCTCAGGCGCTGGGTCGGGGCCGTCGCCCTCCTGACCGTCGTGCTCACCGCGGCCGTCTGGATCGCGGCGCCGGCGATCATCGCGCTCCCGATCCTGGTCACCCTCCCCTTGGGCGCGACCGCCACCACGCTCGGCATCATGGGGCTGAGAATCGCCCGCGACGAGTGGTACCTGCCCCGGAGGGGAATCACCGTCGAGGCGGTACGGCACGAGAACATGACCGACCTGTTCGGTACGACGGGGAACTACGTGTACACGGACATGCACGGCCAGAGCCGTGCCGTGTACGCCCAGAAGCGCGCCGAGGTCATCCAGGTCGCCTACCACCCGCAGAACCACGGCAACGTGGTCGTCTGCCAGTCGTTGCTGCACAGGTCCGTCTGGACCGTCGTCTGCGCGGGCATTTTCCTCTTCGGCCTCGCCGTCGACCTCCTCGTCGTCGGCCTGGCCGTCGGCGCCTTCCTGGGCTTGTACGACGATTACGGGACCACGGTCGGCTGACCCGCGCGACCCGCGACCCCCGCGCTCCCGGCCGTGCCCACGACCTCACCGCGGCCCCACGCACCGGATCATCCGAATCTGCGAACGCCAGGGCGTCCCCGTCCTGCCGACCTCGCCCACCAGGGACCCGGACCGTGGGTGACCACCGGGCGTATCGGCCTCCCGTTCGGCGAACTGTCCCCGACCCAGCGCGCGGTCAACCGAGCACTGGCCCGGGCCCGGGCACCCGTCGGACGCGGGACAGCGCGGCCGAAGTCCTGGCGCGTCTTTCTTCGGTCCCGTGTACGCCCCCACCGCATGACGTCAATCGCCGCAGCCGTCCTCACCCTGGAGAGGCAACGCCGAAACGCTCACGGAGCGAGTCACACGGGCGTTCCGAGCACCGGAGCGAGAGCTGCCAGCAGACGGTCGGCGAGGTCGCGTCGCGCGGCAGGCGTGTCCGGGTCGAGGCCGTCGAAGCCCTTCCAGTCGACCTCGTGGACGGCACGGGCGAACATCCCGAGGTTCAGCGGCTCGTTCGGGTCACCCGGCCACTCGTCCGCCTCACGCAGCACCCTCTCCAGGAGGGCGAGTGGCAGGGCGCAGCTCTCGGCGAGGAGGACCGCGTCGTACAGGTCCTTGGCCTGCGGGTACATGTCGCAGCTCAGCCACATGAGTTTCCAGGCCAGGGATGCCTCCCGGTCCGCGGCCGCCAGGCGGACACCGGCGACCTCGGCCGGGCCCGGTGGCGTGGGGAGGCGTTCCTGGAAGACGAAGTCGAGCTGGACCTGGCCGCCGGGCAGTCCCGGGGCCGTCCACGGCAGGACCAGTCGGTGCCCGGGCACCCTCTCGTACGTCCAGATGTGCTCGGAGACGGCGCCGGCCGCCGAGATCGACAGCTCCGTGCCGCGTTCCTCGGCCAGGCGCTCCGCCGCCTCGGCGATGCCGTCGAGCATGGCGCGGGTACGCGGCTCCTCGATGCGCCAGGTCTCGGGGACGACGACGAAGTCGATGTCCTTCGGGGCACGGGCGGCCTCGCCGAACCAGGCGGTCATCAGCATGCTGCCGCGCAGCACGAGGGAGTCGGCCCACGGCGAGCCGGCGACTGCCGCGAGAACGAGTTCCAGGGCCGCACGCCGTGCCGTCTGCCAGCGGGCCCGTAGCCGGGGGTCCTCGACGACGCCGTCACCGGGACGGTAGGCCTCGTCGAACTGCTTGAGAGCCGGGTCGAAGACCAGATGCCGGACGGCCGCGTCGCCGATG
>NZ_LIPQ01000275.1 GCF_001418135.1 Streptomyces aureus
AACGCCGAGGTGGCCGCCGCCAGCCGCATGGTCTTCGCCTTCAGCCGTGACAACGCCCTGCCCGGCTCGGCGATCTGGCGCAAGGTCAGCGGCCGCACCCAGACCCCGGTCCCGGCGGTCTGGCTCGCCGTGGCCGTGGCCGCGGTGCTCGCCCTCCCCTCGCTGTACTCCGCCACCGCCTACGGCGCCGTCACCGCGATCAACGTCATCGGCATCACGCCCGCCTACGCCATCCCGATCTACCTGCGCCTGCGCGCCGGGAACCGGTTCACGCCCGGCCCGTGGAGCCTGGGTCGCTGGAGCAAGCCCATCGGTTGGACCGCCGTCGTCTGGGTGGCGTTCGTGACCGTGCTGTTCTGCCTGCCGCAGAAGTCCCCGGTGACGGTCGACACCATGAACTACGCCGTGATCGCGCTGGCCGTCGTGCTCGTCCTGGCCAGCGTCTGGTGGTACGTCGCCCGGCGCTCGTACGGCACCCCGACGGCGTACGGCAACGCCCGCGAGGAGGCGGAGATCTCGGAGGGCATCATCTGACGGAGCCGCCCGGGGGCCGACGTTGCCCAGGATCCGAGCGGCGTGGGGAGCCGGGTCCCGCGACGAGAGAGCCGGTTCCCGTCCCCGTACCGGACAGGAACCGGCCCGCCGCTCAGGCGCTGAACTCGTACGTCCAGGCCGCCGACTGGGCCGAGAAGTCGATGTCCGTGATCTCCAGCGCGTGCCCGTGCTGATCGCTCACCACCCGGTGGACGATCAGCCGGGCCGCGCCGCCGGCCGTCGTCGTGGCCGTCCCCGGCACGCCGACCGACTCCCGGTGGGTGACCCGCAGGCCCGCCTGGTGCATCCAGTGGTAGAGCAGCCGCAGATCGGGCTGCTGGCGCCAGTCACGCCCCCGCCGGTAGCGCGCGAGCTGGGGGATCTCGGTGAGCGCGGGCCGCGAGAACCACGACACCGCCCGCTGGAGCGCCGTTCCCTGCGGCCCGAGCACCACGTGCCGGTGGACCAGCGTCGGCTCGCCCGGCGTGAGCAGGAGCCGCGCCGTCAGTGGCGTGGGCGGCGGCTCCCAGGTGAGCGAGGCCCGTACCAGCGCCTCGGCCGCGCGGGGACCGCCCGGGAAGGTCGGCCGGCGGGCCGTCAGGGCCGGGGTGACGGGCTCGCATCCGCCCTCGGCTCCGGAGGCGGCGAAGGTGCCGCGCCGGTCGGTCACCACGAGCCGTTCGTCCCGCAGGAGTTGGAGCGCACTGCGTACCGTCTGACGGTTGACGTGGTAGCGCTGGGACAGGGATCGTTCCGAAGGGAGCCTGCTGCCGGGGGAGATGCGGCGGTGGGCGAGGTCCTCGCGCAGCGCGGCGGCGACCCGGAGATAGAGCGGCGCGTCTGCCGCCGCCTCGGATTCGGGCTCGGCCATGATCAAACCCTCTCTTCGCTCAGCGTGACCGCATGGGTCGTGCGGGTGACCAATTCCTATCATTGGTCTAAACCATTTTGCCAGGGCTGATCGGCAGAGTGGCCGAAACGAGCGAGTCACCTTGTAATGAGGTACCAGGTGACAGGGACGAGACCGTGACCGCGGAAGAGGCGGGTGAGGCCGGATGACGACACCGTCGGAACGTGCCGAACGGGGCAGGGCGGCCCGCAAGCACGTCCCCCGCTCCTCCCACGGCCGCTGGATACCCAGCTCCCAGCGCCCCGACCCCATCGGCGTGCTCGAACACCAGGCCCAGGACCGGCTGCCCGACCTCGTACCCCTCCGGTACGGCCGGATGGCGGCCTCCCCCTTCGCCTTCCTCCGCGGCGCCGCCGCCGTCATGGCCGCCGACCTCGCCGCCCAGCGCCACACCGGACTCACCGTCCAGCTCTGCGGCGACGCCCACCTCCTGAACTTCGGGGTCTACGCCTCACCCGAACGGACGCTCCTCTTCGATGTGAACGACTTCGACGAGACCCTCCCCGGCCCCTTCGAATGGGACGTGAAGAGGCTCGCCGCCAGCATCACCGTCGCCGCCCTCCAGAACGGCAGCAGCAGGCCCAAGGCCCGCCGGGCGGCCCTCGTCGGCGTGGAGGCGTACCGGGCCACCATGCGCCGTCTCGCCGACCTCGGGGAACTCACCGTCTGGTACGAGCGGATCGCCGCCGACGACCTCGTCCCCCTGGTGCGCCGCGACGAACGCGCCCGATTCGAGAACCGGCTCGCCCGCGCCCGCCGGCGCACCAGCCTCCACGCGCTCGCCAAGCTCACCGAGACCGACGCGACCGGCGCCCGGCACTTCGTCGACGACCCGCCGCTCCTCGAACGGACCACGGACATCGACCGGGTCACCCTCGGCAAGATCTTCAACGACTACCGCAGCTCGCTCTCCGAGGAGCGGCGAGTGCTCCTCGACCGCTACCACTTCCTCGAAGCCGCTCGCAAGGTCGTCGGGGTCGGCAGCGTCGGCACCCGCTGCTTCGTCCTGCTCCTCGAAGGCCGGGACGACGGCGACCCGCTCCTCCTCCAGATCAAGGAGGCCGGCAGCTCGGTCCTGGAGCCCTACCTGGAGCCGAGCGCGTACGCCCACCAGGGGCGCCGCGTCGTCTACGGACAGCGCCTCATCCAGGCCGCCAGCGACATCTTCCTCGGCTGGATGACCGGACCCGAGAACCGCCACTTCTACTGGCGCCAGCTGCGCGACATGAAGGGGTCCGCAGAGGTGGAGACCATGTCCCCGGCCATGCTGCGGGACTACGCGAGGCTCTGCGGCCGCGCCCTGGCGCGTGCCCACGCCCGCTCGGGCGACCGGATCGCGATCGCGGCGTACCTAGGCGGCTCGGACGCCTTCGACCGTGCCGTCGCCGACTTCTCCCTCGCCTACGCGAGCCAGAACGCCGACGACTACGCGGCGCTCGGCGGGGCCATCGCCGCGGGTGTGGTGGTGGCGGCGCCGGGGGCCTGAGGAGGAGCGCGGCCCGGCCACCCCCCCCCGGTGGCCGGGCCGGGCCCCACGGCTGCGGCCCGGCCCCGGCGTCCCCTCCCTACGCGTCGCGGCGCAGGGGCGGCCCCGCCGGCGTCTCGGCGACCGGCCCGAAGAGCACCGCCCGCGCCACCGACGGGGCGAAGAGGCTCGTCAGCGGGGCGGTCAGGGTCATCGCCGCACGGAACGACGCCCCCACGGCCGGATCACCCGCGGACTGCTCCACCACCCGGCCCAGGTACCAGCCGACGACCCGGTCCATCGGACCCGGCCGGGCCGCGTCACCGGTCGCGCCCGGCATCTTCTTGTCGGCGCCCGCCGAGATGTCCCAGGCCTGCCGGGACGCGTCGAGGAGCGCGCGCTGCACCGCACGGGTCGTCGGGGTGCGCTTGGGGTCGGCGAGCGCCCGGCGCAGCGCGACGGCGCTGAGCGCGGCGACCGCCATGCCCTGCCCGTAGATGGGATTGAACGCGCAGAGCGCGTCGCCGGTCGCGAGGAAGCCGGCCGGACGGCGGCCCGGACGGTCGTACCGGCGCCGGATGTTGGCGGTCCTGCGGAAGCCGTACACCGGGGACACCGGCTCGGCCCGCGCCAGCCAGTCGCTGATCACCGGATGCGGCAGCCGCTTCGCGTACTCCTCGAACGCGCCCTCCTCGGTGGGCGGTTCGTCGCCGCGCAACCCCGAGAGGGTCACCAGGTGGTGCCCGTCGCCCAGGGGCAGCACGACACCGCCGTACACCTGGGCGGGGTTGGGCACGATGTAGTAGCCCGTCGCGTCGGTGCCCGGGTCGTCGGCCGGGGCGCGGTACACCCGGGTGCCGTACGCGAGGCCCGTGTCCAGGGTCTCCTCGTGCGGAGCCTCCGCCCCGATCCCCGCGAGCCAGTCGGCGGCCTTCGTGGAGCGCCCGGAGGCGTCCACCACCAGATCGGCGGCCAGGGTGCGGGTCTCCTTGTCGGCCCCCGCGCCCCGCTCGCGCAGCCGTACGCCCCTGACCCGCGAGGAGTCGCCGGTCAGGCCCACGGTCTCGGTGCCCTCGATCAGCTCGATGCGCGGATCGGCGAGGACCCGCTGCCGCACCAGCCATTCCAGCTGGGGTCGCGGGCCGGTGTAGTGGTGGGTGGTGGAGGTGGTACGGCGGAACCACTTGCCGTTCTGCCACTGGACCATGTCGGCGGGGGCGCCCACCGTGGGCGCCCCGAGCTCGGTCAACTCGTCCGTGAATCCCGGGAGCAGTTCGTCGAGCGCCCGCTGCCCGCCCGCGATCAGGACATGCAGGTGCCTGCCCTGCGGGACGCCCGCCCGCGCCTCCGGGCCCTCGGGCAGCCGGTCGCGCTCGACGACCGTCACCCGCTCCGCGTGCTCGGCCAGCACCCGGGCGGCAAGCAGCCCAGCGAGACTTCCCCCGATGACCACCGCGTGACGTGTCGCGCGATGCCCCAAGTCGTCGGCCATACCCGCCCTTTCGTGTCGTGGAACTCCAAACACCCAGTATCCACGCGGGTACGTGTCGAGGGGCGGCACCGCCACTCGGTTTCAGCCGCCCGGGAGCCCGGCCAGGGTGACGGGCGTGGCAGACGAACGTTCGACGGGACCCCGGGGCTTCAGGTAGCCCGCCAGGAGATACCTGGCGGTGCTCACCGACGGAGTCCCATGGCACGCACCGCACACCACATCCCCGGCTCACGCCGCTGGCCGAACAATGAGTCGGCGCCGGGGGCCCCTTGGCGCGCCTCACGCTGTACGACCTGCGCCACGGCGGCGCCTGCCGCGCCGCCACCTGCAGCGGCCGAGAGCGCCCTCACCCGCGCGCGATCCGCCGCACCGTGGTCTTCCATCGATGGCCCCGCTTCAACCGGGACGCCGGCGTCGCACGCGCAGCGGCCCATGAGGAGCGCCGGGCGCGTCAGCGCCTGCGCCTCCGGGTGGGCCGTGTCCTGAGCGTCGTGAACGCTCCTGACGGAACCATCGACCTGGACGCGGCGGACACCGTCGACATCCCTCCCGCACGCCACCGGCACTCCGAGCTCTGGTTCGCCTAGGCCGACAGGGCCCAGGCCGACAGGTCTTGGGCCCGGCCCGACGATCCCGCCCCGGACGTCACTCCGTCCCGAGTTCCGCCAGCGCCCCCGTCAGCCACTCCACCCAGAAGCGCTCCATCTCGATCCCGCCCCGCAGGACGAGATGGCGCAGCCGGTCGGGTTCCGAGTGGCGGCGTTCGCTCGGGAAGTCACGCGTCTCGATCGCGAGGTACTCGTCCAGCTGCTCCTGGTGCAGAGCGAGATGACGGGTCAGCTCGGCGCGCAGGCCCGACGCCCCGACCACCGCGGCCGCCCGCATCCGGAGCAGCAGGGCGGCCCGCATGGGCTTCGGGTCCTCGGACCTCGCCACCCAGGTGCCGAGCTCCTCACGGCCCGCGGGCAGCACCTCGTACTCCTTGCGCTGTCCCCGTACCGGCACCGGGGCGGGCAGGGCACGGATGTGCCCCGCCTGCTCCAGCTTGCCCAGCTCGCGGTAGATCTGCTGGTGCGTGGCCGACCAGAAGTAGCCGATCGACTTGTCGAAGCGGCGCGTCAGTTCGAGGCCGGAGGACGGCTTCTCGAGCAGAGCGGTGAGGATCGCGTGCGGGAGGGACATGGACGCATCCTAGGAGTGGCCGGCCACGGTGATCACAGGGTGGCCGCGAGACGGGTGCCCTGGTCGATGGCCCGCTTGGCGTCCAGCTCGGCGGCCACGTCGGCGCCGCCGATCAGGTGCGCCACGCGGCCCGCCGCGACCAGCTCCTCGTACAGGTCCCGGCGCGGCTCCTGGCCCGCGCAGAGCACGACGGTGTCGACGGGCAGCACCTGCTGTTCGCCGCCGATCGTGACGTGCAGGCCCTCGTCGTCGATCCGGTCGTACGAGACACCCGCGACCATCGCGACGCCGCGGTGCTTGAGCTCGGTGCGGTGGATCCACCCCGTGGTCTTGCCGAGGCCGGCGCCGACCTTGGACTCCTTGCGCTGGAGCAGGTGCACCTGGCGCGGCGGCGCGCCGCGCTCGGGGGCGCGCAGGCCGCCCCGGTTCTCGTACGAGGTGTCCACGCCCCACTGGCGGAAATACGTCTCGGGGTCCTGGCTCGCGCCCTCCCCGCCGTCCGTGAGGAACTCGGCGACGTCGAAGCCGATGCCGCCGGCGCCGATGATCGCGACCCGCTCGCCGACGGGGGCGCCGTCCCGCAGCACGTCCAGGTAGCTGAGCACGCTCGGGTGGTCCACGCCCGCGATGCCGGGGGTGCGGGGGGAGACGCCGGTGGCGACGACGACCTCGTCGAACTCGTCCAGGTCACCGGCCGAGACCGGCGTGCCGAGGCGGACGTCGACCCCGCGCTCGGCGAGCTGGACGCGGAAGTAGCGCAGCGTCTCGTCGAACTCCTCCTTGCCGGGGACCTTCTTGGCGATGTTCAGCTGACCGCCGATCTCGGCGGCCGCGTCGAAGAGGGTCACGGAGTGGCCGCGCTCGGCGGCCGACACCGCGCAGGAGAGGCCGGCCGGGCCCGCGCCGACGACGGCGATCCGCTTGGCGCGGCGGGTGGGGGAGAGGACCAGCTCCGTCTCGTGGCACGCGCGCGGGTTGACCAGGCAGGACGTGATCTTCAGGTTGAAGGTGTGGTCCAGGCAGGCCTGGTTGCAGCCGATGCAGGTGTTGATGGTGTCGGCGCGGTCGGCGGTGGCCTTGGCGACGAAGTCCGGGTCGGCGAGGAAGGGGCGGGCCAGCGAGACCAGGTCGGCGCGGCCGTCGGCGAGGATCTCCTCGGCGACCTCGGGGGTGTTGATGCGGTTGCTGGTGACGAGCGGCACGGAGACCGAGCCCATCAGCTTCTTCGTCACCCAGGTGTAGGCACCGCGCGGCACGGAGGTGGCGATGGTGGGGATGCGCGCCTCGTGCCAGCCGATGCCGGTGTTGATGATGGTGGCCCCGGCGGCCTCGATCTCCTTGGCGAGCCGGACGACCTCCTCCAGGGTGGAGCCGCCGGGCACCAGGTCCAGCATCGAGAGGCGGTAGACGAGGATGAAGTCCTCGCCGACGCGCTCGCGGATCCGGCGGACGATCTCCAGGGGGAAACGGACGCGGTTCTCGTAGGAGCCGCCCCAGCGGTCGGTGCGCTGGTTGGTCGCGGCGGCGATGAACTCGTTGATGAGGTAGCCCTCGGAGCCCATCACCTCGACGCCGTCGTATCCGGCCTCCTTGGCGAGTTCGGCGCAGCGGGCGTAGTCCTCGACGGTCTGCTCCACCTCGGCGTCCGTCAGCTCGTTCGGTACGAAGGGGCTGATGGGGGCCTTGAGGGCGCTGGGCGCGACGAGCGCGGGGTGGTACGCGTACCGGCCGAAGTGCAGGATCTGCATCGCGATCCGGCCGCCTTCGGCGTGCACGGCGTCGGTGATCAGCCGGTGCTCGGCGACCTCGTCGGCGGTGGTGAGCTTGGCGCCGCCGTCCCAGGGGCGACCGGCGTCGTTGGGTGCGATGCCTCCGGTGACGATGAGGCCCACGCCACCGCGGGCCCGCTCGGCGTAGAAGGCGGCCATGCGCTCGAAGCCGTGCTCGGTCTCCTCCAGGCCGACGTGCATCGACCCCATGATCACCCGGTTGGGCAGGGTGGTGAACCCGAGGTCGAGCGGGCTCAGCAGGTGCGGGTACGGGGTCATGCGGGCGCCTCCTCGCGCAGGATCGTCGTCCTCAGTTCTAGGGGACCCCCACCTCTTGTGCAACTAGTTGCAGAAGATTCGGGACGTGATGTCTACTACTCGGTAGCTTCCGGTGGCCGCCCGGCGTGTGCGGCTCCCGCGGAGAGAGCCGCCGCCGCTCCTGGCCACTCGGTGCGCAGGGCAGCCGCCGCCGCTCCGAGCTACTCGGTGCGCCGAGGAGTCGTGGCCGCTCCGAGCGGCTCGGCACGCAGTGGAGTCGCCGCCGCTCCGAGCCACACGTCCAGCTCCTCCGGCGTCCGAGGCTCCGCCGCCCCCGCGGCGAGCAGGCCATGGGTGCGGAGCAGCCGGGCCACCGCCGTACCCCAGGGCCGGCGCAGCCGGGCCTCGTCGAGCAGGGCGTCGTCCGCGAGCAGCTCCGCGACCGGACCGGTCCGCAGCCCCGACGGGGTCAACACCGCCGCCTCGTCCGCCCAGCGCAACGCCAGATCCACGTCGTGCGTGGCCATCAGCACCGTCGTACCGGCCTCCCGCAGCCGCTGGAGCGCGTCGAGCAGCCGCTCCTGGCCGTGCGGATCGAGACCGGCCGTCGGCTCGTCCATGATCAGGACCCGGGGCCGCATCGCCACCGCCCCCGCGATCGCCGCCCGCTTGCGCTGCCCGTACGACAGCAGATGCGTCGGCCGGTCCGCGAGCGCGGTGATGTCCAGCGCCTCCAGGGCCTCACGGACCCGGCGCCGGACCTCGTCCTCGGGCAGTCCCAGGTTCATCGGACCGAACGACACGTCCTGGTCCACGGACGCGGCGAACAGCTGGTCGTCGGGATCCTGCACCACCAGCTGCACGGTCGTCCGCAGCCGGGTCAGCCCCTTCCGGTCGTACGCCACCTCCGTACCGTCCAGGCACAGCGACCCGCTCACGCACCGCAGCCCGCCGCTGAGCAGTCGCAGCAGCGTCGTCTTGCCGCTGCCGTTGCGCCCGAGCAGCGCGACCGCCCGCCCCTCCGCCACGGCGAAGTCCACGCCGGACAGGACCGGGGGCCCGTCCTCGTAGGCGAAGCCGGCGTGCACCAGTTCCACGACAGGGGTCGGAGACGTCACGGAAGAAGCCTTTCCAGTACGAGGGTGAGGGCGACGAGCCCGGCGAGCAGCCCACCCGTCGCGGCGAGGAACGGACGGGAGGGCGCGCACGCGGGCACCAGCACCCGCAGCGTCCCGTCGTACCCGCGCCCGGCGAGCCCCGACTGCAGACGCTGCGCCCGGTCGAAGGCCCGTACGAACGTGGTCGCACCGAGGCCCGCGAGGGAACGCCAGGTCGCGGCCCGTGTGGTGTGCCCGAGCCGGGCGGCCTGCGCCTGCCGGATCTTGGACATGGCGTCGAGGAGCAGGAAGATGATCCGGTACATCACCAGCGCCACGTCCACCACCGGTGCCGGCACCCCTGCCCGTACCAGCCGGGGCAGGACGTCGGACACCGGCGTCGTGAACGCGAAGAGCAGCACCCCGAGCGAGGCCGAGGCGGTCCGCAGCAGCAACTCGCCCGCGTGCGTCGGACCGTCCGGTGCGAGGGCCACGAGCCCTCGGGCGCCGCCCACCTCGAAGAGCAGCGGGATGGCGCCCGTCACACAGAACCCGAGCGGGACGCGGAACGCCCGCCACAGCGCCCGGCCCGGCACACCGGCCGGACCGAGCAGCACCGTGAGCGTGGCCGCGGCGACGAGGACCGCGCCGGGCCACGGCGGCAGACCGACCGCGCACAGGGTGAGACCGAAGCCGAGAAGCGCCTTCTCGGCCGGATGGCGGCGGCGCCAGCGACTGCTGTGCGCCGCCGCGTCGATCGGCAGCATCGGCGGTTACGCGCCCGGCCCGCCGGCGGACCCGCCGCCGGAGCCGCCCCTGCCGTCCGCGGTTCCGGTCGCGGTCGCGGCACCGGCATCGGACTCGTCCGCCCCGGCCCGCGCCGCCCCCTGTCGGCGGCCGCGCCGCAGGCCGAAGTAGTACGCCAGGACACCGGCGCCGAGGGCCGCCTGAAGGGCGAACAGCGCCGACTCGATCTCCCCGGACGGCGGCTCGTAGAGCGGGCTGAACCACGGCTCGTAGTCCGGCTGGAGTTCCGTGATCGCGGTCTCGGCCTCCGCGTCGGCCCCCGTGAAGGGTTCCTCCTTGTGGTCCCCGAGTCCCAGCGCGAGCGGCAGGACCGCGAGCGCGGCGACGATCAGCAGCAGCAGGGTGTTGATCTTCGCGTTCCGGCTCATCGCGCGGTCGCCTCCTCGCGTCGCTCCGACGTGCGTCCTGCGAGGACGCCGAGCCGGATCAGGTCGCCCTTGCTGGACTGGGTGAGCAGGCGCATCACGAGCACGGTGAGCAGGCCCTCGCTGACCGCGAGCGGGATCTGCGTGACGGCGAAGATCCCGCCGAACTTGGCGAGTGCGCCGGGGATGCCGCTGCCCGGGTCGGGGAAGGCGAGCGCCAGCTGGACGCTGGTCACGCAGTACGTGGACAGGTCGGCGACGAACGCGCCGAAGAAGACGGCGACCATCAGCGGCGCACCGAACCGGCGCAGCAGTACGTAGGCCCCGTATCCCGCCCAGGGCCCGACGATCGCCATCGAGAAGACGTTCGCGCCGAGCGTGGTGAGCCCGCCGTGGGCGAGCAGCAGGGCCTGGAAGAGCAGGGTGATCGTCCCCAGGACCGCCATGATCGGCGGCCGGAACAGGATGGCGCCCAGGCCCGTGCCCGTCGGATGTGAGCAACTGCCGGTCACGGAAGGCAACTTGAGTGCCGACAGAACGAACGTGAAGGCGCCTGCGGCGCCGAGCAACAGGGTGGACTCAGGATTCGAGCGCACCTCGCGGGTCAGCGCGCGGACCCCGTGGACGACGAACGGCGCGGACGCGACGCCCCAGGCGGCCGCGTGCACAGGGGGCAGATACCCCTCGGCTATATGCATGGTTGGGAGACCCTCTCCAGCACCTCGTGGATGGACAACGCACCCTGGCCGGTCTCCTGGCTGACGGTCATTCCGCCCGACTCCGCCTTCCCACACCACGACGGTCTCCCGACGTGGTCCAGTGGCTTCCCCGAGGGTGTTCCCCGCGGGGGTGGAGCCGGACCTCCCGATCACAGTGGCGAGGGCCGCACCGGTACTGCACCGGTTTCCCGTACACCAAGGCCCTGCGACATTAGTGCGTTGACCTGCTGGATCACAACACGGTCGCCACCGGGTGCGGCCCCTCGCTCACTCCCCGCAGTCGCGCCGGGGCGTCCCGGGGGCGGCCCCGGGCGACCCCGGGGGCACTCTCGCGGTCACCGCCTCGGTCACTCCTTGCGATAGGCGTACGCCTCCGAAGCGGCCGCCGCCACGGCGCCGAGGTCCCCGCCCGCGCTCGCCGTGACCAGGGCGGCGACCGCGCCCTCGACGAACGGCGCGTCCACGAGCCGGGAGCCCTCGGGCAATTCGTCGCCCTCGGCGAGGAGGGCCTTCACGGTGAGCACCGCGCTCCCCAGATCGACGAGGATCGCCACACCGGCGCCCCGGTCGACGGCCTTCGCCGCCTCTGAGATCAGCTCGGAGCTCGTCCCGAGACCACCGTCCGGGGTCCCGCCGGCCGGGAGGATCGGGGCGAGGTCACCGCCACCGGCGAGCCCCCGGGCCAGCTCGGCCACGGCGGTCGCGACGGCGGCGCTGTGCGAGACGAGCACGAGGCCGACGGCCGCGGACGTGGACCCGGGCCCGGACCGCGGATCGGCCCCGGGCTCGGACCCGGCCCCGGGGCCCGAACCGGACCCGGTCTCGCCGGGGTCGACCGCACCTGAGTCGGTCCCGCTACCGGCGCTCATGACGCCCCCTCGGCGCCCGACGCCTCCGTGCGGGCGATCTCGTCGAGCGCGGCGAACAGCAGCGCCGAGGACGTGGCCCCCGGATCCTGGTGCCCCACCGACCGCTCGCCCAGATAGCTGGCCCTGCCCTTGCGTGCCCGCAGGGGTACGGTCGCCAGCGCGCCCTCCTCGGCCGCCGAGCGGGCCGCGCCGAACGAGTCCCGCAGCCCCTCCACGGCCGGCACGAGCGCGTCGAGCATCGTCTTGTCGCCCACCTGTGCGCCGCCCAGCTGGGACACGGCGGTCACGCCGGAGTCGAGCGCCTCCGCCAACTGCTCGCGGGTGACGCGCCCGTCGTCGCCGAGCGTCTTGCCGGTACGGCGAAGCAGCGTGCCGTACAGCGGTCCCGAGGCCCCGCCCACGGTGGAGATCAGCTGCCGCCCGGCGGCGGTGAGCACCGCGCCCGGCGTCGCGGGCGGGTCCTTGGCCAGGGTCTCGGTCACGGCGGCGAACCCGCGCTTGAGATTGGCGCCGTGGTCGGCGTCACCGATGGCCGAGTCGAGCTCGGTGAGCCGGTCCGCCTCCCGGTCGACGGCCTCGGCCACGGCGGCCAGCCAGCGCACGAGGAAGTCGGCGTCGAAGGTCTGCGTCATGTCGGTCCCCTCTCCCTCCGCCGGTCTCACCGGCCCCAGCGCAGCGCGGGCGTCTCCACGGGCGCGTCCCAGAGGCGCAGGAGGTCCTCGTCCACCTCGCACAGGGTCACCGAGCAGCCGGCCATGTCGAGCGAGGTCACATAGTTCCCGACCAGCGTCCGGGCCACCGGCACACCCCGCTCGCCCAGGACGCGCTGCACCTCGGCGTTGAACCCGTACAGCTCGAGGAGCGGGGTGGCGCCCATCCCGTTCACCAGGGCGATGACGGGCCCGGACGGGCGGAGGTCCTCGACGACGGCGTCGACGGCGAAGTCCGCGATCTCGCGGGAGGTCATCATCGGGCGCCGCTCGCGGCCCGGTTCGCCGTGGATTCCGATGCCCAACTCCAGCTCGCCCTCGGGGAGACCGAAGGTGGGGCTGCCCTTGGCGGGGGTGGTGCACGCGCTCAGCGCGACGCCGAAGGAACGGCAGCGCTCGTTGACCCGGCGGGCGATCGCCTCCACGCGTTCCAGGGGCGCGCCCTCCTCGGCGGCCGCGCCCGCGATCTTCTCCACGAAGAGCGTGCCACCCGTCCCGCGCCGGCCGGCCGTGTAGAGACTGTCCGTGACGGCGACGTCGTCGTCGACCAGGACCTTGGCGACCTGGATGCCCTCGTCCTCTGCGAGCTCCGCCGCCATCTCGAAGTTCAGCACGTCACCGGTGTAGTTCTTGACGACGAACAACACCCCGGCGCCACTGTCGACGGCGGCCGCGGCCCGCACCATCTGATCGGGCACCGGCGAGGTGAACACCTCCCCGGGACAGGCGGCCGCCAGCATCCCGGGCCCCACGAAGCCCCCGTGCAACGGCTCGTGCCCGGAGCCACCGCCGGACACCAGGGCGACCTTCCCGGCCACGGGCGCGTCCCGCCGCACCACGACCCGCCGCTCCACGTCGACGGTGAGCTCGGGATGAGCGGCGGCCATCCCGCGCAGCGCGTCGGCGACGACGGTCTCGGGGACGTTGATGAGCATCCTCACGGATACCTCCTGATGAGATTAGCAGGCAGGCGGGAGACGGGGTTTTCGCAGATCAGATGGGGCGAGACGGATTTTCGATCTTGGGCGGTCCGTAGCGCTCCAGGGCGGTCCTCGACGGTACTGATGCTGACTCGTTGCTGACTTCTCTGACGGAGTGTCAGGGAAGGTTCGGTCGGTCGGCGCTTTGCTTCTGTGTGTGACGGAGCAATTATCGGCGCAGCGGCAGGGCCGCGCACTGCCGCGTGAGCGGTAGGGGTTCCCGTACAGCTCCGGCCGCGAAGGGGGCAGGCGCCGGGGAGGCGCCTCTCCTGCGAGTGGGGTTGCGTCGACGGGTATGCCGTCGCGTCTTGGCCAGGTCCTCTCCTGGCTCGGACGTACGCCACCGCCGGCCAGGGCGTCCCTCCTCAGTGGCACGAGCGGCGCCGGTCGCGATCCCGGAGTTCCCGAGGGCGGCGGGAAGAAGACGGGGCACCGGCAGCGACGACCACGTGGAGGGAGCGCACGGTGATCCGGTGGTCGGCGTCATTAGCCTCGGTGATCCGGGCGGTGACGCCGTACGCGGCCCCGTCCCGTACGAGGACGGTCTCGGCGTGGCAGTCGGTCTCTAGGCGTCCGCCGTGGGCCACGACGTCGGACAGGCAGGTGGCGGCGGTGGAGTTCTTCGCACCCCGGGTCGAGGTGACCACCCCGACCCAGACGACCAACCAGGCCGCGCGGATCTACGAGCTCGAGGTCTGCTGACCGACCCCGACCCCGACCCCGACCCCGACCCCGATTCGGATCCCGATCCCGGACGCGCCGCCGCTGTCGCGACGGCCCGTCAGTCGAAGATCGCGTACAGGTTCCTCATCAGGGACGCCGGTCGCTCGCGGGGGCGCGGCGGCGGCTCCTGCGAGGCGGTTCCGACG
>NZ_LIPQ01000276.1 GCF_001418135.1 Streptomyces aureus
CCGGTCGGGCTGCGCCCCCGCGGCCTCCGCCCGCCCAGGTCCCGCGTCCTCCGCCGGCGGCCCTGCCCCTGGCGCCTCCGCCCGCCCCTCCCACGTCCTGCGCCGGCCCTGCTCCCGCGGGCTTCACGAAATCACGACGTCATCGGCACATCCGTCTCGCGTGCGCGAGGTGTAACGGGGATGGGACGGGTCAAGCGGACACCGCACCCCCTCGCCACGTCCCCTCAGCCGGAGGACCTCATGCCCCAGCACCCCGTCGCACCCCTTCCCGCGCCGCGCGTCCTCACGCAGCCCATGGCCATGGAACTGCTGACCCCGGACGCGGCGGTCCCGATCGAGACCACCATCAGTTACACCTCCCGCGACCCACACGCGCTGAGCATCGTCTTCCACCTCCTGGGCGATGCTCCCGTCGTGTGGCGCGTCGACCGCGAGATGGTCATCACCGGATCGCTGACCCCCACCGGTGCGGGAGAGGTCCACCTGCGGCCCGGGCCCGACGGCGGGCTTCTCCTGCGGCTCGGCCCGGCCGGGCACTGCGCCATGGTCAGGTGCGACCAGGACGGGCTCGCCCGCCTCGTACGCGACACCTTCGTCCTCGTGCCGCAGGGCACGGAGGAGAGGCACATCGACTGGCAGCCGCTGCTCACCTCTCTCAGGCGCTGAGGTCGGGTGCGCGCGCCTCCGCCGTGCACGGGCGCGCAAAGCACGTGCCCCCGCTCGGGGATGCTCTCCGCTCGCCCCTCGCACGCACCTTCCTCATTCCGGCCGGCCGGGCGAGGGCGGGCCGAAGCAGGCGGTGACGTCCTTGCCCCGCGGGCAGGAGCGGATCCGCAGATCGTCGGCCAGGGCGCCGATCAGGAGCAGGCCGCGCCCGCCCAGGGCGTCGTCGTCGGGGTGGCGTTGCTCGGGAACACGGGACGACGCGTCGTGCGCGGTCACGTGCAGGCACTCCTCGTCCCACGTGAGGATGAGCTGCGCATCGCTGTGGGCGTGGACGTGGGCGTTGGTGACCATCTCGGAGACGGCGAGCACCACAGAGTCCACCAAGTCCGGCGCGGTACGGTCCCATCCGATCGTCGCCAGGTGCTGACGCGTCCAGTCGCGTGCTGTCTTCACGCTGCTGCCGAGGGGAAGTGACCGAGCCCACCCGACGGCTCTCAGTGAGGGATCCCGTGGCATGTCTCTCCTTCGAACGACGGTACTGACTTCACCTTCCTTCTGCCCAGCGACCTGCGGAAGAAGCGGCCTTGGCACTCGGCGGCCCCGACCGACTCTGCAGGGACGGCGGCTGACTGCCCCTCACACCGGCACACCCGACCCGACGAGCGCACCCGGGGCGCCGCTCCTCAGGGAAGATCTCGACAACTTGTTTGTGTGGACCCGGGCGCTCCGGGTAGGCGAGCTGACACAGGGCCACGAATCCCGGCTCGGGACACACGTGAAAGGGGAATGGCGTGACGCTCACGACGATGTCGGCCAAGGCAATTGAGGCCGGAACGGGAACGCTGCCGGTGATCCCGGACGCGTTGGCGGTCGCGCCCAAGGACGCACGCGCGCTGTCGAAGGTCTTCTTCCAGGAACTCACGGTGCTGGAGGAGGGGACGCACGAGTACCAGTACGCGCGCAACACCCTCATCGAGATGAACATGAGCCTGGTCCGCTACGCGGCCGGGCGGTTCCGTCATCGCGGCGACGAGATGGAGGACATCGTCCAGGTCGGCATGATCGGACTGATCAAGGCGATCGACCGCTTCGAGCTCTCGCGTGAGGTCGAGTTCACCACGTTCGCGGTGCCCTACATCGTCGGGGAGATCAAGAGGTTCTTCCGGGACACCTCCTGGGCGGTGCACGTACCCCGCCGCCTCCAGGAGGCCCGGGTGGAACTGGCCAAGGCGACCGAGGAGCTGAGCACGCGCCTGGGCCGGACCCCGACGGTCAAGGAACTCGCCGAGCTGATGAGCCTCACGGAGGAAGAGGTCACCGAGGCCCGGCTGGCCTCCAACGGCTACAACTCCTCGTCCCTGGACGCCGCGCTCAGCGGCGAGAACGAGGACAGCGAGTCCTCCCTGGCCGATTTCATCGGCAGCGAGGACCCCGCCATGGAGCTGGTGGAGGACTTCCACACCCTGGCCCCGCTCATCGCCGACCTCGACGAGCGTGACCGGCAGATCATCCACCTGAGGTTCGTCGAAGAGCTCACCCAGTCCCAGATCGGGGAACGCCTGGGCTGCTCCCAGATGCACGTGTCCCGTCTGCTCTCGCGCACGATGAAGCGCTTGCGCCGAGGCCTGCTGGAAACCGGCTGACCCGGCAGACCTCGCGGCGCCCCGTGGAAGCGGTGCGGCGCGGGGACCGGAGAGGTTTCAGTGCACCTGTCCGGGAAAACGTGTCTGGTCGCGCCGGATCGGTGCGGGCGAACATCACGGACTTCTCAGGCGATGAACTGGAGGCACATCATGGGCATCATCGCGTGGATCCTCATCGGCCTGCTGGCCGGCGCGATCGCCAAGGCTCTCATGCCGGGCAGGGACCCGGGCGGCATCATCATCACCATGCTCATCGGCGTTGCCGGCGGCCTGCTCGGCGGATGGCTCGGCAAGGTGATCCTCGGCGTCGACGCCATCGACGGGTTCTTCGACCTCTCCACCTGGATCGCCGCCATCGTCGGCTCGGTGATTCTTCTCGCCCTCTACCGCCTCGTCGCGGGCAACAGGCATCGCCACGCCTGACCCCGGCTCAGGCCGACGCACAGGAGAAGGCACCTCTTTCCCCCGGCGGGGCAGGGGTGCCTTCGCGTGCGCGGCGGCGAAGCGCCGGAGACGTGGCACGCTGCGAAGCGCCGGAGACCTGGAACCCGGCGACGCACCGGAGACCTGGCACGCTGCGACGCGGCCTCCGCTTGTCCGGGCCGGGGCAGGCCCGTTGCGAAGGCCCGCACTTTCTGCATCTCGCGCGAAGGAGGGCCCGGACGCGACGCGTCCGGGCCCTCCTTCATGCCGGCACGGCGCCGCTCAGCCGCTCCCCGACGGGAGGTTCTCCTTGATCTTGGCGATGGCGAAGCCCCAGCCCTGGGACACGGTCGGCTTGCCGGGCACGGCCACTTCGGCGGGGTTCGTCACCACGTCCAGGAGCACCGGGCCGGGAACGGCGAGCGCCCGGCGTACGGCCTCGTCCAGCTCTCCGGGCTCGGTGACACGGATGCCGGTCAGCCCGAGGGCTTCCGCCACCGCGGCGAAGTCCGGGTTGTCGAGAATCGTCCCGAACTCGGGAAGCCCGGCCTGTTCCTGTTCGAGCTTGACCATGCCGAGCCGGCGATTGTCGAAGACCACGAGTTTGACCGGAAGCCGCTCGGACCGGATGGTCATGAGGTCTCCCAGCAGCATGCTCAGGCCGCCGTCGCCGCAGAAGGCCACGACCTGGCGGTCCGGTGCCCACAGCTGGGCGCCGATGGCCTGGGGCATGGCGTTGGCCATGGAGCCGAGGTTGTACGAGCCGATCAGCCGGCGGCTGCCGCGCATGCTGACGAAACGCGACAGCCAGACCGTGGCCATGCCGGTGTCGGAGGTGAAGATCGCGTCATCGGCGGCGTGACGGTCCACCGCGGCCGCCAGTGCCTCCGGGCGGATCTCCTCGTCCCGGTTGTCGAACAGCGCCCGCACCCGTCCGAGGAGACGTTTGTCGTGGGTGGGGTCGGCCAGATCCGCCTGTCCCTCCTGCCATTCCAGGAACCGCTCGCGGGCCTCGTCGAGGTGGGACCGGGAGCCGATCGGGGTGAGCAGCGGCAACAGGGCCCGCAGTGTCGCACCGACGTCCCCGGCAAGCCCCACGTCCACCGGGACACGGCGGCCCAGATGCTCCTCCCGCACATCGATCTGCACGATCCGACAGTCCGCCGGGTACCAGTCGCGGTAAGGGAAATCGGTGCCCAGCAGGATCAGCGTGTCGCAGGTGTCCATGGCGTGGGCGGCGGCCGGGTTGCCGATCAGGCCGGTCTGGCCGACCTCGTAGGGATTGTCCTCCTCGAAACCCTCCTTGCCCTTGAGCGTGAGCACCATCGGCGCAGCGAGGAGCTCGGCGGTGCGCAGCACCTCCTCGCGGGAGTCCCGGGCACCGCGCCCCACGAGGAGGGTGACCCGGGAGCCGGCGGCGATCGCCTCCGCCGCCTCTGCCAGCGCCGGGTCGTCGGGGCGGGTCACGGCCGGGCGAGGCAGCGCGAACCGCGGCGGCCGGTCGTCCTCGACCTTCTGATCCCCGAGGTCGCCGGGGACGGTCAGCACCGCCACACCCCGGCGGGTCACGGCCGCTCGCACGGCCGACTCCAGCAGCCTCGGCATCTGGGTGGGGGAGGTCACGGTGGCCCGGTACACGGCCACGTCCCGGAACAGGAGGTCGTTGTCCACTTCCTGGAAGTAGTCGCCGCCCACCTCCGACAACGGCACCTGGCCGCAGATCGCCAGGACCGGGGCGCCGCTCTTGGCGGCGTCGTACAACCCGTTCAGGAGATGGACCGAGCCGGGCCCCACGGTTCCCATGCAGACCCCGAGCTCGCCCGACAGCTGGGCGCGTGCGCCGGCGGCGAAGGCCGCGGCCTCCTCGTGGCGGAAGCCGGTCCACTCGATTCCCTCCGTGGTCCGGATGGCGTCGGTGAGGGGATTGAGAGCGTCGCCGACCACGCCGAACACATGGCCGACGCCAAGGTCCGCGAGCCCGTCGACGATTACTTGGGCAACGGTACGAGTCATGAGATCTCCTTTCACGAAGGATGACGACCGGGTCACCGGAGGGTGAACCGGTCAGGATGAGCCGCGTTCCAGTCGCCTGCCCACGAAGGCGGGACCGATGCCGACGCGAGGAGCTGCCCGGCTTTGAGCGGTGCGTACAGCTCGCCATGGGACCGGACGGTGTCCGGTCCGACCCGGCGCAGCAGCATTCCGGGCCCCAGGCCGCTCGGATCGTCGGCGCCCATGGCGGCCGTGATCCGCAGGGCGCTCCTGACCGTCGCCTCCTGGAAGCGCTGGACGCGGCGCGCCTTGTCCTCGACGTCGAGGGCCCGGGCGCGCCGGCGGTCCTGCGTGGCGACTCCGACGGGGCAGGTGTTGGTGTGGCAGCGCTGGGCCTGGACGCATCCGAGGGCGAACATCATGGCCCTGGCGGAGTTGGTGTAGTCGGCACCCTGGATCAGCCGCTTGACGATGTCGCCGCCGGTGGCGATCTTTCCGGAGGCGCCGATCCGTATCCGGTCGCGCAGTCCCGCGCCGACGAGGGACCGGTGGACCGTGGTCAGCCCTTCGGTGAGGGGGAGCCCGACGGTGTCCGCGAACTCCAGCGGCGCGGCCCCGGTGCCGCCTTCGGCCCCGTCGACGACGATGAAGTCGGGCGTGACGTCCTCGTCCAGCATCGCCTTGCAGACGGCGAGGAACTCGCGGCGCGATCCGACGCACAGCTTGAACCCGACCGGTTTGCCTCCGGCGAGCTCCCGCATCCGGCCCACGAAGCGCACGAGCTCCCTCGGGGTCCGGTAGACGCGGTGGTACGGCGGGGAGATCACGGTGCGGCCCTCGGGGACGCCGCGGGCCGCGGCGATCTCCCGGCTGACCTTGGAGCCGGGCAGCACGCCGCCGATGCCGGGCTTGGCGCCCTGGCTGATCTTCAGCAGGACGCAGGCGACCTGGTCGAAGGCGGCCTTCTCGGCGAACCTCCGTGGGTCGAAGTCGCCGTCCTCCGTGCGGCAGCCGAAGTACCCCGTGCCGATCTCCCAGACGAGGTCCCCACCGGGAGCCAGGTGGTGCTCCGATATCCCGCCCTCGCCGGTGTCGTGGGCGAAGCCACCCCGTCGGGCGCCCTCGTTCAGGGCGCGGACCGCAGGGCCGGACAGGGAGCCGAAGCTCATCGCGGACACGTTGAGCAGGGCCATGTCGTAGGGCCTGGTGCAGTCGGGGCCGCCGATCCGGACGCGGGGCGGTTCCTTGGGAACCGGGCGCGGGGACATGGAGGGTACGAGGTAGTCGGTCCCCGGCCGGTACAGCTCCAGCTCCGTCCCGAAAGGGTCCTCGGCGTCGGTTCCCTTGGCCCGCTCGTAGACGATGGACCGCGTGTCCCGGTCGAAGGGCGCGCCGTCGACGTTCCGCTCGACGAAGTACTGCTGCACCTCGGGACGGATCCTCTCCATCGCGAACCGCAGGTGCCCCAGGAGCGGGTAGTTGCGCAGGATCGAGTGGCGTCGCTGCACGACGTCGTACGACGCGACCGCCGCGAGCAGGAGTGCGGGGCCGGCAGCGCACCACCACCAGGGGGACACCAGGACGGCCAGGAGGCCGGTGACGAGGGCGGCGACGGCCGGCAGGAGCACGAGAAGAAGCGTCAGCATATGGGGTCGTCTGTCCCGGATGGAGCAGGTCAAGCGCGCTGCGACCGAGGTATCCCGGCCCAGGGGGAGCGCCCGTGGCAGGCGCACCCCGGAACAGGGCGGGCCGCCGGTGTTCCGGTTCCTTTTCGGCGCCGAGGGTAGGCGGTCAGGTGTGAGCGTCTGAGGAGTGAGTGATGAGTGCCAAGGAGAAGGCCAAGGCGAAGGCCGAGCAGATCATCGGCAAGGCCGTGCAGAAGACGGCCCATATGCGGGGTGACAAGAACACGGAGGCCAAGGGCGCCGCTCTCGGGGCCCGCGGAAAGGCCCGTGAGCGGAAGGAGAAGGGCAAGGACTTCTTCAAGAAATAATCCGCACCGGAGTCGCATGCATGCCCGTATTCCGGGCAGCGGACTCACGCGGGCCTCGTTTCGAGGCCTGGACAGGCATGGGAAGGTGACAACCATGGCCGGAGGCAAGAAGGCCAAGAACGTGGCGAAAACCACCAAGGGCAAGATGAAGGAGACCACGGGTAAGGCCGTCGGCAACGAGAGCCTGGAGATGAAGGGCCGTGCCGAGCAGGCCGAAGGCGACGTGAAGCAGGCCGGAGAAAAGGTCAAGGATGCTTTCAGGCGTTGATTCGTCCTGCGATCGTGGCGGTCGACGAGCTGTAGTCGAAGGGAGGAGCGACCCCGCGGGGCCGCTCCTCCCTTCGACGTGCGAGTCGACTACCGAGCGTCGCCGTCAGCGCCCACGTCGGCGCCGACCCGTGGTCTGGGCCTCGTCCTCGTCCTCGTCCTCGTCCTCCTCCTCGTTTTCCTCGTCGTCCTCGTAACCCTCGGCGTCGTCTTCGTACTCCTCGTCCTCCGGCTCTCTCTCGCCGTCCTCTTCGTACTCGTCCTCCGGCTCGTCCTCGTCGTACTCCTCCTCGCGGCCCTCCTCCGCCTCATCCTCGCGGCCCTCTTCGGCCTCGTCGCCCTCGTACTCCTCCTCCGGCCGGCCTTCCTCTTCCTCCTCGCCACCTTCCTCGTCCCTGTCGGCTTCTTCCTCCTCTTCGAGTGCCTCCTCGTGCGAGCGGACCACCTCGCCGTCGCGGATCTCACCGCGCCAGCCCTCGGGCTCGTCATCGGTGAGGGTGACGTGGCGGCGGAAGTGCTTCATGTCCAGCCGGAGACGGCGGCCTTGAACGCGCCAGATGTTGCCCGTCTTCTCGAAGAGGCCGGAGGGGTAGTACTCGACGGTGAGCAGGATCCGGGTGAGCGACGGGCCCAGTTCGTGGAAGCTGACGCAGCCCCGGGTGGAACCCTTCGCGCCCTCCGAGGTCCAGATGATGTGGTCGTCGGGGACCTGTTCCTGGACCGTTGCCTTCCAACTGCGGGTCGAAGGACCCACCTTGACCTTCCAGTCGCTGGATGTCTCGTCGCCCTGCGAGACGTTGCGGACGCCCTTGGTGAAGCCGCTGAAGTCCTCGTACTGGGTCCAGTGGTTGTAGACCCGGCGCAGGGGAGCGCCCACGTCGACGGTCTCGACGATGCTGGTGATCTTTTGAGTACCGCTCTTCCGCTTGCCTTTGCCCGATCCGAACAAATTGGACGCCGCGTCGGTGACTTTGTCCTTCAGTCCCCCGAATGCCTGGCCTGCCACGGCCTTGAGGGGGGAGTCCCCCTTCAGCAATCGGCCGCCGATGTCGGTCAGTTTGCCGCCGTTTTCCGCCACGTCGTTCAGCTGGTCCGTGACGTCCCCGAGTTTGTCCGAGGCTTTGTCGGCCAGTTGGCCGGTCTGCGCGGAGAGGAACCCGCCCAGTTCGCTGAGCAGTCGGTCCATCCCGGACGGGGACGACTCGGTGCGGTCTCGGTCTTCGGTTGCCATGACCTACCTCCGCGTCGACGGCTTGCGTGCCGTGGTCTTCTTCGCCGCGGGCTTGCGAGCGGCTGTCTTCTTCGCCGCGGGCTTGCGCGTGGCTGCCTTCTTCGCGGCGGGCTTGCGAGCGGCTGTCTTCTTCGTAGCCGACGCGCGTCCTGTGGTCTTCTTCGCTGCTGTCTTCTTCGCCGGTCCGGCGGCGGTCTTCTTGGCGCTCGCGGTCTTCTTGGCGGGAGCGGTCTTTTTCGCGGGCGTGGCCTTCTTCGCGGGCGTGGCCTTCTTCGCGGGCGTGGCCTTCTTCGCAGGCGTGGCCTTCTTCGCTGTGCTCCGGCTCGATGCCGACCGCTTTGCGGGTGCCGCCTTCGCCGTCGTTCCGGACGCTCCGGTCTTCTTGGCCGCCGCGGCGGGTTTCCGGGCCGACGCCGTGGTCTTCTTCGCCGGTGACGTACTGCCGCGCCCCTGGGCCGCCTTGCGGGGACGTGACCCGGTGGATGATCGTGGCCGGGATGCGGTGCCTTCCGCCGACCCTGAGCGGGACGACGGGCTGGGAGACCGGCGCCGGCGTGGCTTCTCCGGCTCGGCTTCGGGTTCCTCTTCTTCTTCCTCCTCCTCTTCCTCCTCCTCTTCGGGTTCCTCTTCCTCTTCGGGTTCCTCTTCCTCCTCCTCGGGCTTGTCTTCCTCCTCTTCGGGCTCCTCCGCCTCTGCTTCGGGTGCCTCCGCCTCTTCTTCCGGCTCCTCTTCCTCTTCCTCCTCCCATCCTTCGTCGTCTTCCTTGGCCTCCTCGTACTCGGGTTCCTCTTCCTCCTCTTCCTCCTCCTCGGGCTCCCATTCGTCGTCCTCGTCGTACCGGTCGTCCGCCTCCTCGCGCTCCTCCTCGTCCTCTTGGTCGCTCTCGTCCTCTTGGTCGCTGCCGCCGCCGCTGCCGATGGCGAGCGTCCGCTCGTGGAGGGAGTCGGCGAGGTCGGCCAGCTTGCGGTTGGCCGCCGCGGTGAAAGCCTGGCGGCCGGCGTTGAGCGCCTCGCCCTTCAACTGGTCCCCCATCTCGGCGATTTGGGGTACGTCCTTGAGCTTGGTGAGCCCTTGCGTGATGAGCTGCCCCGGCTCGAGGCCGAATCGCCGGCCCGCGAGGTAGGTCGCCACGGTAAACGCGAAGCGAGCCTTTTTCGTCCGTCCGAGTACGTAGCCGCCCGCCACCGCGGCCGCCAAGGCGATCTTGGTTGTGTCCTCCATGGCCCTTGTCCCTTCACCGGGCGCCTGCGGGCCGTTCCGCTGCTCGCCCGGGACGTCCCTGGATCAGGTCGCGCGTCTGTCGGAGGACGCTGGGGGACGCCCCGTTGGGGCGGTGGGAAGGTGCCCGTGTTCCCGGACATGGCGTATGTCCCTATATCATGAAATTCTAACCTTTAGTTGGTATCCGTCTTGTGGAGCGCCATGGGCACAGTGGATCCGGATCGGCCTCGACGCGGCGCCTCGCGCGCCGCGGGCGAGAAGCGCCCGCCTGCACGGCGAAAGCCGACGTCGAGCCGGGCGAAGGCCGTGGGCCCCGGCTCAGCCATGAGTTCGGCCACCGAGCAACTCGCGACACTGCTCGGCAGACCTCCCGAGTCCGTCTCCTCGCTCAAGCCCACCGATTCGGGGTGGGAGGCGCAGGTGGAAGTGCTGGAACTCGAGAGGATCCCCGACACGACGAGCGTGTTGGCCAGCTACCGGGTCTCGCTGGACGAGGAAGGCACGTTGATCTCCTTCGAGCGAACCCGCCGCTACACCCGAGGAACGATCGATCGGCCGTTCTGAGCTCGGTTCGGCTGACGGAAGGAGGCGCCATGACCATGGTGCCGCAGAGCGGCAGCGCCGTCAGCAGGGGTGGTGGTGGCTCCACAGGCAGCCTCTACGACGTCCTGGAACTCATCCTGGATCGCGGCCTGGTGATCGACGTCTTCGTTCGCGTCTCACTGGTCGGGATCGAGATCCTTAAGATAGACGCTCGGATCGTGGTGGCCAGCGTGGACACCTACCTCCGCTTCGCGGAGGCGTGCAACAGGCTCGACCTCGAAGCCGGCCGCAAGGCTCCGGCGCAGCTGCCCGAAGTCGTCGGCGGCATGATGGAGGGCGGGGCCCGCGGTAAGTCCAAGGGCGCCCTCACCGGTGCTGTCGAGGCCGTGACGGATTCCCTCACCGGGAAGTCGAGCAGTGATGACGAGGAGCCGGACGAGGAAGAGGCCGAGGAGGAGCGCGTCCCCCGACGTCGGAAGCCCGCCGCCCGCCGCCCGACACGACGGGAGAAGGAGTGACCTATGGCTCTCTACGTCTACGCGATCACCGCGGCGGACCATCCCCTCGACCTCGATGAGCTGTCCGGCGTCGGCTCCGAGGCGGTTCCTGTGCGCGCCGTCGCCTCCGGGCCGCTGTGTGCCGTGGTGAGCGACATCTCCGAGAAGATCCGGCCCAAGCGGCGCGACCTGCAGATTCACCAGGGGGTCCAGGAACGCCTCATGCGCGGAGGGCCCGTCCTGCCCCTGCAGTTCGGATACACCGCCGCCGACGAGCAGACGATCGAGCAGGTTCTCCTGAAGGGCGCCGACGGCTATCTCGCCAATCTGGAGCGGCTCGCGGGGTGTGCCGAGTACCACGTCCGAGCGTCCCAGGACGAGGAGGAGCTCCTGCGGCAGATTCTGAGCGAGACGCCCGAGGCCCGCGAACTCAACGAGCGGATACGCACCGGGGACCAAGATCCTCAGCTTCCGCTGGCCCTCGGCCAACTGGTGGCCGCGCAGGTGCAGGAACGGCAGGAGGCGTTGGCGTCCGGGCTTGTCGAGGCTCTCGTGCCGTTCGCTCGGGAGCACACCGTTCGGCAGGCTTCCGGAGCGGACTTCCTCAATCTCTCGCTCCTGGTCCCCGATGACCGGCAGGAGGAGTTCCGGACGGCGGAGGCGAACCTCGCCGACCAGATCGGGGACGGGATCGAGTTCCGGCTGAGCGGCCCGCTGCCGCCCTACAGCTTCGTGGAGTGACGCCCCGGAAGGAGGGAAACGATGGGACTGCTGGGAACCCTGTTCACGCTTCCCCTGGCCCCGGTGCGCGGAGTGACCTGGGTTGCCCAGAAAGTGCTGGACAGGGCAGAGGAGGAGTACTACGACCCGGCTCCCGTATGGCGGGAGCTCTCAGAACTTGAGGACCGGCTGGTGCGCGGGGAGATCGACGAAGAGGCCTTCGAGCATCGCGAGGACGAGCTGCTCGACCGGCTCGAGGAGATCACCGCCCACCGTACGAATACGCCATGACCGGGGAATCCGAGCACGCCATGACCGGGAATCGAGGACGCCGTCGTGTCTGACCCCCTGCCCGACCGCTTCGGATCCGCACCGTCCAGAGCGTTGCCGTCGCCGTACGGGCCGAGCTCCTCCGCGAACCTCGCAGACATCCTCGAACGCGTCCTGGACAAGGGCATCGTCATCGCCGGGGACATCCGAATCAATCTGCTCGACATCGAGCTGCTGACGATCAAGCTACGGATCCTGATCGCCTCCGTGGACAAGGCGAAAGAGATGGGCATCGACTGGTGGGAGCACGACCCCTCGCTCTCGTCGAAGCACACCGGAGGGCGCCTGGAGGAGGAGAACCGCCGACTCCGCGCCGAGCTGGACGCGCTGCGGCGCGACGCGCTGACCGCTGACGAACCCGGGACGCCCTCGTACCGGGAGACGGACGAGGATCTCGAACAGGGTGAGCCGGACCAGGACGTGGACGAAGGGACGACACCACGCCGAGGAGCAGCACGACGTAGGCGCAGCACATGATCGATCGTGAGGGCCTCACCTACGTCTACGCCGTGGTACCCGACACCTCGGGGCTGCGGGCAGCTCTCTCGGACGTCCGCGGGGTGTCCGGGGCCCTGGTGTCCCTCCTCGGCGAACACGCAACCGAGGGCGCGGAGCGCCCCGGCCCCCTTGCGTTCGTCACCAGCCGGGTCGCGCGGAACGAGTTCGACGAACGGACCTTGAAGAAGCGCTTCGAGGACCTGGAGTGGCTGGAGGGTGTTGCCCGCGCCCACCACGAGGTGGTGCAGACGATCGCCCGCCACGACACCGTTCTCCCGCTACGGCTGGCCACCCTCTACGAGAACGACGACCGGGCCCGCCACGCACTCGCCACCCAGCGGCACGTCTTCGCCGAAAGAATCGCCCTGCTCCGTGACCGGAGCGAGTGGGGCGTCAAGCTGTACATCAGGGCCACGGGGCCTTCCGAGGACCGAGACGGCGCCGCCGACTCCGGGGGCACCACGACGCTCAGCCCCGGCAAGGCCTACCTGCGGCGCCGTCTCGGTCCTCG
>NZ_LIPQ01000277.1 GCF_001418135.1 Streptomyces aureus
CGCCGTCTCCGCCCGTACGGGACAGTGCGCGGCACCTCGTGCGGAGGGGGGGAGCCGAGGCGTTCTCCGTACGGGACGCCGTCTCCGCCCGTACGGGACAGGGCGCCGCACCTCGTACGCTGGGCTCCTGGGGCCGCACCCCCATCCCCGTACGGACGAAGGAGAACCACCGTGCTCGTGCTGTTGCCGCCCTCCGAGGGCAAGGCCTCCTCGGGGCGCGGGGCGCCGCTCAAGCCGGAGTCGCTGTCCCTGCCGGGGCTCGCGGAGGCACGGGCGGCGGTCCTGGACGAGCTGGTCGAGCTGTGCGCGGCCGACGAGGAGAAGGCGCGCGAGGTGCTGGGCCTGAGCGAGGGTCTGCGCGGCGAGGTCGCGAAGAACGTGGAGCTGCGGACGGCGGGCGCGCGGCCTGCCGGGGAGATCTACACGGGCGTGCTGTACGACGCGCTGGGTCTGGCGACTCTGGACGCGGCGGCCCGGCGGCGGGCGGGGCGGTCCCTGCTGGTCTTCTCCGGGCTGTGGGGCGCGGTGCGGGTGACCGACAGGATCCCGTCGTACCGCTGCTCGATGGGGGTCAGGCTGCCGGGGCTCGGGGCGCTGGGCGGGCACTGGCGGGGGGCGATGGCCTCCGTGCTGCCCGAGGCGGCCGGGGACGGGCTCGTCCTGGACCTGCGCTCCTCGGCGTACGCGTCGGCGTGGAAGCCGAAGGGCGAGGTGGCGGCGCGGACGGCGACGGTGCGGGTGCTGCACGCGCCGACCCGGAAGGTGGTCAGCCACTTCAACAAGGCGACGAAGGGCCGGATCGTCCGGAGCCTGCTGGAGGCGGGGGCCGCTCCGCGCTCGCCGGAGGAGCTGGTGGTGGCGCTGCGGGACCTGGGGTACGTGGTGGAGGAGAGCGGGAAGCCGGGGGCGCTCGACGTGCTGGTGGACGAGATCCACTGACCCCACCGACCTGTTGCACCCTGCGCAACACTCGTTGCGCGTGACGCTCGTCGTGGGCAGGATGAGGCCCATGACGAGCGTGTTCGACCTTGCCCCGGAAGCCTCTCCCGTACCGGTCGTCCCGGTGGTCGTGATCGAGAACGCCGCCGACGCCGTGCCGCTGGCCCGGGCCCTGGTGGCCGGCGGGCTGCCGCTCGTCGAGGTCACCCTGCGCACGCCGGCCGCGCTCGACGCCGTCCGCGCCATCGCGGCCGAGGTGCCGGGCGCGGTCGTCGGCGCGGGGACCGTCGTCTCGGCGGCCGGGGTCGCGGACGCGGTCGGCGCCGGAGCGCGGTTCCTCGTCAGCCCCGGGTGGACGGAGCGGCTGCTCGGCGCGATGCGCGACTCGGGGCTGCCCTTCCTCCCCGGTGTGTCGACGACCTCGGAGGTCGTGGCGCTGCTCGAACAGGGCGTGGAGGACCTGAAGTTCTTCCCGGCCGAGGCGGCGGGCGGCGTCCCGTATCTGAAGTCCCTCGCGGGCCCGCTCCCCCAGGCCCGGTTCTGTCCGACGGGCGGCGTCTCGCTCGCCTCCGCCCCCGCCTACCTCTCCCTCCCCAACGTCGGCTGCGTCGGCGGTACGTGGATGCTGCCGCCCGACGCCCTCGCCGCCCGCGACTGGGCGCGGGTGGAGACGCTGGCTCGCGAGGCGGCGGCGCTGCGGGGGCCCGTCAGCGTGCGGTCCCGGTGAACTCCACGCCCAGGTGGTCGGTCACCGGGCGGTAGCCGAGCCGCTGGTAGAGGGCGTTGCTGGTGGGGTTGGAGAGGTCCGTGAAGAGCAGGACCTGAGGGGCGCCGGTGCCGGCCGCGATCCGGCTGATGGCCTCGGTGGCCCCCGCCGCGTATCCGTTGCCGCGCTCGGAGGGCGGGGTGTAGACGAGGTGGACGCGGGCCTGGCCCTCGATCGTGCGGGAGACGGCGGCCATCGAGACCGCGCGGCCGTCGGGCGTCTCCCAGAGGACGAGGCGGCCTTCGGAGATCCGCTCGGTCACGAAGCCGGTGTAGTCCTCGGCGGGCTCGTCGCCGATGGCCGCCGCGAACTCCCTCGTCCAGGCCGCGACGAGCGGGGTGTCGGCCTCGGTGGCCGTCCGGTGCCGGCCGGCCGGGGCGGGGTCCGGCGGGCTCAGCTCGACGAGCCGGAAGAGCCGCATCCGGACGACGGGCGTCCAGGGGCGGCCGGAGGCCTTCGCGTACGCCTCCACCGCGGCCGTCTCGCCGCGGACCTCCGTCGGCGCCTCCCCCGCGGGGAAGGCGAGTGCCAGCGCCGCCTCCTCCGTCGTCGCGCCGAGGTCGAGGGCCCCGGACGGGGAGACCGCGAGCACCCCCGTGACGCGGCCGTCGGGCTCGGCCCACCAGCCGAGCCGGCCGGCCCTGTCCATGAGGGTCAGCACGGCGGTGTTGCGCGCGGGCTCGGCGGCGAGGTGCGCGCCGGCCGCGGCACGAAAGGCGGCGGTGTCTTCGGTGAAGTGCCAGGTCATGACGGGATGGTGGTACGGGCCGGGGTTCCCGCGCCACCCCTTTGCGACGCCTCGGCGCCGCCTTTGCGGTGCCTCGCCACCCACGTCGCGGCACCCGCCGACCGCTTTGCGGCGTCCCGCCGCCTTCGCCCCCTACCGGAGGTGGGAGGTGTCGTTGAGGAGCCGTACGGACGCGTTGCCGTCGGCGTAGTAGGCGACCGCCGAGATCGAGGCGGCCGACAGCTCCATCCGGAACAGCGACTCCGGCGGGGCGCCGAGCGCGAGCCGGATCAGGGTCTTGATGGGCGTGACGTGGGTGACGAGGAGAACGGTCCGGCCCGCGTAGGCGGCGGTGAGCCGGTCCCGGGTCGCGGCGACGCGGCGGGCGACGGTCGCGAAGCTCTCGCCTCCGCCGGTGGGCGCGGCCTTCGGTGAGGCGAGCCAGGCGTCGAGGTCCTCGGGATGCCGCTCCCGCACCTCGCCGAACGTCAGCCCCTCCCAGGCGCCGAAGTCGGTCTCGCGCAGCCCCTGCTCGACGCGGACGTCGAGCCCGAGGCGGCCGGCGACGGCCGCCGCGGTCTGCCGGCAACGGGTGAGCGGCGAGCAGACGATCTCCTGGATGGTCCCGCGTGCGGCGAGGGCCTCCGCGACGGCCTCGGCCTGCCGGAGGCCGGCCGCCGAGAGCTCGGGGTCGGTCCCCCCGCTGCCGGAGAACCGCTTCTCGGGGGTGAGCGCGGTCTCGCCGTGCCGGAGGAGCACGAAGGTGGCGGGCGGGCTCATGTCGGGGCCGGCGGACCAGCCTTGACCGGGAGCGGCCGTGGTGGCGGAGGCCGACCGCACGGCCGGAGCGGGTACGGGTGCGGATCCGGCGGGGGCGGGCGCGGCCCCGGCCGGCGCGGGTGCGGGCGCGGGTGCTGCGGCGCTCCCGGCGTCCTCGGGCCCGGTGGTCTCAGGCCCCGCGGTCTGGCGCCTCGCGGTCTCAGGCCCCGCGGCCTCGGGCCCGGCGACCTCGGTCGCTCCCGCCGCCTCCGGCGCGTGGGTGCGCGCGGCGTGGCCGGTCGGGGCCAGGGCGCCCGCCTGCGCCTCGAAGTCTCCCGAGGCCGGGGCCGCGAGGGCCTCCTCGGCGGCGAACAGGCCGTCGTCCTGGGCCGTCGGGTGCGCGACGGTGCCGGGCCAGGCGCCCGAGCCCGTGCCGGTACGGCCCGGGCCGAGGTCACCGGCCGTCCCAGCACCCGCCGCCAGGGCTGCGCGGGCACGCGCAGCGCCCGCCGTCGCGTCGCCGGGCGGGCCCGACGGTGCCGGGGGGAGGGTCGCGGCGTTGCGGGCGGCCGCGGTGTCCAGGGCGGCCGTCGAGCCGGACGGCTCCCACTGGCGGCCGCGCTTGCCCGCGTCCATCGCCTCGTTCGCGAGCCGGTCCGCGTGCTTGTTGCGTTCGCGCGGGATCCACTCGTAGCGGACCCGGCCCGCCGGGAAGACCCGGCCCGCCTCGGCCGCGAGCGGCTTCATGTCCGGGTGCTTGATCTTCCAGCGGCCGGACATCTGCTCGACGACCAGCTTGGAGTCCATCCGGACGTGGACGGTGGCGTCGGGGAACAGTGACCGCGCCGCCTTCAGGCCGGCCACCAGGCCCTTGTACTCGGCGACGTTGTTCGTCGCCACGCCGATGTACTCGGCCGCCTCCGCGAGCGTCTCGCCCGTCACCGGATCCAGGACCACGGCGCCGTACCCGGCGGGCCCCGGGTTGCCCCGGGAACCGCCGTCCGCCTCGACGATCACCTCACGCGAGGACGACGACGTCATTACAGGCCGGACTCCGACGTGCGGACGAGGATCCGGCGGCAGTTCTCGCAGCGCAGGACCTCGTCCTTGGCGGCGGCCCGGACCTCGTTGACCTCGGTGATGTTGAGCTCGATGTGGCAGCCCTCGCACTTGCGCTGGTACAGCCGGGCCGCGCCGACGCCGCCCTGCTGGACGCGCAGCTTCTCGTACAGCTTCAGGAGGTCCGCCGGGACGGTGCCCGCGACGAGCTCGCGCTCCTTCTCCACGGACGCCTCCTCGGCGGCGAGCTCGCCCTCGGCGGCGTCGCGGCGGGCGGTCGCGTCGTCCGTCTTGGCCTGGACGGCGGAGACCCGCTCGGTCAGCTCGGCGAGGCGCTCCTGCACGGACTCGCGGCGCTCCATGACTTCAAGGACGATCTCCTCCAGGTCGCCCTGGCGCTTGGCGAGCGAGACGATCTCGCGCTGGAGGTTCTCCAGGTCCTTCGGGGAGGACACGGCGCCCGAGTCGAGGCGCTGCTGGTCGCGCGTGGCCCGCTGGCGGACCTGGTCGACGTCCTGCTCGGCCTTGGTCTGCTCACGGCCGCAGTCGCTCTCCTCGGTCTGCGCGGCGACGAGCAGGTCACGCAGCTGGGTGAGGTCCTTGGTCAGCGACTCGATCTCGGCGTGCTCGGGCAGCGACCGGCGCTTGTGCGCGAGCTGCTGGAGGCGGACGTCGAGGGCCTGGACGTCGAGGAGGCGGATCTGGTCGGCGGGCGCGGCGTTCAGTTGGGGGCTCCAGGGGAGGTGTGGTGGGAGGACCAGGGGTCGGTGACCGTCTTCGAGACGTGGACGCGGAGGCCCCAGACGTGACGGTCGGAAATCTCGTCGAGCTGGGCGGCCGCCTGCTCGCACCAGGGCCATTCGGTGGCCCAGTGGGCGGCGTCGACCAGCCCCAGAGGCGACTGCTGGGTCGCCTCGGAGACGGGGTGGTGGCGCAGGTCCGCGGTGAGGAAGGCGTCCACGCCGGCGGCTCGTACGGCGTCGAAGAGGCTGTCTCCGGAGCCGCCGCTGACGGCGACGCGGCGCACGGTCATGCCGGGGTCGCCCGCGACCCGGATGCCCTGCGCGGTGGCGGGCAGCCGCTTCGCCGCGCGGGCGGCGAACTCGGCGAGGGTCTCGGGGTGGTCGAGCTCGCAGATCCGGCCGAGGTTGTTCTCGGGCACGAGGGGGCCGGTGACCCGGAGGTCGAGCGCGCCTGCGAGGGCGTCGGAGACGCCGGGGTCCGCGGTGTCGGCGTTGGTGTGCGCGACGTGGAGGGCGATGTCGTGCTTGATGAGGCGGTGCACGACGCGGCCCTTGAAGTGGCCGGCCGCGACGGTCGTCGTCCCGCGCAGGTAGAGCGGGTGGTGGGTGACGATCAGGTCGGCGCCGAGCGCGATCGCCTCGTCGGCGATCTCCTCCACCGGGTCGACGGCGAAGAGCACACGGGTGACCTCGGCGTCGGGGTCACCGCAGACGGTGCCGACGGCGTCCCACGACTCGGCCCGCTCTGGTGGCCAGAGGGCGTCGAGCGCGGCGATGACTTCAGACAGGCGGGGCACGAGGAAAGGCTACCTGGCTCGCCTTCTCGGCTGGTACCGCCGCCGTCGCGGTGCCGACGGCGGGCGGCCTCCGGGCCGCCGGGTGCCGACGGCGGGCGGCCCCGGCGCCGTCGCCGGCGTCGGGGGCCGCTCGTTCACCGTCTGCTCGACGAGGTGGCCGCGCTACTTGACGAGGTAGCCGCGGAGGTCGTCGAGGACCGTGTTCGCGGCGGTGACGCCGAGGCCCAGGTACCAGGTCTCGTCCGGGACGTCCTTGGCCTGGCCGGCCTTGACGGCCTTGAGGTTCTTCCAGAGCGGGTTGGCCTGGGCGGTGTCCTTCTTGGTGGCCTTGGCCTCGCCGTAGACGCCGGTGAAGATCCAGTCGCCGTCGGCCTCGTCGATCTTCTCGGGGCTGATCTCGGCCGCGAGTTCGTTGATCTGCTGATTCTTGGGCCGCGGCAGGCCGGTGTCCTCGAGGATGGTGCCGATGAACGACGCCTTCGCGTACAGGCGGATCTTGCCGGGGAGGTAGCGGACCATCGAGACGGTCGGCTTGTCCGGGCCGATCTCCGCGCCGAGCCGCTTCGCCTTGGTCTCGTAGGCGGCGAGCTTCTCCTTGGCCTCGGCGGTCCTGTCGAGCGCGGCGGCGTTGAGGAGGTAGTTCTCCTTCCAGGTGAAGCCCGGGCGGATGGAGAACACGGTCGGCGCGATCTTCGACAGCTCGTCGTACTTGTCCGCGGCGCGCAGCTGGCTGCCGAGGATCAGATCGGGCTGAAGGTTGGCGATGGCTTCGAGGTTGAGGTTGTTGATCGTGCCGACGGACTTCGGGGTGCCGGCGTCCTTCTGGAGGTAGGCCGGGATGCCGTCGTCGCCTTCGGCGGGGGCGTAGCCGACGGGCTTGATGCCGAGGGACACGACGTTGTCGAACTCGCCGACGTCGAGGACGACGACCCGCTTCGGGGCGGCCGGCAGCTCGGTCTTGCCGAGGGCGTGCGTCAGGGTCCGCGGGAACTGGCCCGCCTTGGCGTCCGTGCCCATGGCCGCGGTCTTCGCGGCGGCGTCGCCGAAGTCCTTGCCGCCGGTGGCGACGTCCTTCTTCTTGCCCGTGTCGTCCTTCTTGGAGGCGTCGGATCCTCCGTCGCCTCCTCCGCAGGCCGCGAGCGAGAGCGCGGCGGCGAGGGCGACGACGGCGGCGGTGCCGCGGCGGCGGAGGGACATGAGAAGGCTCCTGTACGTGTCCTGGCGGGGAGACGGGCGCGACCGGCGGGAGGCGTGGGGGCTCCGTCCGGGGCGACCGGCCGGAGCCGCTGGTTCCGTCCGGGGCGCGCCCGGCCGGAGCCACAGCCTCCGTTTAGGTTCGCCTTACCTTACTCATCACGGGCAACTCCAGCACAGGCGCCCCCCACCCCTCAGCAGAACCGCCGCACAGCCACCCTTATGTGTGAAGTGACCCTGCTCGTGTTGTTCGGCTGGAAGTGCGAAAACTAGCTTCGTGGCCGGAGGTGACGAGTCGATGACAGCGTGTGCCATCGAGACCACGGCCGAGGACGACGACCGCGGCGGGGAGCACCCCGGCCGCGGCGCCCGGCCGACGGAGTTCACTACGGGTCTCACGATCACGGCGAACGGCGCGTACGCGGCCAGGCTCGCGGGCGACGGGGACGCCCTGTACGTGGAGCGGTGGACGCTCGACGGCCCGGAGCCGTACGCCGTCCCGCTCCCCCTCGACCAGCCGGAGGAGCCCGGCACCCAGCTGCTGCCCCTGGCCGACGGCCGGGTCCTGGTCGCCCGCCGGGTGGACGGGCGGCGGAACACGTTCTCGCTGCTCTACCCCACGGGACCGGCCACCGGGGAGCTCCGGCTCGGCGCCGTGGAGGCCCCGGGCTCCGAGCACCTGGTGCTGCTGCCGCCCTCGCCGGACGGCATCTGCGCGTACGCCATGTGCGTCGGCCCCGACACGACCACGCTCTGGCTGGTCGCGGGCGGGGCCTTCGGCCCCGAGCAGGTCGCGGAGGTCAGGGGCCGGTGCGCGGGCGGGGTCTGGCTCGACCGTACGGGCCGGATACTCGCGCTCGACCGGCGGCTCGACGACGGGCCGGTGAAGGCGGTCGCCGTCGACCTGGAGCGGGGCGGGGAGGTGACGCCGCTGCTGCAGATCACGGAGGAGAGCAATGACCGGCTGCTCCTCGCGGACCCGGACAGCGGGCTGCTCCTGATCCGTTCCGACGCGCCGTCACCGGGGCACGACCGGCTCGGCTGGGGCGTGCTCGGCAGCCTGCTGCCGGTGCGCTTCCCTGAGTGCCTGCGGCTCGACGACGCGGCGGTGACGCCGTTCGCCGTCCAGCCGGGGCAGGTCCTGATGCCCGAGACCTGCGCGGTCGCGCTGCGGATCGACGCGGCGGGCGGCAGCTGGGTGGGGACGTGGCAGCCCATGGCCCGCCGGATGGGCCAACTGGCCGCACCCGTGGGGTGGCTGGCCGGGGCGGGCCTGTGGACGGCCGGGGGCGTGCTCCGGCTGCCGTACGCGACGGCCGGGGCGCCCTGCGGTCTCGCGGACGTGGAGGCGCCGCCGGAGCCGGAACCCGAGGCGGTCGCGACGGGGTCCCCGGCGGGCGCGGACGCGGCCACCGGGGAGCCCCGGGTGTGCCGTCCCGTGCCGTTGCAGCAGGCTCCTCTCACGGACGGGAAACCCGCTGGCTAGACTCTCGGGCTGCACAGCACGACCGATGTCAACGGGGTGAGTTCGACCATGTCGGAAAACAGCACGACCGGGCAGGAGCCGAACGGCTCCGGCAAGCACCGCGGGGACGCCGCGCCGATGGAGGACTCCGCGTCCTCCCCGCACGGCCGCCACCGCCGTGAGCCCGTCTCGCAGTAACGCGAAGGACCAGGTCGGGCGAAGGGCCCCGGGTCACCCCGGGGCCCTTCGTCCTCCCCACCGTCCCCCGGCCGAGCCGCACCCCGGCCGGTGGTCACCCCCGGCCTCAGCCCTTCTTCAGGCCGAGGACCTCCGACGCCGCGAAGGTCTCGCCCGCCGGGCGGGACGCGTAGTGCGGGGTCAGGAGGCCGTCCAGCTCCTCGTACGTGAACGCCTCCTTGGCCGTGTCGAACTTGGCCGCCACCCGCGGCCGGTCCACGATCGCGACCATCCCGCCGTGCACGACGAGCAGCTGGCCGTTGACCCCGGCCGCCGCCGGGGAGGCGAGGTAGCCGACGAGCGGCGCCACGTGTTCCGGGGACAGCGGGTCGAGGTCCCCCTCGGCCGTCGGCTCGGCGAAGCCCGCGAAGACGTCCTCCGTCATCCGGGTGCGCGCCCGGGGACAGATGGCGTTCGCCGTCACCCCGTACCGGGCGAGCGCGAGCGCCGTCGACGTCGTCAGGCCCACGATCCCTCCCTTGGCGGCCGCGTAGTTCGGCTGGCCGGCCGAGCCGGCGAGGAAGGCCTCGGAGGAGGTGTTGACGATCCGGCCGTACACGCCGGTCTCCCCCGCCTTGGCCCGGGTCCTCCAGTGCACCGCCGCGAAGTGCGTGGTGTTGAAGTGGCCTTTGAGGTGGACCCGTATGACCGAGTCCCACTCCTCCTCGCTCATCGAGAAGACCATCCGGTCGCGCAGGATGCCCGCGTTGTTGACCAGGACGTCCAGCTTGCCGAACTCGGTCACGGCCAGGTCGGTCAGGGCCCGCGCCGTCTCGAAGTCGGCGATGTCCCCGAGGTGCGCGACCGCCCTGCCGCCCGTCGCGCGGATCTCCGCGGCGACCTCCTCGGCGGGTGCGGCGGAGGCCGCGCCCGAGCCGTCGCGGCCCGGCTGCCCGTAGTCGTTGACGACGACGGCCGCGCCGAGCCGGGCCAGTTCCAGGGCCTCGGCGCGACCGAGCCCCCGGCCGGCGCCGGTGACGATCGCGCTCAGTCCCTCAAGAGGGAGTGACATGTGTCGCGGTCCTCTCAGATCTCGATGCGGGTACGGATCAGATCTCGACGCAGGTACGGAGCGCGGCGCCCGTCCGCATCTGCTCCAGGGCCTCGTTGATGCCCGCGAGCGGTACGCGGTGGGTGATGAGCGACTCCAGGTCGATGCGGCCGGCCCGCCAGAGCGCGATGGCCCGCTCGTAGGAGCGGAGCACGTCGCCGCCGCCGTACATGGAGGGCAGGATCCGCTTCTCGTCGAAGAACAGCTCGAACATGTTGAGCTGGAGGTTGTCGTCCATCGCGCCCGCGCCGACGACGCAGAGGGTGCCGCCGCGCCGGGTGTTCTCGTACGCGGTGCGGGCGGTGGCGGACTTGCCGACGACCTCGAAGACGTAGTCGAAGCCCTCGCCCGCGGTGATCCGCTGCTTGGCGTCGGCGAGCGCGTCCGGGGCGACCGCCTCGGTGGCGCCGAAGCGCAGCGCGGCCTCGCGGCGCGACTCGACGGGGTCGACGGCGACGATCTGGGCGGCACCCTGGAGCCTGGCGCCCTGGATCGCGGAGATGCCGACGCCTCCGCAGCCGATGACGGCGACCGACGAACCGGCCTCCACCTTGGCCGTGTTGATGGCGGCGCCGAGGCCGGTGGTGACGCCGCAGCCGATGAGGGCGGCGATGTCGAAGGGCACGTCGTCGGGGATCGGGACGGCGCAGCCCGCGTCGACGACGACCTCCTCGGTGAAGGTGCCGGTGCCGGCGAAGCCGAAGACGTCACCGCCGGGGCGCTTGAAGTTGGGCGTGCCGGCGTTCATGAACCCTGCCAGGCAGAGCTGGGTCTGGCCGCGCTTGCAGGCGGGACAGCTGCCGCAGGCGGGCAGCCAGCAGAGCAGCACCCGCTGGCCCTGGGTCAGCCCGGTGACGCCGTCGCCGACGTCGAGGATCTCGCCGGCGCCCTCGTGGCCGGGGATGAAGGGGGCGGGCTGCGGGAGGACGCCGCTCATCGCGGAGACGTCGGAGTGGCAGAGACCGGTGGCCCGGACCCGGATCCTCACCTTGCCGGGGCCGAAGCCCACCGCCTCGGCGTCGTCGACGACTTCGAGCTTGTCCTGGCCGATCTCGTGCAGTACGGCTGCGCGCATGGTGCGGCTCCCTCCGGTAGGGCTCTACGAGTGCCGGGGACGGATCTACGAGTGTTCGACGAGGGTGTCGGCGAGCACGGGCGCGTCGTCGCGCTCCACCGCCGTCACGGTCACCTGGACGCGGCCCTCGTCGGCCCACATCCGGATGCGCAGGGTCTCGCCGGGGAAGACGATCCCGGCGAATCGGGTGCGGTACGAGCGGACCCGGGTGACGTCACCGCCGAGCACCGCGTCCACGACCGCCTTGAGGGTCATGCCGTACGTGCAGAGTCCGTGCAGGATCGGCCGCTCGAAGCCGGCGAGCTTCGCGAACTCGGGGTCGGCGTGGAGGGGGTTCCAGTCGCCGGAGAGCCGGTAGAGGAGCGCCTGCTCCTCGCGTACGGGCCGCTCGACGGTCCTGTCGGGCTCGCGGTCGGGGAGCACGAGCCGCTCGGAGGGGCCGCGGTCGCCGCCCCAGCCGCCCTCCCCGCGGACGAAGATCTGGGCGTCGCTGGTCCAGAGCGGGCCGTCGGCGTCGGAGGCCTCGGAGCGCAGGACGAGGACGGCGGCCTTGCCCTTGTCGTACACGGCGGCGACGCGGGAGGTGGAGACGGCGCGGCCGGCGACGGGGACGGGGCGGTGGAGGGTGACCGTCTGGCCGCCGTGCAGGACGGCGGCGAGGTCGATGTCGATGCCGGGGGCGGAGAGCCCGCCGACGACGCCCATGCCGGCGCCCGCGACGGTCGCGAAGCTGGGCAGGACGTGGAGCCTGGATTCGAGGGTGTACCGGAGCTCGTCGGGGTCGGTCGCCGGGATTCCGGCGCCGAGGCCCAGGTGGTAGAGCTGGACGTCCTTGTGGTCCCAGGAGATCTCGGCGCTGCGGGGTTCGGCGGCGACGGCCTTGGCGGGGTCGATGGGCATCGGGCTGCTGCTCCTCGTGGCGGTGAAGACCTCGGCGCGGCCGTCCGCACCGTCGGCCGCACCGAGGCCGTGCGGGGACCGTCCCGTACGCGGCCGTTCTAGAACGCGTTCTAGGTCGGTGATCCCCATGTATAGCCGAGGCGGGGGGAGTTGGGAACCCTCTCGGCAGGCGTCATCTGACGGTACGTCAGGAGCGGCCCCGGTGGATTTGTCACGCTCTCCGGAGGCCAGGAGCAACGACCGACGACGGCCGGGGCCCGGTCGCCCGCACACCGGCCGTCACCGGCGCCCCGGGCAGCGGTCTGCGGGGCCTGCGCGAGCGGGTCGTGGCGGCAGGCGACGCTCTTGAGTCGGGACCGGCTCCGCGGGGCGGGTTCCGGGTCACCGGGGAAACCCCCGGCCCGCACGAGGGGGAGTCGGCGACATGATCCGACCGCCTTGGGCGGCGGACACGTCATCGCCGCGGAATTCCGGGTTCGAGCGCGTCATCCGAAAGGACTCACTACTCGGCGGCCGCCTCATCCGGGTTACCGATCTGGCCCTCGCACTGCTCCAGATTCAATACCTGCGCCTGTTCGTGGAGGGCGGCGATTGCAGACGTTTCCTGTTCAATGTACCCCTCATGAATTTCGTCGCCGTCATAGATGGCTACCGCATAGCTCCCGTACGCATCACTGAAGGCAGCACCCGCGGCGTGAAGCTTGTCTATCTGTTCCCGCCGCTCGTCGGGCTGCTCCAGCGCACGCCAGCTCCCCACGAGGTGCCGTATGGATACGGAGACGTCCTCATGCGCATCCCCCGCGACGTCCCGGTCCGCCTGCGTGGGGCTGGGGAGTTCCATCAAAGCACCGTAGAGATCGTCTGCATATCGCATGCTCTGGACGACTTGCGGGAACTCCTGCTCGCAGATCGAGTCGGCTTTGGATCGCCATTCATTGAAGCTGGGACCCTCACCCTTGCACTGCGTCAGGAAGAACGCCAGGATCCCGAGAGCGGCCGACGCTATGCCCACCCACCAGCCGATGTGACTCCGCAACCTGCTCCCCCGCGATTGCGTCGCAGGCTCACCGCTCATGGCTACTCCTCGGCAAGTACCACATTTCCAGTGTCCCCCCGCACAGATGTCGGTGCGCGCTGAGGAGTTACGTTCCTCTTCAACTGTCCGGGGCCGGAGGGGGCTTCCTCGTGTCCGTGGCCGACGGACGCGCCCCGGCACGCCGTCCGTCCTACGCTTCTCCTCGTGACCGAGATGCCGCAGGACCACCGGCCCGTAAAGTCCGTAAGAGTTCTCCTCGCCGAGGACCAGGGGATGCGCGGGGCGCTGGCCCTGCTGCTCGGGATGGAGCACGACATGGAGGTCGTCGCGCAGGTCGGGCGGGGCGACGAGATCGTGGACGCGGCGCTGCTCGCCCGGCCCGACGTGGCGCTGCTCGACATCGAACTGCCAGGCCGCTCGGGTCTGGACGCGGCGGCGGACCTGCGCACGGAGGCCCCGGACTGCCGGGTCCTGATCCTCGCGACCTCCGGCCGCCCCGGGTATCTCCGCCGTGCGACGGAGGCGGGCGCCGCGGGCTTCCTGGTGAAGGACGGCCCCGTGGAGGAGCTGGCCGAGGCGATCCGTCAGGTCCTGCGGGGTGAGACGGTGATCGACCCGGCCCTCGCGGCCGCGGCGCTCGGTGCGGGGGCCGACCCGCTGACGGCCCGCGAACGGGACGCCCTGGCGGCCGCGGTGGACGGTGCGACGATCGCGGACATCGCGGCGACCCTGCACCTCCCGGAGTCGACGGTCCGCGACCACCTGTCGTCGGCGATCGGCAAGACGGGCACACGCGACCGCATGGAGGCGGTCAGGGCGGCCCGCCGGCAGGGGTGGCTCTAGGTCCCGGCGTCTACAGCCCCGCGATCGCCGCCGCCCGCTGGGCCTCGAAGTTCCGCACGTACGCGTCGAAGACCGTCGCGTCCTCGTACTTGAGCAGCGTCTCGTCGTTGTACCTGAGCGCCGTCGTCGTGTAGGTGTGGCTGCCCGTGAAGACGATCTTCTTGTCCACGCCCCCGTAGTACGTGCCCTCGACCAGCAGGTACTTGGTGTGGGAGTCGGAGCCGCCGCGCTTGTCGTTGTCGAGCTGGTGCAGGGTGATGCGGCCCTTGCCCGTCACCGGCCTGGTCAGCCAGTTGGCCACCTGCCCCATGGGCTTGTCGTCGGCCGTCCAGTTGTCGAGCGACCGGTAGACGATCTCGATCTCGCACCCGGCGTTGGCGAGCTCCCACAGCTTCCTGGCCACCTCGGTGCGGGTGATGTGGCCCTGGGCGATGCGGATCCTCGTACGGCCGTCCGGGGTGCCGTAGCCCGGCGAGTTGCCCGTGCAGGAGTCCGGGGTGCCGACCGGTGCCACCGTCCCGAGGATGTTGACGACCGTGTCCGTGCCGGACCGCGGGAAGAAGTAGACCTTCGCCTTGCCCGCCTGGGTGTCGTGCGCGTAGTCCGCGACCTGAGGCGTCTGCCCGACGGCGGCCGCCGCCTGGTCGTCGAAGTACCGGGTGTACGCGGCGGACAGTTCCGCGTTGCCGACGACCGTCAGGGCGTCGTTCCACCAGTCGTCGGTGTCCTGGCTCGTGAGGTTCCCGGAGCCCTGCACGACCACGTCGTCGACCGCGATGTCGCCCTTGCCCTTGGTACGGGAGAACAGGAAGAACTTGTTGTGGTTGACGTTGTCGTACGTGCCGTTCGGGTCCGCCGCCGTGGTGCCCGGGTCCAGCGCCAGGCAGGCCTCCTCCGGCTTGCAGGTCCGCACCCAGGAGTCGGGGCTGCCCGCCGGGTCCGCCAGCCGGGTCTTCAGGGTTTCGAGCCCGGTGGACCTGCTGTCGGCGTCGACGACGACCTGGACGGCGACGCCCCTCTTGTGGGCGTCGCCCAGCTTGTTGGCCAGGTACACGGAGTGGAACAGGTACAGCGAGATCCGGACGGACGACCCCGCCTCCGCGCCGTCGACGAGGCCTGCCAGGTGGGAGAGGATCCGCCCCCTGGCGGAGGGATCGGTGCTGTTCGGGTCGTTGAACACGGCGCCGGTGGTCACGGCCAGGACCGGTTCCGCCGAGGCCGACGGCGCGACGAGGAGGGATCCACCGACGGCCAGCGCGGTCACAACGGTTCTGAGCTTGTTCTTGATCGATATCACCCGGGCATTGTCACCCGCGGCCGGCCACCGTCTTCGCCGGCCTCGGGAGCCACAGGAGCATCAGCGCCGCCGCCCCGATCAGAACGCCCGTCGCCACCCGGAAGGCCATCGCGTACCCCGGGACCAGGGACGACGGGTCCGGCGCCCCCGAGGTGACGGCGGGGGTGGCCGCCGCGGCGATCGTCGAGAGGACCGCGAGGCCCAGCGCGCCGCCCATCGTGCGGGAGGTGTTGACCAGGCCCGAGACGAGGCCCGCGTCGGACGGGGCGGCGCTGGAGGTGGCGAGGGCGGCCAGCGGGGTGGTGGCCAGACCGAGGCCGGCCATCATCAGGATGCCGGGGCCCAGGATCGTCCCGAGGAAGGTGCCGTCGGCCGTGAGCGTCGACTGCCAGGCGAAGCCCGCCGCCCCGACGAGGGCGCCGATGACGGCCAGGTTCCGGGCGCCGACCGCCGGCATCAGGTGGGGGGCCAGCTTGGAGCCCAGGACGACGCTGAGGGAGCTGGGCACCAGGGCGAGACCGGCCTGGAGCGGGGTGTAGGCGAGGACGCTCTGCGCGTAAGTGGTCATGAAGAACCACATGCCGAAGGAGCTGGAACCGCACAGCAGGATCGCCACGTTGGCCGCCGACACCGCGCGCGTACGGAAGATGCTCAGCCGCATCAGCGGCTCCGCCGTGCGGGCCTCCACCACCACGAAGACGCCCAGGAGCGCCAGACCGCCGAGGAGCGTGAGCAGGGTCGCCGGGGCAGTCCAGCCCGCCTCCTCGGTCTGGACGATGCCGTACGCGAGGGTGGCGAGCCCCGCGGTGACGAGGACCGCGCCGGGCAGGTCGAGGCGGCGGCCGGCGCCGGTGCGGGACTCGCGGAGCCAGAGCATCGCGCCCGCGAGGACGAGGACGCCGACGGGGACGTTGATGAGCAGGACCCACCGCCAGGACAGCAGGTCGACGAGGACGCCGCCGACGAAGCCGCCCGCCGCGCCGCCGGCCGCGCCGACCGCCGTCCAGGTGCCGAT
>NZ_LIPQ01000278.1 GCF_001418135.1 Streptomyces aureus
GGTCCTTGGCCAGACAGGCGGTGACGAGCGGGAGGAGGGTGTCCGGTACGCCGTCGAGGTCGGGCTGCTCGTGGACGGTGCGGTAGACGACGGCGGCCACCGCGCCCGCACCGAAGGGCCGTTCGCCGGTGAGCGCGTAGGCGAGGACGCAGCCGAGCGAGAAGACGTCGCTGGCCGGGCCGACCTCGCCAGCGCCGGTGACGCGGGCCTGTTCCGGTGCGAGGAAGCCGGGGGTGCCGATCATCGCGTCGGTGGCGGTCAGGGCCGTCGCTCCGGCGGAGCGGGCGATGCCGAAGTCGATGAGGCGGGGGCCGTCGAGGGCGAGGAGGACGTTGCCGGGCTTGACGTCGCGGTGCACGAGCCCGGCCTCGTGCATGTCGGTGAGGGCGGAGGCGAGCCGGGCGCCCAGGGCCCGGACGGTCGGCTCGGGGAGGGCGCCGTGCAGGCCGACGGCCTCGGCGAGCGAGGGGCCGGGCACGTACTCGGTGGCGAGCCAGGGTTCGCGGGCCTCCGGATCGGCGCCGAGGACGCGGACGACCCAGCGGCCGGTGATGCGCTCGGCGGCGCGGGCCTCGCGGCGGAAGCGTTCCCGGAATCCCGGGTCGGCGGCGTGCTCGGCGCGGATCAGCTTGAGCGCGGCGAGCGTCCCGCCGGCGGAACGGGCGAGGAAGACCACGCCCATGCCGCCGGCGCCGAGCCGCCCGAGGAGCCGGTAACCGGCGAGGGTCGACGGGTCGGCCTTGCGCAGCGGCTGCACGGACTCAGGCCTTCTTGTCGTTCTTCTCGGGCTTCTTCGGCAGCAGGGGCGCGGAGCCGATCGGCTTGTACGCGCCGTTCTGCACCGCGAAGACGAAGGTGCCGCCCATCCCCAGGTCGCCGAACTCGTTGAAGTGGTAACCGCCCATCACACCGGTGTACTTCTGCTTGCGCAGCGCTGCCCACAGGCCCTTGCGGGCGGGCTTGCCGTCGGCCTTCGCCTGGGCCTTCAGCTGCTCGATCGTCATCGTGACGACGTCGTACGACTCGCCCGCGTAGTACGCGGGTGCCGTCCCGAACCGCTTGCGATGGGCGGCGGTGAAGGCGGCGGCCGTCTTCTGCGTGGCGGGGTCGGCGACGGGCGCGCACACGTACCAGCCCTCGGCGGCCGCCCCGGCCTGCTTGACGAAGTCCTGGCCGAAGACGGCCTGGCCGGTGAACCTCGGTCCGGTGAAGCCGAGTTCGGTGAGGGCTCGGGCGGCGTGGACGGCGGTCTCGGTGACGCCGCAGTGGACGTAGGCGTCGATGCCCGCGTCGATCATCTCGCCGAGCACCCGGCGGTACGCGCCGGCGTCGGCGTGGGCGGGGACGACCCGGAAGTGCGGGGGAATCCCGGCCTGCCCGAAGCCGAAGCGCACGCCGCCGGTGACCTGCCAGCTGTAGTGGTCCTCGGTCCGGTCCTCCAGGACCCCGGGGCGGCGGATCTCGGGCAGCAGGGTGGCGGCGAACGAGAGGTGGGTGCCCGCGCTGATGTGGTTCGGGATGGCGCGCAGGAACGTCGCGTTCGCCGCTGAGCCCGTGCGCATGGTGAGCAGGTTGTACCCGGCCGAGACCGTGATCAGCGGGAGCCCGGCCTCCTCGAAGGCGGGCATGGCGGCCTCGGCGACGGCATCGCCGGTGGGGCCGAGGACGGCGAGGACTCCGGGGTCGGCGGTGAGGGCCTTGGCGGTCGCCAGAGCCCGGGACGCGTCACCCCGGTCGTCGACCACCTTGAGGCCGAGCGTGAAGGGCTTGTCCTTGCGGGCGTTGAACTGCTCGACGGCCAGGCGCGCGCCGCGCTCCTGGGCCCGGCCGATCTCCCTGCCGGGCCCGGACAGGTCGGCGAGGACGCCGATCGTCCAGCTGGTGCGGGGCGGTACGGGCTTCTTGCCGCCGCCCTTGCCGTCCGTCTCCTTGTCGCCCCCGAGCCCCGCCCAGACGGCCGCCGCGCCGCCGCCGACGGCCAGCACGGCGGCGCCCGAGGCGAGCAGCAGGAAGCCGCGTCGGCTCTTCTCCGGAGCGGCCGCGCCGGTGGTGGCACCGGCCTCGGTGACGTCGATCTCGGGAAGGGCGAGCATCCGGGCGGAGCGTTCGGCGATGGTCCGGACGACGGGTGCGGGGAGCCATTCGGCGTCGTCGCCGGGGCTGTCCTCGACGAGCCGGACGCCGATCTCGGCCGCGGTGGGCCGTCCGGCGGGGTCCTTGGCGAGGCAGGAGCGGACGAGGTCGAGCAGTCCCTCGGGGACGCCGGTGAGGTCGGGTTCGTCGTGGACGGTCCGGTACATCAGGGCGTCCACGGCGCCGGTGCCGAACGGGGGCCGGCCGGTCGCCGCGTAGGCGAGGAGGCAGCCGAGGGCGAAGACGTCGGCGGGCGGGCCGATGGCGTCGGTGCGGGCCTCGGCCTGCTCGGGGGCGAGGAAGCCGGGGGTGCCGACGACCATGTCGGTGGCGGTGAGCGCGGTCTCGCCGGTGGCGCGGGCGATGCCGAAGTCGATGAGGCGGGGTCCGTCGACGGCGAGGAGGACGTTGCCGGGCTTGACGTCCCGGTGGACGAGCCCGGCGGCGTGCACGGCGGCGAGGGCGCGGGCGACGGACCAGCCGAGGAGGCGGACGCTCCGCTCGGGCAGCGGGCCGTGGGCGGCGACGGCCTCGCCGAGGGAGGGGCCGGCGACGAAGGCGGTGGCCATCCACGGTTCCGGGGCGTCCGGGTCGGCGCCGGTGACGGGGACGGCCCAGGGGCTGGAGACGCGGCGGGCGGCCTCGACCTCGCGGCGGAAGCGGGCCCGGAAGTCGGGCTGGTCTGCCTGGTCGGCGTGGGTGACCTTGACGGCGGCGAGTTCGCCGGCGGCGGTGCGGCCGAGGTAGACGACGCCCATGCCGCCGGCACCGAGGCGGCCGAGGAGCCGGTATCCGGCGATCGCGGAGGGGTCGGAGGGCAGCAGCGGCCGGAGGGCGCCGGGCTCGGGCTGCGGGGTGGTGGTGGGGCTCACGGCTTGACCTCCAGCGCATCCTCGGCGCGTTCGAGCATGGTGACGAGGGCCTGGACCTGTGCCTGGGACGTGCCGGTGGTGGTGGCGTCGCTCAACTCCTGGTAGCCGGGGGCTCCCTTGACGACGGTGGCGACGGTGACCTGGCCGATCCGGGACTGGTACCAGCTGTAGGGCTGTTTCCCCTTCACGGCGTCGTTGAGGTAGAAGCCGCCCTCGCGGATCGAGTCGTGGGCGGTGGCGTTGCCGCCGACGCCGAAGGGGTTGCCGAGCGACATGAGTCCGGTGACGCTCTCGCCGTCGCGGAGCTTCTGGTCGGGGCAGTTCAGTGCCTCTTCGAGGGTGGACGCCATCTCCCAGTCGGCGGCGGACTCGGTGCGGTGCACGGTGACAGTGGCGGCGACCCGCAGGACGCCCTTGCCGCCGGTCGCGGGGAGCTCGCTGTAGGCGGTGACGCTGGCCAGGACGTCGGCGGGCCGGGTGCCGCTCTCCCAGGAGCAGTTGGCGCCGAGGACGGGCCAGTAGTCCGGGTCGCTGAGGTACGGGGTGCGCTTGACGTAGCCGGGGGCCCAGGCGTCGGGCCCGGCGACGACCGCGAGGGCGAGGCGGCGGGCCTCGGCCTCGGTCTTCGGCGCGCGCTTCGGGTCCGGGGTGAAGTCGAGGGCGGTCGGGGTGGGAGCCGGGGCGGTGGTCGGCGCCTTGGCGGTTCCCGGTGCGGTGCTCGCGCTCGTACTCCCCTTGCCGTCGGGTCCCTCCCCGTCGCCGGCTCCGCTGGTGCAGCCGGTTGCGATCAGGCCGCCTGCCAGTACGGCGCAGCAGGCGTGCAGAAGTCTTCGGTCCGCGTACGCCACAGTTCCCCCACGGTCCTCACGGATTCACCACGAACGGTGAGGAGATCGTACGGCCGGGCACCGACAACTCGCTTTGGTTACAACATCATTGGGACAGATCCGTGGCACGCTCGCGACGCGCCTCGTCGTACCGGGCGCGGGCCCGCTCGACCTCCGGGACGCGGTGGTCGGTCCACTGGGCGAGTTCCCGTACCTGGCGGGCGGCCTCCTCGCCGAGGGCCGTGAGGCTGTAGTCGACGCGGGGCGGGATGACGGGCTGGGCGGCGCGGTGGACGAAGCCGTCGCGCTCCAGGGTCTGGAGCGTCTGGGTGAGCATCTTCTCGCTGACGCGTCCGACGCGTCGGCGGAGCTCGCTGAAGCGGTACGAGCGCTCGCTCAGCGCGATGAGGATCAGGACGCCCCAACGGCTGGTGACGTGCTCCAGGACCAGGCGGGACGGGCACATGGCGCCGTCGACGTCCGCGAGCAGGCTCTTCGGTTCATCACTTACTCCCATGCCAGTACCTTACTTCAAAGTGGGTACTTACGAAAAGTTAGCGCCAGACGTACGGTGAGTGCATCGCCCACCGCACCCCACGGAAAAAGGACGCACCATGAGCCTCGTCGTCACCGGAGCCACCGGCCAGCTCGGCCGTCTCGTCATCGACGCCCTCCTCGCCGACCCCACCGTCCCCGCCGAGTCCGTCGTCGCCGTCGTCCGCGACAAGGCGAAGGCCGCCGACCTCGCGGAGCGCGGTGTCGAGCTGCGGATCGCGGACTACAACAAGCCGGAGACCCTGGCCGGAGCCTTCGAGGCCGGCGACCGGGTGCTCCTCGTCTCGGGCAGCGAGGTCGGGCAGCGTGTCGTCCAGCACGCCGCCGTGATCGACGCCGCCAAGGCCGCGGGCGTGGCCCAGCTCGCGTACACCGGCGTCCTCGGCGGCGACGAGGCCGACTTCGACCTGGCCGCCGAGCACAAGGTCACCGAGCGGCTGATCCTCGACTCCGGCCTGCCGTACACCTTCCTGCGCAACGGCTGGTACACCGAGAACTACACGGCCAACCTCGCCCCGGTCCTGGCCCACGGCGCCGTCGTCGCCAACGCCGGCGAGGGCCGGATCGCCTCCGCCTCCCGCGCCGACTACGCCGCCGCCGCTGCCGCCGTCCTGACCGGCCCCGCCGAGGAGCACCTGAACAAGACGTACGAGCTGAGCGGCGACACCGCCTGGTCGCTCGCCGAGTACGCGGCCGAGGTCGCCGCCCAGACCGGCCGGGAGATCACGTACAGCAACGTGCCCGCAGAGGCGCACCTCGCGATCCTCACCGGCGCCGGCGTCCCGGCCCCCTTCGCCGAGATCCTGGTCGACGTCGACCGGGCCGTCGAGCACGGCGCGCTCGCCCGGCGGACGGGCGACCTGGCCCGCCTGATCGGCCGCCCGACCACCCCGATCGCCGTGACGATCAAGGAAGCCCTCGCCGGCTCCTGACCACCACCCCCTCCGGTCATGACCGTATAGCGGTACGGGCATGACAAGCCGCCCCGTGCGGCGCTACCTTCGACAGGACAGCGCGGCACAGGGCGGGAGGTCCGGTGAAGACGGAGAACGAGGAACGAGCAGGACTGCTCTACGGGATCGGCGCCTACGGCATGTGGGGACTGGTCCCGCTCTTCTGGCCCCTCCTCAAGCCCGCCGGATCGGTCGAGATCCTCGCCCACCGCATGGTGTGGTCCCTGGTCTTCGTCGGCGTGGCCCTGCTCGCGGTGCGCCGCTGGGGCTGGATGCGCGAGCTCGTCCGCAGCCCGCGCAAGCTCGGCCTGATCACCGTCGCCGCCGCCGTCATCACGGTGAACTGGGGCCTCTACATCTGGTCCGTCAACATGGGCCATGTCGTCGAGGCCTCCCTCGGCTACTTCATCAACCCGCTCGTCACCATCGCCCTCGGCGTCCTCGTCCTCCAGGAACGGCTGCGCCCCGCGCAGTGGGCCGCGGTCGGCATCGGCTTCGCCGCCGTCCTCGTCCTGGCCATCGGATACGGCCGGCCGCCCTGGATCTCCCTGACCCTCGCCTTCTCCTTCGCCGTCTACGGCCTGGTGAAGAAGAAGGTCAACATCGGCGGCCTGGAGTCACTCGCCGCCGAGACCGCCGTCCAGTTCCTGCCGGCCCTCGGCTACCTCGTCTGGCTCGGCACCCAGGGCACCCTCGCCTTCGGCTCCCACGGCGCGGGCCACACGGCCCTGCTCGCCGCCACCGGCATCGTCACGGCGGTGCCGCTCGTCTGCTTCGGGGCGGCCGCGATCCGCGTACCGCTGTCGACGCTCGGCCTCCTCCAGTACCTGGCACCGACCTTCCAGTTCCTCCTCGGGGTCCTCTACTTCCACGAGGCGATGCCGCCGGAGCGCTGGGCGGGCTTCTCCCTCGTCTGGCTCGCCCTGACGATCCTCACCTGGGACGCCCTGCGCACGGCCCGCCGGAGCAGGGCGGCGATGGAGGCGGCGAAGGCGACGGCCGAAGCCGCGGCGGCCGACGCCACCGCGGAGCCGGCTCAGGCACCGGCGGCGGCACCCACCGCCCGACAGGCACCCTGACCTCACGCGTCCAGCAGGTCGTACTCCCGGATCCGACCTCACGCGTCCAGCAGGTCGTACTCCCGGATCAGCCAGCAGACCGCCGTCAGGCGGAGGGTCGCGAAGTCGTGGCCGACGGGCTCGGTCCAGTCGGCCCCGGTCAGCCAGTCGGTGAACCCGAGGACGTAGTCGGCGAGCTCCTCCCGCCGGACGGTCCGGCCCCGCGGCCCCCGCTGGGCCGGGATCAGGGCGTCGCGCACGGCCGCGGCGTGCTGGTCGACGGCAGCCGCGAGCCCCGGCTCGGAGGTCATCTCCGAGAGCCGGGGCATGTACGTGGCGGCGACGCCGATCAGCGGACAGCCGGGCGAATCGTTCATCCCTCCACATTAGGCGCGTACAGGCGCACCCAGGCCGTGACCTTGGTCGCAGCGTCGGGGACCGGGACCTCCTGATCCTTCCGGACCTCCAGGGCCTCTCCGGGCCCCCGAAAGGTCCTCCGGTTACCGATCCGGGGGTCGGTTCCCTCTTGTGACCGTCGAGGCCCTGCGGGATCATCGGGTGCCATGGACCCCACTTCGAAGGTGCCGAGTCACTGCACGGGAACGTACGGGGACGACGGGGATCCCGACCCCTTCCAGTGGGACACCCGCGAGGACTGCGAGGTACGGCAGATCCTCGACCGGGTCGCCGACAAGTGGTCGCTCCTCGTCATCGCCCTCCTCGACCGCCGGGTGCTGCGCTTCACGGAGCTCAAGCGCGAGATCGACGGCGTCAGCCAGCGCATGCTGACCGTGACCCTGCGCCAGCTGGAGCGCGACGGCCTGGTGAAGCGCACGGTCCACCCGGTCGTCCCGCCCCGCGTCGAGTACGCACTGACGCCCCTGGGCGGCACGTTGCACACCACGATCCGCTCCCTCGTCACCTGGACCGAGCAGCACCAGAACGAGATCGCGGCGGCACGGGAGGAGTACGACGCACGGGAGGCGGCGGCGGTGGCCTGAGGGGCCCGCCCGCACCGTCCACCGCCGGACACGGATAACCGGTGGCCCCGGCGCCCGACTTCACCCATCCTCATGGCCATGGAAGAAACGAAGTCGGCCATCGACGAGCCGAAGTACCGCATCCGCGCGCTCCACACCGACCGTACGGTCACCGTCTACCAGGCGTACCGGCCCGAGATCGGCCTGCCCGCGGCCCGCGAGGGACGATTTCCGGCCGCCTGGAAGCGGGACCGGATGACATGGATCAAGCCGTCGTTCCTGTGGATGATGTACCGCTCGGGCTGGGGGAAGAAGGAAGGCCAGGAGACCGTCCTCGCCGTGGAGATCACCCGCGAGGGCTTCGAGTGGGCCCTGCGGAACGCCTGCCTCTCCCACTACAAACGCGGGTTCCACCCCGACCAGGCCGCCTGGAAGCGGGAGCTGAGGCAGGCGCCGGCGCGGGTCCAGTGGGACCCGGAGCGCGATCCGCACCTCCGCCCACTCCCGTACCGCTCGCTCCAGCTCGGCCTGTCGGGCGAGGCGTCCCGCCGGTACGCGGACGAGTGGACGGTGTCCGTACGCGACGTGACCCCGCTCGCGCACCGGGTCCACGAACTGGTCCGCTCGGGTGACCTGGCGGCGGCCCGGCTCCTGCTCCCGCACGAGGAGCCGTACCCGGAGCCCGCAGGCCTGCTCGACCACCTGCGCGGGCAGGGGCCGGAGGAGCTCAGGCAGCCGCTGTCGGCGCCGTGACGACCGAGAAGTTGAAGTCGCCGGTGCCGAGCATCCCGTAGAGCCGAAGCCACAGCTGTACGAGCTGCTCGACAGCGCGGGCGCTCGTCAGGTCGCCGAGGTCGAGGATCCGGTCGGGCGCCCAGCCGAAGGAGCCGAGCAGGCCGGCGACGACGGCCTTGGCGTCCTCGTCGTCGCCGCTGAGGAAGACGTTGTGGTGCCCGGGGACGCGGCCCGGCTCGACCATGACCGTGTTGGTCATGGTGTTGAGCGACTTGACGATCCGGGTCTCCGGGAAGGCGTGCTGGAGCTGCTCGGCCACGCTGACACCGTCGGGGGTGACGACCTTGGGCGGGAAGCCCTCGGAGAAGTCGAGCCCGTTCGACACGTCGAGGAGGACCTTGCCGCGCAGCCCGTCCGCGCCCACGGACTGCAGGACGGCGAGGGAGACGAGCCCGCCGGTCGCGTTGACGACGAGCTCGGCGGGCCCGGCGACATCCGCGAAGGTGCCGTGCCCGCCGCCGTACTCCTCGGCCCACTTGACGGCCTCGGCGTTGTCGGCGGTACGGGAGCCGATGGCGACCTCGTGGCCGAGGGAGGCGAGCTTGGTGGCGAGCCGGCGGCCGACCTCGCCGGTGCCGAGTACCGCGATCTTCATGGGGTGCGCTCCTTCGGGGGAGACGGCGGCCGCGTGTGGTCCGGCGTAGGGTCGGCATCCCGGCCGCCGCTCCCCCGAAG
>NZ_LIPQ01000279.1 GCF_001418135.1 Streptomyces aureus
TCGCCACAGCACGCGTTCGAGTGAGCGCCTGCCGGACCCGGCCGGGCTGCTGAACGCCTGCCGGACCCCGCCGGGCTGCCCGACCCGAGCTGAGAGCGTCGCACCGAGCGAAGGAGGGCCGGCACGGCGATGCCGCTGACCGTTCGCAGGACGCCCGCGCGGGCGTCGGGCTGGACGCGGAGCGATTCCGGGAGGGTGCGGCAGGCCCGTACCACCTGGTTGTCGAGGAAGGGGGCGTGCAGGCGCTGGCCGCGGATCTCAGCGGCCTGTTCCAGGACCCGGTGGTCGGCCGCCGCACGCGCGAGCGCGGCACGCGCGCGTGCTTCGCCCGGACGCTGTACGGAGGTCGGCAGCGTCGCCGCCCGGTTCAGGCGAACCGATACTTCAGCCAGCGCCTCCCCCGTCAGCCAGCGTGCCGCGGGACCCGGTCGAGACCAGGTGAGCGCCGAGAGGGACGCCTCAAGGGGGCCGAAGCCGTCCGGAGCCGTGCGGTTCGCCTCCAGGACCCGCTGGGCGGCCGCCTCCAGGCCCGTCCGGTACGGGGTACGGGCCAGCTTCCGCGCCGCCCGGTACACCGTCAGCGGCACCAGGAGCGAGCCCGCCGACGTCCCCGAGGCCTTCGCGAGCGCCGTCACCGGACGCACGAGCGAGCGGCGTCTGCGGTCCATCAGGAGGTCCGCGAGGCGTGCCGGGTGCGCGTCCAGGACCTGCTTGGCGCCCATGCCGGTGAAGTGGTCGGCGCTGCCGCCCGCGAACCGTCTCCGGTGCCGTTCGGCCGTCACGAGGGAGGGCCCCGGCTCGTCCGTGAGCGGCCCGTCCAGCGCGGCGTACGGGAGCGCCTCCTCGCCGCCGGCGACGACCACGTGGTGCAGGCGCGGGTCGGCCGCTATCGCCCCGGCCCGCTTCAGCTCGTCCTCCCGGTCCGAACCCGCGCGCGTGGCCAGGTCGTTGAAGGTGACGGCGAGCAGCCGCTCCCCCGCGCCGGTGCCCTGCCCGGTGATCGTGCCCGGCACCCCGGGGAGGCCCGCCGCGAGCAGCGCGAGGGTGCCGGACGCGCTGCCGCCCGAGAGGTCGGCGCCGATGCCGGGCGCCGGGCCCGCGCCGCGGGCCGCGCGCCGGTCGGCCGGCCCCATGCCGGGCACCGGGCCCGGGTCGGGCAGCGGGGCCTCGGGCGCGTGCCGCGGGGCGGTGAGGCGCGCGCGTACGGCTTCGATCAGGGCGTCCTTGACCCCCTCGACGGCCTGCCGGGGGTCGGCCTGGGCCGCCGCGACCGCGAGCGAGGCGACCTGCTCGTACCCGGTGATCTCGCGCGAGCCCTCCCGCAGGATCAGCGCGTGGCCCGGCGGCACCCGCCGGACGCCCTCGTACGGGGTGGAGTCGCGCAGCGCCTCCGGGGTCTCCGGGCAGGCGAGCAGCGCCGCGAGGTGGCCGATGTCGAGCTGGGCCTCGACCAGGTCGGCCAGCGGCAGGGCGGCGGTGGCGAAGGCGGTGCCGCCGGCCCACGGGGTGTGGAACACGGGCCGGGCGCCGGCGAGGTCACCGGTGACGGTGACCCGGCGGCCGGCCTTGACGACCGCGGTGTAGCTGCCGGGCCATGCCGTGAGATGCCGCAACGCGCCCCCGCGCGCGGTGAGCAGGCCGATCCGCAGTTCCTCGTCGCTCGCGGCGCAACAGCCGAGGACGGCGAGACGGGTGTGGTCGTCGACGGCCACGACCCGCACCTCGTCGGGGCGCCAGTCGCCGACCGCCCACAGCGGATCGGGGTCGCCCCAGAGGAGTTGTGCGCCGACCGGTTGCACCGTGCGCCCCTCGGTGGCGGCCGCGTGGCCGTAGCCGGAGCCCGGGCCGGAACCGTAGTCGGCGCTTGAGCCCGAGCCGGATCCCGAGACGTACCCGGCACCTGAGCCGGAGCCGTGTCCGCCGCCGTACGAGCCGCTCATCGAGCCCGCCCGGGCCGCGGCCGTCGTTGCGAAGCCCGCGGCGACACTGCTCCAGCCCACCAGCCATCGCATCGGCGCCTCCACATCCGTTTCGGTGGGAGACATGCTGCCACGACAACGGCGCACGGGGCGGAGTCCGGGTGCACGCGCGCGAAAGCCGAATGCGCCCCTGGCATGGGCCAGTTGAACACCGGCGGCATTCGGCCAAATATCGCCCTTCCCCGGTGGGGCGAGAAGCGTCCGGGGCACCCGCCCACGCACACCGCTTCGCACCGGCCACCGGCAGCCCGGGAGGCGCTCCCGCCTCCCGGCGCCGTCCGCCGCCCGCGGGGAATGGGGCGGCGGTATCCCCCAGCCCACTGGTCCGGGACACTTTCCCGGCCGAGCGGGCCGACCCACGCGCTACTCATGGAAGCGCTCCCCCGGCCGTGCCGAGAGAGCGCACGGCCGGGCGCACGGCCACACAGCGGGAGCACGGGCCGGTCCCCCCGGCCCGGCTGTCGGTCTTTCACACAACAATCTCGCCATACGGAACACCGCCCCTTAACGGTAGGGATGCGGCGAACTACGCTGTGTTTACGAATGCCGCACGCCTATGCCCGGCGTCGTGGCGGCCGTCTGGGTTGTCGAGGGGTGGCGTCATGTCCAGGGAGCAACGCGGGCCGAACGAAAAGCTCGGCACGGTTCTCGCCCTCGCGGGAATCAGCAACGCCGGGCTGGCCCGGCGCGTCAACGACCTCGGTGCGCAACGGGGCCTGACGCTTCGATACGACAAGACCTCGGTCGCCCGGTGGGTGTCGAAGGGCATGGTGCCGCAGGGCGCCGCGCCGCACCTGATCGCCGCCGCGATCGGGCAGAAGCTCGGCCGGCCCGTGCCGCTGCACGAGATCGGGCTCGCCGACGCCGACCCCGCGCCCGAGGTGGGCCTCGCGTTCCCGCGCGACGTGGGCGAGGCGGTGCGCTCCGCGACCGACCTGTACCGGCTGGATCTCGCCGGGCGGCGGGCCGGCGGTGGCGGGATCTGGCAGTCGCTCGCCGGCTCCTTCGCGGTGAGCGCGTACGCGACGCCCGCGTCCCGCTGGCTGATAACCCCGGCCGACCCGTCGGTGGAGCGCGAGGCACCGTCCCCGCCGGGGGCGGGGACGGTGCCTCGCGC
>NZ_LIPQ01000028.1 GCF_001418135.1 Streptomyces aureus
GCCCCGCCCCGCCCCGAGCCGGTCCCGTGCTCCCGCTGCCGCCGTCGGAACCCCTACGCGTCCAGGGCCTCGCGCCACGTCCGTACCGCGTCCGCCGAGACCGGGGCCGCCCAGCCCTGGGGGCGGGCCGCGCCACCGATGTGGAAGGCGTCGAGGCCCGCCGCGCGCAGTTCGGGGAGGTGGTCGAGGCGGAGGCCGCCGCCGACGAGGATCCGGGCCTCGTAGCCGGGCTCGCCCGTGCGGGCGGCCTCGGCCTTGAGGGTGGCCACGCCGTCGTCGACGCCGGTGGCGGCGCCGGCCGTCAGGTAGGTGTCGAGGCCGGGCAGGTCGGCGAGCCGCTTGCGCAGTCCGTCGCGGTCGGCGGCGCGGTCGATCGCCCGGTGGAAGGTCCATCGGCAGCCGTCGAGGACGGCGATGAGGCGCTCGACGGCCACCAGGTCGGGCTCGCCGTCGGGGGTGAGGAAGCCGAGGACGAACTCGTCGGCGCCCGCCTCGCGCAGCTCCAGGGCCCGGGCCACCAGGGCGTCGACGCCCTCGGGGCCGCCCGCCCCGAAGCCGTCGGTGAGGCGGAGCATCACGCGCAGGGGGATGTCGACGGCGGCGCGGATGGCGGCGAAGCCGGTCCGGGGCGGGGTGAGTCCGTCCGCCGCCATGTCGGTGACGAGTTCGAGCCGGTCGGCTCCACCGGTCTGGGCGGCGACCGCGTCTTCCTCGTCGAGGGCGATCACCTCAAGGACTGCACGGTTGCTCATCGAGCCCATCCTCCATGAATGCGTCTCTACAGGTCTAGTCCATTGGCCAGCCTAGCCGTGCGAGTGGCCTGCCGCATCGTGCGTGGCCTCGCCGGCCGCGGGAACGGGCGCCTCGCCGCCGGCCCCTGCCCCGCCCGCCGTCACCGTGAAGGCCGCCGTCCGCACCTTGCCCTCGTGCTGGAAGTCGAGGAACAGGCGGTACGTGCCCGCGCTGGGCGCCGTGGCCGTGAAGGAGACGTCCGGGCCCGGGCCGCCCTCGTTCGGGTGCACGTGGAGGTAGGCGAGGTCACCGGCGCGCAGGGCGACGAGGTGGCCGTACGCCCCGAGGTACGGCTCCAGGTCGGTGACCGGCTTTCCGGCCTTGGTGACGGTGAGCCGGAGTTCACCGGCCTTGCCGGGGTCGAGGGTGCCGCCGAGGCGGACCTGGTAGCCGTCGACGGTGGCGGTCGGGGTGACGGCGGGCAGCGGCTTCGGCGCGTACGCCCCCGACACGGAGAGGTCGACGCCGAGCGTGATGCCCCGGGCGCCGGGCACGGCGGGCTTGAAGTCGGCGAAGGCCTTGTACCCGCCGGCGTCGGGCAGGTCCGCGGTCACCGACCAGGTGCCGTCGGCCGCCTTCACGGGGTGCAGGTGGCGGAAGGTGTTGAGGTCGCGCGAGGCGACGATGAAGTGCAGTTCCTTGCCGTGCTCGGTGGTGAACGCGGTGACCTTCCTGCCGGCCGGGTCCTTGACGGAGAACCTCAGAGTGCTCCTGCCCTGAGCGGGGACGGGGGTCTCCATGGCCAGGGTGTAGCCGCCCTCGGAGACCTGGAGGCCGCCGGGCGTGTTCGCGGCGGTGGTGCCGGGGGTGTTCGCGGGGGCGCCCTCCTCGTGCCCGGCGTGGCCGTCCGCCGCCGCGCTCTTCGACGGCGCGGGCGCGGCCGCGTGTTCCCCGTGCCCGGCCTTCTTCGGTTCCTCGACGGGGCCGACGCCCGCGCCGACCCCGTATGCCGCTCCGAAGGTCGCGGCGAGTGCGGCGACATAGGCAGTGATCTTCACTCCGGTGTTCATGGCTGCTCTCCCGTACGTGGATGGTGGCGGCGCCGGTGGGCCGTTCGATGCACTTCACCATACCCCTGGGGGGTATCAAGTCAAGTCAGGGAACTGCTTGCGTCGGATACGGAGGGGGGGTATACATGGAACCGAAGCCGATACCCCCCGAGGGTATCTCGTCCCACCGAACCGACCGAGGAGAAGCCATGGGCTCCTGCTGCACCCCCGACAACAGCTGCTCGACCACCACGGAGGCCACCGCCGTCGCGGTCGCCGACAGCACCGTCACGGTCTACGCCGTCTCCGGCATGACCTGCGGCCACTGCAGGACCGCGATCACCAAGTCCGTCGGCGCGCTCGACGGCGTCATCTCCGTCGACGTCGACATCGACGGAGGCCTCGTCACCGTGACCACCGGCGGCGAGCCCGACGACACCGCGATCACCGCGGCGGTCGACGACGCGGGCTACGAGCTCACCGGCCGCGCCTGACCGACAGCCCCCTCGGCCGCCGTGCTCGAAACCCGCCGCCGGCGTACCAGCGCCTCCGCCCCCGGGACCGGCGAGCGAGCCGAAGGGGCGCGCCGGAGAACGGACCCGAGCGCGCGGAGCCTCCCGAGGAACGAGGGAGGCGAGCACGGTCGGGTCCGTGAGCCCGGCTCCAGCGCCCCGGTGGGAGTCCCCCCGGCGAAGCGAGGGGGAGAACCGAGCCCCGAAAAAGAGGAGCAGGAAGAGCTAATGACAACGACGACACCGGGCTCCGCCCAGGTCGAGCTCGCCATCGGCGGCATGACCTGCGCCTCGTGTGCGGCCCGTATCGAGAAGAAGCTCAACCGGATGGACGGGGTCGAGGCCACCGTCAACTACGCCACCGAGAAGGCGAAGGTCACCTTCGACGCCGACATCGACGTCGCCGACCTCATCGCCACCGTCGAGGCCACCGGCTACACCGCGGCCGAGCCCGCGCCCCCGCGGTCCGAGGCCCCCGGCGCCCCCGGCGGCCCCTCCGACGAGGAGAGGGCCGACGAGGAGCTGCGGCCCCTCAAGCAGCGGCTGATCACCGCCGTCACCCTCGCCGTGCCCGTCATCGCCATGGCGATGGTCCCGGCGCTCCAGATCGAGTACTGGCAGTGGCTGAGCCTCACGCTCGCCGCGCCGGTCGTCGTCTACGCCGCCTGGCCGTTCCACCGCGCCGCCTGGACGAACGCCAAGCACGGCGCCGCCACCATGGACACGCTGATCTCGGTCGGCACGATCGCCGCCTTCCTGTGGTCCCTGTGGGCGCTGTTCTTCGGGACCGCCGGCACGCCGGGGATGACCCACCCGTTCGAGTTCACGATCGCCCGCACCGACGGCGCCGGGAACATCTACCTGGAGGCCGCGGCCGGCGTCACCGCCTTCATCCTCGCCGGCCGGTACTTCGAGGCCCGCTCGAAGCGCAAGGCGGGCGCCGCGCTCAAGGCGCTGATGCAGCTGGGCGCCAAGGAGGTCACCGTCCTGCGCGGAGGCCGCGAGGTCACCGTGCCCACCGCCGAACTCCAGGTCGGCGACCGCTTCCTGGTCCGCCCCGGCGAGAAGATCGCCACCGACGGCACCGTCGTCGAGGGCTCCTCCGCCGTCGACGCCTCCATGCTCACGGGCGAGTCCGTCCCGGTCGAGGTCTCCGTGGGCGACTCCGTCACCGGCGCCACCCTGAACGCCGGCGGCCGACTCGTCGTCGAGGCCACCCGCGTCGGCGCGGACACCCAGCTCGCCCGGATGGCCAAGCTCGTCGAGGACGCGCAGAACGGCAAGGCCGCCGCCCAGCGCCTCGCCGACCGCATCTCGGCCGTCTTCGTCCCCGTCGTCATCGCGCTCGCGCTCGGCACCCTCGGCTTCTGGCTGGGCACCGGCCAGGGGCTGACCGCGGCCTTCACCGCCTCCGTCGCCGTCCTGATCATCGCCTGCCCCTGCGCCCTCGGCCTGGCCACCCCGACCGCCCTCATGGTCGGCACCGGCCGCGGCGCGCAGCTCGGCATCCTCATCAAGGGACCCGAGGTCCTGGAGACCACCCGCAAGGTCGACACGATCGTCCTCGACAAGACCGGCACCGTCACCACCGGCCGGATGACCCTCATCAAGGTCCACACCGCCGAGGGCACCGACGAGACCGACGTCCTGCGGCTCGCGGGCGCCCTGGAGCACTCCTCCGAGCACCCGATCGCCCAGGCCGTCGCCACCGGGGCCGCCGCCAGGGTGGGGACGCTGCCCGTCCCCGAGGACTTCGCCAACATCCCCGGACTCGGCGTCCAGGGCGTCGTCGACGGCCACGCCGTCCTCGTCGGCCGCGAGAAGCTCCTCGACGAATGGGCCATGGCGCTCCCCGCGGGCCTCAAGTCCGCGAAGGACGCCGCCGAGAAGGCCGGCAGGACCGCGATCGCGGTGGCCTGGGACGGCGCGGCCCGCGCGGTCCTGGAGGTCGCCGACGCCGTCAAGGAGACCAGCCCCGAGGCCATCCGGCGGCTGCGGGGCCTCGGCCTCACCCCGATCCTGCTCACCGGTGACAACAAGGCGGTCGCCGAGGCCGTCGCCGCCGAGGTCGGCATCGACGAGGTCATCGCCGAGGTCATGCCGCAGGACAAGGTCGACGTCGTCAAGAAGCTCCAGGCGGAGGGCCGTTCGGTCGCCATGGTCGGCGACGGCGTGAACGACGCGGCCGCGCTCGCCCAGGCCGACCTCGGCCTGGCCATGGGCACCGGCACGGACGCCGCCATCGAGGCCGGCGACCTGACCCTCGTACGGGGAGACCTGCGGGCCGCGGCCGATGCGATCCGGCTCTCCCGCAAGACGCTCGGCACGATCCGCTCGAACCTCTTCTGGGCCTTCGCCTACAACGTGGCGGCGCTGCCGCTCGCGGCGGCCGGACTGCTCAACCCGATGATCGCGGGCGCGGCCATGGCCTTCTCCTCGGTCTTCGTGGTCGGCAACAGCCTGCGCCTGCGGGGCTTCCAGGCGGCCGACCGCTGACGGACATCCACTGATCGACGGGTCCGCCGGTGGTTCCACCGGCGGACCCGCCCTTCCCCGCCGAATCTCCGAGGAGCCCGTCGTGGCCGGTTACGGACAGCACAAGGAAGACATCATCAGACGCCTGCGCCGGATCGAGGGGCAGGTCAGGGGGGTGCAGCGGATGGTCGACGAGGACGTCTACTGCATCGACGTCCTCACCCAGGTCTCCGCGATCAACGCGGCCCTCCAGTCCTGCGCGGTGGCGCTGCTCGACGAGCACCTGAGCTGCTGCGTCACGGAGGCCATCGCGCAGGGCGGGGACCAGGCGAAGGTGAAGGTGGGCGAGGCCTCGAAGGCGATCGCCCGCCTGATCCGGACGTGACCGGGTGACATGACGGACTGGCGAGGCGTCGTCAACCGCCCTTGCGCGGGGGACAGTCGGCGGACAGCGTGAGAGTCATCCGGAGACAGAGGCCGAGCAGCTGCCGTACGAGCACCAAGTCCACCGCTCCGGGAGGGCCGGAGGCGCAGACCTTCACGCAGGGGCGGTTCCGCGGAGGGATCCTCATGAGGGTCGACATCCTGCCAGCGTACCCCTGGGGGGTATACCTGAGCGAGGGGACCGGCCCGTACGATGAGCCGCCCGTAGGGGGAGGGGATGCACGTGCGCCGGCTGGGAGAGCTGGAGGCCGAGATCATGGACCGACTGTGGGCCTGGCAGCGGCCCGCCACGGTCCGCGAGATCGTCGACGACATCAACCGCGGCCGACGGGTCGCCTACACGACCGTCATGACCGTCGCGGACATCCTGCACCGCAAGGGCTGGCTCCGCCGCGAGAAGGCCGGCCGGGCCTGGCTGTACGAGCCCGTCCGCAGCCGCGAGGAGTACACCGCCGGACTGATGCGGGACGCCCTCGGCGACAGTCAGGACCGCCCCGCCGCCCTCCTCCGGTTCGTCGAGGTCATCTCGGACGAGGACATGGACGCCCTCGACGCGGCCCTCCGCGCCGCCCGCGGCGACCACGACCCGCACCTCGGCGGCGGGAGCGGCGCGTGAACGTGAACCATCACGTCCTCGTCCCGCTCGGCCTCGTCGTCCTCACCGGCTTCCTCGTCCCCTGGCTGCTCGTCCGGGCGCGCTGGGCCCAGCAGGCGCCCCGGCTCGCCCTCGGAGTGTGGGCCGCGTGCGGCGCCGCCTTCGCCGCCGCGACCGCCCTGCTGCCGGCCCAGCTCGTCCTGTCGAGCGCCAGCAGCCACCGCCTCGCGGACATGATGTTCGCGTTCGAACTCCCCACGGTCGAGCAGCTCCTGGGCCTCGACGGGCGCGAGCGGTTCGCCCTCGCGCTCTCCCTCGCCGTGCTCTCGATGCCCGCCGCCGCGTTCGTCCGCCGGCTGGCCAGGGCCCGCCGGGTGAGGGTGCGGCACGCGGGGGTGCTGCGGCTCGTCGGACGGTACGACCCCGCGCTGCGGGCGACCGTCCTCGACGACGAGCGCCCCGCCGTGTACTGCCTGCCGGGCCGCTCGCGCCGGGTCGTCGTCTCCTCGGGCGCGGTGGACGCCCTCACGCCCGCCCAGCTCGCGGCGGCGCTCGCGCACGAGCGGGCCCACATCGCGGGGCGGCACCATCTCCTCGTCGCCGCGTCGGAGGCCTTCGCGGCCGTGTTCTCACGCCTGCCGCTCGCCCGGCACGGGGAGGGCTCCGTACCGCTGCTGCTCGAAATGGCGGCGGACGACCGGGCGTTGCGCCGGTGCACCCGTGACGCGCTCGCCACGGCGCTGTACGCCCTCGCGTCGGGGCGGGCGCCGCGGTCGGCGTTCGCGGCGGGCGGGCCGTCGGCGGCGCTGCGGATGCGCCGCATCCTCACTCCGCACAGCGCCGGGCATCCCGTCCTGCGCGGTCTGATGACCATCGCGGCCGCGGGTCTCGCGATGACGCCCTTGATCGTCGCCTGCTGTTCCTTCCCCGGTTAATTGACTCGCTTCAGTACGTGCGATCAGTACGTCCGGCCTGCCGAACCACGCTATTTACTAAGCGAATTCGTAGATTTCGCATCGGTCACGAACAACTGAATTCCCCGCTATTGTGGGTATGTTGGGGCTCGGGCTCGGCACGTCGAAGGGTACAAAACCGATGCAGCTGGCTGGCGTTCGGACGGCCGCGGCCGGCGACGCGACGACGATATCCAGGCTGCTGGCCGACGTCATTCGGAGCAGCTACGCGGGAATCCTGGACGAAATCCCGATGCGGCGACTGATCTCCGCACAATGCGCACTCCCCCGCATACGCGCGGAAATTGAAATTCCCGGGGGCGCACCCGGCTGGCTCGGCTGGCTCGTCGCGACCGACACGGAGGGCACGGTCGTCGGTGTCGCCGCGGGCGGTGTCCCGGTGCCGGGCGAGGGCGAGGTGTACGCCCTCGCGGTGGCGTCCGGCTCCCGCCGTCGAGGTGTGGGTACGGCCCTGCTGGCGGCCGCCACGGACCGGATGCGGAACTTCGGCGCACGCGACCAGCGGGTGGAACTCCCCGCGGAGGCGGACCCGGCACTGCCCTTCTACACCCACCTGGGCTTCGCCGCCCTCTCCGCCCGGCGCTGGAGCCGAACGCTGTAGCGACAGCCGCACTCCAGGGCGTGGCAGATCCACGCCATCGCGTGTTCACGCAGCCCGATCCGGTGGATCGGGGTTCCTCCCCCAGGTCAGGATGGGTCCAGCGGCGCGGGCCCCGGCGGCACGGGTACCTCGCCCGGACGGCATGGACCGAGCGAGCCCCTGGAGGAGCGATGCACACACCGAGCGGCACTTCCCTGCCCGTCGTGCCCGCAGCGTTCGCTCCGGTCCTGCCGTCCCGATACGGCCGGGAGCCGGAGCCCGCCCCCGGGGCCGGCGTCCGGGTCACCTCGGACACCCTGCCCGGGCTCGAATCCGTCTCCCCCGCCGACGAGAACTCCGTCTGGCTGCACGACGCCCTGCTCGGCCCGCACAGCGCGGACATCGTCCGGTATCTCAGCCTCGCCCGCTCCACCGGCGGACCCGTTCTGGACCTCGGCTCCGGCGCCGGGCGGCTCGCCGTCCCGTTCGCCCGCCACGGCTTCGCCGTGGAAGCCGTGGACCGGGACGCCTCGGCCCTGGAGCGCCTCGACGGCTGGGCCCGCCGGATCGGTCCGCAGGTGGCCGGGCTCGTCGTCACCCACCGGACGGACCTCACCGAGCTCCGGCTCGACGGCAGCTACCGACTCGCGCTGCTCGCGGGCGCGATGGTCACCGCCGTACCCCCGGCGCGGCGGCCCGAGCTGCTGCGGGAGGTGGCGTCCCATCTGCAGACGGGCGGGGCGCTCGCCCTCGACTACACGGCGCACCAGCTGCCGGGGCTGATCGCGGAGCCGCGGCGGACCTGGGCGTTCCAGGTGCCCCGTTTCGACGGCATCGACGAATGGGTGGTGGCCCGGCAGGTCTTCGACCTGCCGTCGATGAGCGAGCGGATCACGTACTACGCGGCGAGGACCGGGAAGCTGTCCACCGAGCGGGTCGTGCTGACCACCGACAAGTGGATCGTCGACCCCGAGCGGCTCGCGGCGGAACTGCACTCGGCGGGTCTGCACATCGAGGGCCGACGGCGGCACCGGATCGACGAACGGACCGAGTCCGTCCTGCTCGTGTGCCGGACGGACGACTGAACGGCGGGCGGCTGAACGGCGGGCGACTGAAGGACGGACGGCTGAACGGCCGGCGACTGGACGGCGGGCGGCTGGAAGGACCGGCGACTGGACGCGACCGGACGGACGGACGCAGAGCCCTGACGGGGTTGACGAGCAAGAGGTACGATGCCCACAAAAGTTTGAGCCGACCAGATGGCGGGCGGGCGGGCGGAGAAGATGGCAGTCGTGGAAGAGCTGACGGGCCGCGAGGCGGTGATCCAGCGCCTGCGCGACGTCGGGCTGCGGGTCACGGGCCCGCGCCTGGAGGTGCTCACGGTGCTCGCCGCCGGCGGCCATCTCGACGTCGAGGCGATCACCACCACCGCCCGCGAGCGGCTCGGCACGCTGACCAGCCAGGCCGTGTACGAGATGCTGCGGCACTTCCAGGAGACGGGCCTGGTCAGCAAGTTCGACCGGCCCGGCCTGCCCGCGGTCTTCGAGATCTCGGGTCCCGCGCACCAGCACGCGCTGTGCACGGTGTGCGGCCGCGTGGAGAACGTCGCGGCGGCCGCGCCCGCGGCGCCCGAGGGCGCCCTTCCGGAGTGGCGCGTGGACGACGCGGAGGTCGTCTTCAAGGGCCTGTGCCCCGACTGCCGGGCGAGCGCCCCCGCCGCCTGAGCCGCAGCCGGGTGCACGGGAGCGGCCCGTGGTCCGTACGCGGACCGCCGCTCGGGGCGGTGGCCGGCACCGGGACTGCCGTCGGCCGTCGTACTCGCGTCGGCGGTCAACTCCGTGCGTGCCGTTCGATTTTGTGGCAGGGTCTAGCGGGGCGATTCAACAGGATCCGCGTGGATCCGAGGGGAGTCTGCTGCGCCGTGTCCAGAAACGCCGCCGTGTCCCGCGCGGGCAGCGAGCAGGCTCTCGCCGTCTACCAGGAGCTCCGCAGCCGCCCCGGCACCACCTTCGACCAGGTGGCGGACGGCCTGGAGCTCTCCGCCGAGGAGCGGGAGCGATGTCGCGAGGAACTCGCCTCCTTAGGACTCACCGCCTCGGGCCGCTCCGGCGACCGGACCGTCGTCGACCCCGACATCGCCCTGCTGCGGCTGCTCCGCCGGGAGCGTGACCGGCTCCAGGAGCGCCTCGCCGCGACCAGCCGCGCGCACACCGCCCTCGAATCCCTCGCCGGACCGTTCCTGCGCGCCGGGGCCGTGCCCCGCTCCGAGGTCGAGGTGGAGATCGTCACCGACCCGCAGCGGGTGCTGCGCGAGCTGACCGAGCTCACCGAGTCCGTCCGTACCGCCGTCCACGTCATGCACACCGGGTCCGTACGCCGCGAGGACATGGCCGCCGAGCTGGACCGGGACCGCTGCCGGGCCGCCCGCGGGGTGCGGGTCCGCGCCATGTACAGCCGGCGGGTCGGCACCGTGCCCGAGATGACACAGCACCTGGCGGACCGGGCCGCGCTCGGCGTCGAGCTGCGGCTCTCCCCCGTCGTCCCGATGAACATGGTCCTCGCCGACGAGAACTTCGCCCTGCTGCCGACGGACCCGCACGACCCGGACTCGCCCACCATCCTGGCCCGCGGCCCCGGCCTCGTCCGCTCCTACCTCGCCCTCTACGAGTACTGCTGGCAGGCGGCCTCCCGGTACGGCGAGGAGCCCGGCGGGAGCGGCGGTGACGGCGACGGACTGTCCGACCAGCAGCGGGCCGCGCTGCACATGCTGGCCTCGGGCATCAAGGACGAGCAGATCGCGCGGAGTCTCGGGGTGTCGCTGCGGACCGTCAGCCGGCTGCTCTCGGAGGTCATGCAGGAACTGGGCGCGGCGAGCCGCTTCGAGGCGGGGGTGAAGGCGGCGCGGCTCGGCCTGCTCGACGGCGAGGGGTCCGAACAGGGCGCCTAGTACGAGGAGTTCCGGTGCGTCACGGTAGGTGCAGGTACGGGTACGGGCATTGCACGACGGACTCCCGCCGAGCCGTATGACAAGGTGAGGGCGGGGCGACTCGGAGGATGAGGGGGTCACTTCGCCATGGTCACTGCGGGCGACGGCATCGGGGACGGCACGACCGAGGTCCTGCTTGCCGTGTACCAGGAGCTGCGCCGTCGGGGCGTCTCGGACTTCGAGGAGGTCCGCAGGGAACTCGGGCTCGCGGCGGAGGAGTACGAGCGATGTCGCGGCGAACTCCTCACCCTGGGACTGATCGTGCCGACGGGCAAGGCGCATGCCACCATCACGGCCGTGCAGGACGGCAGTTGGCGTTCCGAGACGGACACGGTGGCGGCGATCGACCCGGAGATCGCACTGCTGCGGCTCCTGGAGCGGGAGCGTGAGCGGCTGCGGGAGCACCTGGCGGAGGCGGACGAGGCGTACAGCACGCTGGAGATCCTCGCGGGTTCCTATCTGCGGGCCGAAGCGCTGACGAAGGCGGAGGCGCACGTCGAGGCGCTGACCGACTACCGCAGGATCCAGCAGGCCATCGAGGACATCACCGATGTGATGCAGGAGAGTTCGGCGGCGCTGCATCCGGGGATGCCGGGGCGGCAGAACCCGGACCGGATGCTCGACCGGGACCGGCGGCAGATCGCCAACGGGGTGCGGGTGCGGGCCATCTACGGCCGGCAGGAGGCCACGGACCCGCAGATGGAGAAGTTCCTGGGGCAGCGGGCGGAGCTGGGCGTGGAGATCCGGCTGGCCCCCGTGGTCCCGATGAACCTGATCATCGCCGACCAGCAGTTCGCCCTGGTGCCGATCCGGCCCGAGGAGCCGGGCGAGGGTGCGATCCTGGCGCGGGGCAGCGCGCTCGTACGACCGTATCTGAGCCTGTACGAGCACTGCTGGCACACGGCGACCCCGTACGGCAACGAGGCGATCTCCGAGGCGGGGGGCGACGGTCTTTCGGAGCAGCAGCGGGCGGCGCTGCACATGCTCGCGTCGGGGATGAAGGACGAGCGGATCGCGCGCACGCTGGGGGTGTCGCTGCGGACGGTCAGCCGGATGATCTCGGAGCTGATGCAGGAGCTGGGCGCGACGAGCCGTTTCGAGGCGGGGGCGCGTGCGGTGCGGCTCGGCTGGCTGGACTGACGGCGGGAATGCCGGAATGGGCGGAAGTGCGGACAGAGACAGGTGCGCGGGGCCGCATGGCGGGCCGTCGTGACCGAGGCGCGGAAATGCCGGGGCCCCACAATCGTGGCAGCGATTGCGGGGCCGGCGGCGCAAGAATATGCCCGGCGAAATTCCGGAAGGGTCAGGTCAGTTGGTCGGGGACGGCTTCGGCGGAACGACCGGCCAGCCGTTGTCCTCGGCGACGCCGGCGACGGTCTGCGGGGTGACCGGGTGGTCGGTGCCGGAGCCGACGGCGAAGGTGGCGCCGCCCGCGACGGCGGTACAGGCGGCCACCGCGACCAGGAGCTGACGGACGGTCTTGCGGATTCCGGCGTTCTGCGCAACGGACATGATTCCTCCAGGACTTGGAATGTGAATTCCGCCTTCCGGGGCCCGTGCCGCCGGGCGTTCCCTGAAGACATCTCCATTCTGTCCCGGCCCCCGAATCGAATCCATAGTTCGTCTCTGCGTGGACTCGCCATGGCGTGGATGCGTCAATCCGCCTTCCCCGCAACGGAATTGACGCATCCGGAGCTCTCCATATCTTTGGTCGAACCAAAAGAGATGCTAGACTTGCGCTACGGCCTTCTCGTTCCTCCAGGAGAGAGGGGCCGTCGGGGCAGGGGCGTGCCGCCGCCCCTGCCCCACCATCCGCTCCCCACCCGGGAACACCGGCCGGCGCGTCTCCGCCAGCGCCTTCCGGTACACCTCGACGGTGCGCGCGGCCGACGCCCGCCAGCTCATCCCGGGCGCATGCCACACCGCCGCCTCCCCC
>NZ_LIPQ01000280.1 GCF_001418135.1 Streptomyces aureus
GACCAGGACTCGTGGATGACGCCGAGCGCGCGCTCGCCGTCATCCACGAGTCCTGGTCCACGGCCCGCGCGGAGGTCCAGGCGGGCGCCCCGGCCGGCTCGCCCGAGCCCTCCGTCGGCGAACTCGCCCATGAGGTCGAGGAGTTGACCCGCCTCCACGCCGAGGCCCACGCGCTCGCCGGACAGACCCACAGCGCACGGGAGACGCTCGCGCGGGCCGAGCGCGAGTACGAGGAGCGGGTCGCCGCGCAGCGGGAGGCCGAACGGCGGGTCGCCGCACGGACCTCGCGGCGCGAGGCCCTGGACCGCGAACGGCTCGCCCTCGACGAGGAACTCACCCGGGGACGCGGCGCGTTCGCCACCGTGGCCGAACACGCCACCCGCCTGGAACGGCGCATCGCCCTCCTGGTCGACGCCACCGGCACCGTACGCGCCGCCGAGGTCGCCGCCCAGCGCCTCAAGGAGGCCGACGACCGGCTCGCCGACGCGGCCTACCGCGCGGGCTTCGCCACCCCGGCCGAGGCCGCCGCCGCGCTCCTGCGCGAGGGCGAGCGGCGCGACCACCAGCAGCGAGTGGACGCCTGGCAGGCCGAGGCCGCCGCCGTCGCGGACCGGCTCGCCGAGCCCGGCACCGCGGCCGCCGCCGCGCTCCCGCCGGCCGACCCCGCGACGGCGGGCGCCGCCCACACCGCGGCCGAACGCGCGCTCCGCGAGGCCGACTCGGCGCTGGCAGCCGCCCGCGAACGGGCCAACGGCCTGGCCGGCCTCTCCCGGCAGGCCCTCACCGAGGTCCGCCGCCTCGGGCCGCTCCGCGAGGAGTACGACCGGGTGGCCCGCCTCGCCGGCCTCACCGCCGGCACCTCGGCCGAGAACGAGCGCCGGATGCGCCTGGAGTCGTACGTCCTCGCCGCCCGCCTCGAACAGGTCGCGGCCGCCGCGACCGCCCGGCTCCAGCGGATGTCCTCCGGCCGCTACACCCTGGTCCACTCCGACGCGCGCTCCGGCGGCAAGCGGGCCGGCCTCGGCCTCCACGTCGTCGACGCCTGGACCGGCAACGAGCGCGACACCTCCACGCTCTCCGGCGGCGAGACCTTCTTCGCCTCCCTCGCGCTCGCCCTCGGCCTCGCGGACGTCGTCACGGACGAGGCGGGCGGCGTACGGCTCGACACCCTCTTCATCGACGAGGGCTTCGGCAGCCTCGACGAGCAGACGCTCGACGAGGTCCTCGACGTCCTCGACTCGCTGCGCGAGCGCGACCGGAGCGTCGGCATCGTCAGCCACGTCGGCGACCTGCGCCGCCGGATCCCGGCCCAACTGGAGGTCGTTAAGGCGCGGCACGGCTCGGCCGTACGGCTCCGCACCGGCGGGGACGCGCTCAGCGGCTGAGTGAACGCCTCGGCAGCGGCGAGGAGTAGACCACGCTGGTGGTCACCGAGCCGAGCGCGGCGATCTTCCCGGTGATCTCCTCCAGGTGCCGCATGGACCGCGCGGCGACCTTGAGGACGAAGCAGTCGTCGCCGGTGACGTGGTGCGCCTCCAGGACCTCCGGCGTGGTGCCGAGCAGATCGTGGAACGGCTTGTAGTTGCCGTGCGGGTAGCGGAGGCGCACGAACGCCAGGATCGGCAGCCCGAGCCGGTCCCGGTCGACGATCGCCGTGTACCCGGCGATCACCCCGGCCTCCTCCAGACGCCGCACCCGCTCGGTCACCGCGGACGGCGACATCGACACCGTTCGGGCGAGCTCGGCGAAGCTGGAGCGGCCCTCGGACTGGAGGGCTTCCAGAATGCGCCAGTCGGTGGCGTCGGGGGTGTACTCGGAGGTCATGTACGAGAGATAGCAGGGGATTCCCCGGCCGATCAAGCGATCGGCCGGGGATCTCGGTGCTCGGTCGTCACAGGCGCGAGAGCTCGTCGACCAGGTCGTCGAGGCCCAGCGGGCCCTGGGAGAGGGCCGCCATGTGCCAGGCCTTCGCGTCGAACGCGTCGCCGTGCGCCGCCCGTGCGTTGGCGCGGCCGAGCAGCCAGGCGCGCTCGCCCAGCTTGTAGCCGATGGCCTGGCCCGGCATCGACAGATAGCGGGTCAGCTCGCTCTCCACGAAGGACGGCGGGCGGCTGCTGTGTCGCTGGAAGAACTCCTGGGCCAGCTCGGGCGTCCACCGTTCGCCCGGGTGGAACGGCGAGTCCGCCGGGATCTCCAGACCCAGGTGCATGCCGATGTCCACGATCACCCGGCACGCGCGCATCATCTGCCCGTCGAGGTAGCCCAGGCGCCGCTCCGCGTCGGGCAGGAAGCCGAGTTCGTCCATCAGACGCTCCGCGTAGAGCGCCCAGCCCTCGCAGTTGGCGCTGACCTTGCCGATGGTCGCCTGGTAGCGGGAGAGGCGGTCGGCGACGTGCACCCACTGGGCGAGCTGGAGGTGATGGCCGGGCACGCCCTCGTGGTACCAGGTCGACACCAGGTCGTACACCGGGAAGCGCGTCGTGCCGTCCACCGGGAGCCAGGTACGGCCGGGCCGGGAGAAGTCCTCGGACGGGCCCGTGTAGTACGGCGCGGCGGCCCCGCCCGCCGGGGCGATGCGGGACTCCACCCGCCGTACCCGGTCGGCGAGCTCGAAGTGGGTGCCGTCGAGCGCCTCGATCGCCTCGTCCATGAGCTGCTGGAGCCAGACCCGGACCTCGTCGACCCCTTCGACATGGGTGCCGTGCTCGTCGAGGTGGGCGAGCGCCTCCCAGGGGCCGGCGCCCGGCAGGATCCGCTCGGCCTCGGTCCGCATCTCGCCGAGCAGCCGGTGGTACTCGGTCCAGCCGTACGCGTACGCCTGGTCGAGGTCCAGGTCCGTGCCGTTGAAGTAGCGGGTCCAGCGCTGGTAGCGCTCGCGGCCCACCGTGTTCGGGGCGCCGGCGACGGCCGGGGCGTACACGTCCCGCATCCAGTCCCGCAGGTCCGTGACGGCCTCGGTGGCGCCCCGGCCCGCCTTCGCGAGTCCGGCGCGCAGATCCTCGGGCAGGGTGTCGGGTGCCGCGGCGGCGAACTCCTCGAACCAGCCCGGCTTTCCGCTGTCCCCGCCCGCCCACTCGGTGAGCTGGTCGACGAAGGTGGCGGTGGGGCGCGGCCCGCCGAGGAGCTTGCGCTGGAGACCGAGCGCGAGCGCGGAACGGTAGCCCTCGAGCGCGGCCGGGACCGCGCGCAGCCGGGTGGCGACCGCGGCCCAGTCCTCCTCGGTCTCCGTCGGCATCACGGTGAAGACGATGCGGACGCTGTGCGCCGGAGAGCGCATGTTGCTGACCGTACAGAGGCCCTCCTCGGCCTCGAACATGGCGAGTTCCGCCGTCAGCCGCTCCCGCAGCAGACGGGCACACCGCTGCTCGGCCTCGCTGTCCGCACCCTCGACGCGCTCCGCCGCGTCGAGCCGGGCGAGCGTCCGGCGGGCGAGGTCGGCCACGGCCCGCTGCCCGGCCGGCGAGAAGTCGGGCAGCAGTCCGGCGCTCTCCTTGACTCCCAGGTACGTACCGGTGATCGGGTCGAGGGCGATGAGTGCGTCGACGTGTTCGTCGGCGACCTGGCGGGGCAGCGGGCTGCTGGAAGTCTCTGGCATGGGGGCCATCCTGGCGCCTCCGGCGGGCCCGCGTCACCCTCGTCGAGGCTCAGTCGGCTGACATGGAGGGGCTCGAAGCGGGCGGCAGAAGCGGGCCGCACTCCCACTCCTGGAAGATCAGCCGGGTCTCGACGCGGGCGACCTCGCGGCGCGACGTGAACTCGTCGAGGACGAGTCGTTGCAGGTCGGCGGGGTCCGCAACGGCCACGTGCACCAGGTAGTCGTCGGGTCCCGTCAGATGGAACAGCGCCCGGGACTCCGGCAGGGCCCGGATCCGGTCGACGAACGGACCGATCAGTTCCCGCCGGTGCGGCCGGACCTGGACGAGAAGGAGCGCTTCAAGCCCTCGGCCGAGTTTGGCCGGATCCAGCCGTAGCTGGTGTCCGAGGATCACGCCGGTGCGGCGAAGTCGCGCCACTCGGTCCAGGCAGGTGGACGGTGCCACTCCGACCTCGGCGGCGAGTTCGCGGTAGGTGGTCCGGGCGTCGTTCTGCAGGAGGCGAAGAATGTGCAGATCGACCGCGTCCAGTACGACAGAATCGGCCATCTGGCGAACGTAGCACGGCGAATTCCCGCTACTTCCCGGTATCCGTTCACAGTGCCGCCATGGACGCCATGGACTACGGCCCCTCGGCCACCCCGAGAGCCCTCGCCACCGAAGCCGTGCACGCCGGCCGCGAAGACCTCGCCTCGCTCGGTCTGCACGCCCCGCCGATCGACCTGTCCACCACCTACCCCTCGTACGACGCCCGGGCCGAGGCCGCCCGGATCGACGAGTTCGCCACCACCGGAGCCCGGCTCGACGGCCCCCCGGTCTACGCCCGGCTCGACAACCCCACGGTCGCCCGCTTCGAGGAGGCCCTCGCCCGCCTGGAGGGCGCCGAGGCCGCCGTCGCGTTCGCCAGCGGCATGGCGGCACTCACCGCCGTCCTCCTCGCCCGGGCGAGCCAGGGCCTGCGCCATGTCGTCGCGGTCCGTCCGCTGTACGGCTGCAGCGACCACCTGCTCGACGCCGGTCTGCTCGGCACCGAGGTGACCTGGACCGACCCGGCGGGCGTGGCGGACGCGATACGCCCCGACACCGGCCTGGTCATGGTGGAGTCGCCCGCCAACCCGACCCTCGCCGAGGCGGACATCCGCGCCCTCGCGCACTCCTGCGGCTCCGTGCCGCTCCTGGTCGACAACACCTTCGCCACGCCCGTGCTCCAGCGCCCGGTCGAGCAGGGCGCCCGCATCGTGCTGCACAGCGCGACCAAGTACCTCGGTGGTCACGGTGACGTCATGGGCGGCGTCGTCGCCTGTGACGAGGAGTTCGCCCGTACCCTCCGCCAGGTCCGCTTCGCCACCGGCGGAGTGCTGCACCCGCTCGCCGGCTACCTGCTGCTGCGCGGTCTCTCCACCCTGCCGGTACGGGTGCGGGCCGCGTCAGGCACGGCGGCGGAGCTCGTACGGCGCCTCGCCACCGACCCACGGATCGCTCGGGTCCACTACCCGCGGATCGGCGGCGCCATGATCGCCTTCGAGGTGTACGGCGACCCGCACGACGTCATCGCCGGCGTCCGGCTCATCACCCCCGCCGTCAGCCTCGGCAGCGTCGACACCCTCATCCAGCACCCGGCTTCCATCAGCCACCGCATCGTGGCCGAGGGCGACCGGCGCTCGTCGGGCGTCAGTGACCGGCTGCTGCGGATGTCGGTCGGTCTCGAGGACGTCGAGGACCTCTGGCGGGATCTGACCTGGGCGCTCAGCGCTCCGCCCGCCGCACCCCTTCGTGCGGCTGCTCCTGCCGGGTCTCACGGTGCTGCGGCCGGGCGGCCGGTCGCGGTGCCGAGGCCAGCCGGGCTGTGATCACCAGGGTGCCCTCCTCGATCTGGTAGTCGAGGGGGAGGTTGAGCGCCCGCATCGCGGCCACCATCCCGGTGTTGGACGACTGCGTCACCGCGTACACGGTCGCGCAGCCGGCCTCCTCGGCCATCGCCACCAGCCTGCCGAGGAGCTCGGATCCGATGCCGCGCCGCTGCCAGTCGTCCTCCACCATCAGCGCCACCTCGGTCTCGTCGCCGTCCCAGAGCAGATGCCCGAGGGCGACGAGCCGGCCGGAGGCCGTCTGGACGGCGAGGGTGCGCCCGAAGCGGGGGCTGAGCAGATGGTCGAGGTAGCGGTCGGCGTCGCCGACGGGACCGTGGTACCGCAGGCCGAGGGTGCGCGCCGAGCAGCGGTCGTGCATGGCGCGCGCGGCGGGCAGGTCGCGCTGGTCGGCGCGGCGGACGGTGATCTCGTTGCCCTCGGGGAGGGTCAGTACGTCCTGGCTGCGGGGGACGCGGGGGCCGAGCCGGGCGTCGAGCTCCACGAGGGCGCGGGCCCGGGCGAACTCGGTCGGGGTGAAGGGGAGGTAGGGCCGCTCCACGATGAGCGTGCCGCCGTTGGGGTCGCGCAGCCGCATCACGGTCTCCTCCAGGACGCCCTCGACCGGGGCGGGTTCGCCGGTGGGGCGGCCGGTGAGGGAGACGGCGGGCACGGAGTGGAGGGTGCAGCGGCCCAGGAGCTGGCGCAGCGCGAGCGGCAGCTCGGCCGCGTCGAGTGCCGTACGGGTGGCCAGGCCGAGGACCCGGGTCGGGGTGTCCACCAGGTCGTGGGCGTCGGCCCGCTCGGTCCAGGTGTCGCGGCCGCCGGCCGCCGCCGTCTCACGGGCGAGGGCCCGGGCGGAGAGGTCGGCGGGGGCCCGCAGCAGGAACTCGTCGACCGTGCCGTCGGCGAGCGGATGCGTCTGGAGGGTGAGGATGTCCACTCCCAGGCGGGCGAGGACCGTGCACAGGGCGGCGAGGCTGCCCGGCGTGTCCGCGACGGTGGTGCGCATCCGCCACAGCGCGGTCTCGACGGGCACCGCGGGGCCCGTCTCTCCCCGCTCCTCCTCGGCCTTCACCGGGACGGCCACGGTGGAGTGCCCGCCGGTGTGTCCGGCGGGCGGGGCATGGCTCGCATGACTGCGCCTCCGCGCCCACCAGGTGTGGAAGGCGGCGGTGGCGACCAGCGCGATCGCCGAGAACACCAGGAGGTAGGGGCCGTCGGGCCCCTTGGCGATGGTCTTGGCGATCGTGTCGGCCACCACCACTGCGGTGAACAGTGCGGCGAGCTCGATCAGGTCGTGCCGCCAGTGGTGCGGACGGCGGGCGCTCTTCGAAGACGTCACATCGGTCATGACCTCACTGTGACCCAGTGGTGTTGCGTGATCACGAACGCTTTGTGACTGACGGGTTAAGCGCCCAACTAGAGGCTTAAAGAACGATTCAGACCGTTTCTGTCAGAGGCTGATCGGCCCCCCGGCGAAGTGCGCCCGCCAGCCGCTTCGCCTGGACGACGAACTGCGAGGCGCTCCGGGCCGAGGCCATCGCGTCGAGCCCGGCCACCTCACCCCGGGCCCCGCAGCGCTCCACGCAGTCCGCCGCGACCGCGAGCACCTCGCCCAGACCGCGTACCGGCTTCTCCGCGCCGAGCAGCGCCGGCAGCATCGGCTCCAGGACCGCCCAGACCGTGCCGTACGCGCCCGTGGCGGCCGTCGTCCGCAGCGCGTCCGCCAGCCGGTTCGGCTTCACCGAGCCCTCCACGACCAGCCACGCCAGCTCCGTGCCGAGCCGCCGGGCGTCCAGGTCGCCCCGCGACGCCAGGACGAGCAGCGCGTCCACCGCGCGCAGCCGATCGTCGGCGTCCTGACAGCCCAGACCGAACGCCAGGGCGAGATGGACGGCCCGGCCGACCCGGCCGCCCGCCTCGGCGAGCGCGGTGAGCGGTTCGGTCACGCCACGCTGGTCCGCGTCGGCCCCCGAAGCGAGGGAGGACAGGACGCACGCCGCCACGAACTCACGGTCCAGCGGCAACGCCGTGACCCAGTGCGCCCGCGTGTCCAGCCAGTGGTAGCAGCGACGGGGAGTCGCCCGCAGCTCGCCGCCCAGCCACCGGAACGCGGCCGGGAACTCCTTGCGCACCGCGGGACGATCGTCGATCTCGACGACGATCCGGTCCGTCAGCCACCACTTCTGCGAGGCCCGGTCCTTCCCCCTGTCGAGGAACCGCACCCTCGTCCCCAGGGGTTCCGCCGCCCGCAGCCACGCGGCGAGCCGTCGTCCCGCCAGCGTGCCGAGCGCCTCGGCCTCCTCGGCCGCCCGCCCGGCCGACGGGTCCCCGCGCCCGACCCGCAGCAGCGCCTGGGCGAAGTCGGCCGGGGCAGGCTCGACGCCCGCGTCCCGGTAGCCGCGCAGTCGCTCCACCAGCACCACCGGGTCGATCTCACCACTGTGCAGATTCGGTGCCGCGAGCAGGAACGGCAGCGCGTCCGTGCCGATCAGATCGGCGGCCTCCCACAGGCGCGCGTCCAGGATCCCCGACAGCGCCTCGTGGTGGCAGGCCTTCCGGTCGTTGCCCTTCGCCCGCCCGGAGTCGACGCGCCACCCCGGCAGCAGCCCCAGCAGCCCCGCGAGTACCACCTCCGCCCCGTGGGTGTAGTGGCTGAAGTAGTGCTGGTGCTCCCAGTGCTCCGTCGGGAACGCCTCGCGCACCGCCGCCTCAAGACCCGCCCGGTCCCGTCGCGCGAGCCGCACCAGACCGTCGAGCGTCCGCTCGAACGCCGCCGAGTCCTGGTACTGGCCCCTCGTCAGCAGCTCCTCCACCAGTGCCTCGACCGTCGTCGCCGGGGGAGCCACCGGCTCCCGCTCCGGGACCGGCGGCAGGATCTCCTCGTACGGGACCCCGGACGCCACCTCCAGGTCACCGCCGAACAGCGCCACGGCCGCCGGACGGTGCACCGGACTCAGCAGACCGGCCTGCTCGGCGAGCTCACGGCGTACGGAGGCGTCCACCGCCGCCGCATGACGGCCCACCAGCTTCAGGGCCCGCTCCTGGATCGTGGTGTCCTCGTGCCCGAAGGCCTCCGCCACGGCCGGCAGCAGCTCCTCCACCGCGCCGGGCTCCCGTGCCAGCACCTTGCCGACCAGCGTCAACTGGGCCCGCACCAGCTTCTTCTCGGTACGGAACAGCACCCCGCCCGTCATCTCGGCCAGCGCCCCGGCCGACAGCGCGCCGTCGGCCGGGGCGCTGGCCGA
>NZ_LIPQ01000281.1 GCF_001418135.1 Streptomyces aureus
TCCTCACCGCCGAGCTCGGCGTCACCCGCGCCACCGCCGGCGCGGTCGCCGCCGAACTGGAGGCCCTCGGCCTCATCCGCGTGGACTCCAACCCCGGCGCCGCCGCGGGCTCCCAGGGCCGCCCCTCCCACCGTCTCGCCGTCGACGAGAAGGGCCCCGTCGCCCTCGCCGCCCAGGTCCACGCCGACGGCTTCCGCGCCGCACTCGTCGGCCTCGGCGGCACCATCGTGGCCACCGTCCCCGGCTGCGTCACCGTCTCCGCCGACCCGGCCCAGGTCCTCGGCGAGGTCGTCGAGGCCGGAGTCGCCCTGCTCAGGGAGAGCGGCCGCCGCTGCGTCGGCGCGGGCCTCGCCGCCCCCTCGGCCGTGGCGGAGCCCGAGGGCACCGCGCTGAACCCGCTGCACCTCGCCTGGCCCGCCGGTGCGCAGGTCCGGGAGATCTTCGCCGAGCGGGTACGGGCCGCCGGCATCGACGGCCCCGCCTTCACCGGCAACGACGTGAACCTCGCCGCCCTGGCCGAGCACCGCCACGGCGCGGGCCGCGGCGCCCGCGACCTGCTCTGCGTGGCCACCGGCCACCGTGGTGTCGGCGGCGCGCTCGTCCTGGACGGGCGCCTGCACACCGGCAGCGCCGGACTCGCCCTGGAGGTCGGCCACCTCACGGTGAACCCGGAGGGCCGCGCCTGCCACTGCGGCAGCCGAGGCTGCCTGGACGTCGAGACCGACCCGCTCGCCTTCCTCACCGCCGCGGGCCGCGCCCCCGGCCCCGAGCTGTCCCTGCTCCAGCAGGCCCGGGACCTGCTGCGCACGAGCCCCGACGACCCTGGCGTACGGGTCGCGGTGGGGGAGCTGATCGACCGCCTGGGCCTCGGCCTGGCGGGCCTGGTGAACATCCTCAACCCGGACCGGATCATCCTCGGCGGCCTCCACCGCGAGCTGCTCGACGCGGACCCGGAGCGCCTCCGCGCGGTCGTCGCCGACCGCAGCCTCTGGGGCCGCAGCGGCGGCGTGCCGATCCTCCCCTGCACCCTGGACCACAACAGCCTCGTCGGCGCCGCCGAGCTGGCGTGGCAGCCCGTTCTGGACGACCCGCTGGCGGCGCTGAGCCGCGAGCCGGTCTGACCGCTCGCCCCGGCCCGGGGGCGTCAGGCCTGCGGGTCGGGCCGCCCCTCGGCCAGCGCGGCCAACCGCTCCAGGGCCATCCGCGTCCCGTCCTCGTTGTCGGCGGCGGGCACGCCGTCGGGCACCCCTTCGTGGACGAGGACCACCTCCGTGCCGCCCTCCAGGGCGATCAGGGTCGTGGTGAGGGTCATGGGGCCCTGAAGACCGGGGTCCGAGGTCTCGAACTCGGTGATCTCGACGACGCGTTCGTCGGGAAGCAGCTCCACGAAGCGCCCGTGGTACGTGTCCGTGCGGGCCCCCGACTTGCCGGTGCCGTCCGCGGTGTCGTAGGTGAGGGAGACCCGGAAGGCTCCCCCCTCGCGCGCGTCGAACTCGTGGACCGCGCAGGTCATCCCGTACGGCACGCGCCAGCGCGCGACCGCCTCCGGGTCCAGCAGGGCCCGGTAGACGGCCGAGGGCGGGGCGTCGACATGGCGGGACACGCGCGTGGTGTACACGTCTCCAGGCTAGTCCCTGTCGTCGAACTCCCGTCTGCTTCGGGCGACGACGGGAGTTCGACGACACACCTAGAGGCTGAGGGCGTCCTCCGCGTTCGTCATCCACGCGGTCACCGAGTTCTTGTCCGGCGACACGTACAGGCCGGGGGTCGAGGCCTTGAGCGGCTTCTGCTCCAGGTCGGAATCGGTGCTCATCGTCATCGCGATCGAGTGGACGGTCCTGCCCTTGCCGTCCTTGAGGCCGCCCATGAGCCCCGCGTACGCCGACTGTCCCGGCGCGAGCCGGATCGCGTCCTCGATCCCGGGGGCCGGACCCCGCTCGACGGCCTGTCCGTCGAGGTCGCCGAAGGTGACGACCGGGTGTCCCAGGGCCCGGCAGGGCTTGCTGCCCCTGTTGGTGATCTTCAGCAGGTAGCTGCTGGTCGTGGGCTCCGCCAGAGTCGCGGTGAAGGTCACGTCGAAGGTGCTGCACGGGAACACGTCGTAGTCGGGATCGACCGAGGGCGACGCGGGCTTCGAGGGGGCCGGGGGCTTCGTGGGAGCGGTCGTCGGGGCGTCGGTCGGCGCGGCTGTCGGGGCCTTCGTCGGTGCGTCCGTGGGCGTCACGGACTTCGACGGAGTCGCCGAGGGCGCTTCGGGGCCACCTGCCGCTCCGTCCTCGGCGGGGCCGCAGGCGGTCAGCGCGACCGCGGCGAGGGCGACGAGAACGACGGCGGATCTGCGGACGGTGCTCATGATGGTGTCCCCCCGATGAGAAGCGCGCACGGCGCGGTACTGAACGAACTGATCAGATCCGATCTGACCCGGTCCGAGCTCGGCCGGTCCGAAGTCCAGGGTCCCGAAGAAACTTCACGGCTTGGTGACGGCGGCTTGCCGAAATCACCACGGCGTCGGCGCGGCGAATCCCCGGCGTCGACGCGGCGTACCGTCGGCGGGACGAACCCTGGGCGTCGGCGCGGCGATCCCCGGCGTCGGCGAAACGAGCCCCGGCGTCGGCGGGACGAACCCCCTGGCGCGCACCCGCACCGGCCGGAAACCCCTGGCCGGAGCCGGTCGGACGACGTACCGTTCCGCCTCATGACCATTTCTGATCATGATCTTCCTCCGCGTCTCGGCAGCCTCACCTTCCACAGCCCGCTCTCCGAGGCCCGCGCGACCCGCATGGTCGAGCGGATCGCCGCCGTCGAGCCCGCCGACGTGCTCGACATCGGCTGCGGCTGGGGCGAGTTGCTGCTCCGCGTCGTCGAGGCCGCGCCGGCGGCCAAGGGTGCGGGGATCGACATCAACGGCGAGGACCTGGCCCGCGGCCGTGCCCTGGCCGAGGCCCGTGGGCTCGCCGACCGCGTCGAGTTCGTCGAGGAGTCGGCGTTCGGTACCGGCCGGGGGCCCGTCGACGTGGTTCTCTGCCACGGATCGAGCCAGGCGCTCTGCGACCCCGAGCAGCCGCACGACCTCTCCGCGGCCCTGGGCGAACTCCGCCGTCTCGTCAGGCCCGGAGGACATGTCGTGCTCGGGGAGTGCTTCTGGGACCGTACTCCTACGGACGAGGAACTGGCCGGGATGTGGCCTGGCGCGAACGCGGGGGACCACACGTCCCTCGGCGCCCTCGTCGACCTCGCCATCGAGGCGGGCTTCCGGCCCGCGTGGATCGAGACGGCGACCGCCGAGGAGTGGGAGGAGTTCGAGTCGGGCTACCGGTACGACACCGAGCTCTGGCTCGCCGCCCACCCCGACNNTCGACGTGGGTGAACGGCTACCGGCGCGTCCTCGGCATGGCCTACCTGACGCTCGTCGCCGTGGCCTGAACCGTCAGGCAGGGGGCCTCCGGGCCCAGGCCGAGCGGCCGGGGCCGACGGGGCCGGGGCCGACGGGCTCCGGCTCACCACTGCCGCCC
>NZ_LIPQ01000282.1 GCF_001418135.1 Streptomyces aureus
GATCTGGTGGGGGATGCGCGGCGTCTGTCGCCGTCGGCGCAGGAGGCCCTGCGGCTGCGGGCGGTGGCCGCGTTGGTGGCGGGACGGGGCCGTGAGGATGTGGCGGCCTTGTTCGGGGTGTCGTTGAAGGCGGTCGACATCTGGTGGGCGAAGTGGCAGGCCGGCGGGCGGGAGGCGCTGGCCATGCAGCCGCGGGGCAAGCCGGTCGGGGTGCCTCAGGTGCTCGGGGAGGCTGAGCAGGCCGCGGTGCGGCAGGCTGTCCTCGACTACCGGCCTTGCGACGTGGGCTTGAATGGGCAGTTGTGGACGCGGCGGCTGATCGGCGAGCTGATCACGAAGCTGTACCGGGTACGGCTGACCGAACCGGGGGTGGGCAAGTACCTCAGGCGTTGGGGGCTGTCCTTCCAGCGCCCGGACAAACGGGCCGTCGAGCAGGACCCCGAGGCCGTGGCGCGCTGGCATCAGGAGACCTGGCCGAAGGTCCGAGCGAAGGCGAAGGCCGACGGCGGTGAGATCCTCTTTCCCGACCAGGTCGGCATCCGGTCCGACCAGGTCACCGGCCGCACCTGGGGCGAGAAGGGGAAGACGCCCGTGGTGCGGCGGAGCGGGAACCGGTTCTCGGTGAACGCGATGTCGGCGATCAGTGCCAAGGGCCGGATGCACTTCATGGTCTTCGCCGAGTCCTTCACCGCCGAGGTGATGTGCCGCTTCCTGGACCGGCTCGCCGGCCACTTCGACCACAAGGTCCACCTCGTGGTCGACGGACACTCCGCCCACCGCTCGAAGAAGGTCCACGACTGGCTCGCCGCCCACCCCGACGACGTCGAGCTGCACTTCCTGCCGCCCTACTCACCCGAGCTGAACCCCGACGAGCTGGTCAACGCCGACCTCAAGCACAGCCTGCCCCGGCAGCACCGGGCCCGAGACCAGGCCGAACTCGCCGCCGAAACCAGCCGCTTCTTCCACCGACGGCAGCGCCAGCCGCACCTCGTCCGCGGCTACTTCGGTGGCCCGCACGTCCGTTACGCCTTGGACAAGAACCCCATCAGTTTCTGATCAATAGGCGCGGCCCCGGGCCTTCACCTGGGCCAGGCTCGCCAACGACCTCCCCGGCACCGGACTTCTGGGCGACTTAGCCTCCACTCTGGCCTCGGACCTGTGGAAGGCGACGGTGAGGAGGTGTCCGCCGCCTCGGCCCGTCCGGCATGGGTGAGCGGGGCAGGGTGCCGAGGAGGGCGGGCGAGAAGAGGCGCTTGCGGTGGTAATGCGGCATATGGGATGCCCGGAACCGTCCGCTGGCGAGCTCCTGACGGCCCGGCTGCGGCTACTGTGCGGATCATGGTGTTCAAACGACTGCTCGGCAGTGGAAGCGGCGGCAAGACGGCAGACGGCATACCGCTGGAAGCCGACACACTCCTCCCGGACGAACCGGTGCGCCCCGGGGAGATCCTGCGCGGCGAGGTGGTACTGCGCGCGCTCGACCGGGACGTGCGGATCCGGACGGTCAACGCGCGCCTGGTCGCCAACGCGGCCCCCGCCGCCGTCACCAAGAGCACGACGACGGACGTCAACACGGACACCGGCGTCACCCTCGCCCACTTCCAGGTGACGAGCCTCTTCACCATCCCGAAGGGCGAAGAACGCCGGGTGCCGCTCCGGTACCGGCTGAAGTGGGAGACCCCGGTCTCCGAGGTGCGCGGGTTGCCGCTGGCCGGGATGCGGATCGGTCTGTACACGGAGGTCGATGCCGACGGCATCGCGGACCGCACGGACGTCGACGCGGTCCGCATCGAGACGACGCCCCTGCACGAGACCCTCCTCGACGCCTTCGCCGCCGCCGGATACACCTGCCACAGCGCGTGGGTCGACCCCGAGTACATTCCGCGTACTGAGCGGGAGATCCTCTACAGCCGACAGGGGTTCCATCTCGCCGCGACCGACGCGGACCACCCAAGGAACATGGAACTGTACCTCCACTCCAACGCGGTCGGCGCCGAGATCTACCTCCGAAGGGCCGCCTTGGCGGAGAAGGATTGGTGGGGCAAACCCCCGGCCCTCCGGTACGTCGCCGCCCACCACGAGATCGGCCACGTAGACTTCGAGGCCAAGGCTCGGCAGTGGATCGACAATGTCGCCGCACTGCCCGATACCGCCGTCGATGACCGCGAGCGAGTCGACTACCACCTGGACAGCCCCCGATGGTGGCGCGATACCTGAACAGCACGGATCCTCCCGACTGCCGGCGCGGACGGCGACCGGGACGACTTCGGCAGGCCCAGCGTCG
>NZ_LIPQ01000283.1 GCF_001418135.1 Streptomyces aureus
GCCGCCCCCGCCTCCACCGTCCGCCCGCTCGCGTCCACCTCCGGCGGTTCACCGAAGCGGGCCAGGGTCAGGGAGCCCGCCACCGCGATCGCGAAGCCGGTGACCGCGAGCCAGCCCAGGCCCTCCCGGGTGGTGTCGCCGAGCCAGGCCACCCCGATGATCGCGGGGCCGACCGTCTCGCCGAGCACCGCGCCCGCCGTCGCCGTCGTCACCGAGCCGCGCTGGAGCGCCGAGGTCAGCAGCACGAACGCGGCCCCGCCGCCCACCAGGAGCGCGTACCAGACCGGATCGGCGAAATCGATGCCGTCGATCAGCCGGACCGCCACCTCCACCACCCCGAAGCCGAAGCCCGCCCCCAGGCCGAGGACGAGGGCGCGGGGCTTCGCCGGCAGCCGCCCGCCCACGACGCCGAGCAGCAGCACCCCGAAGGCGCTCGCGAGCAGCGCCCAGGGCAGCCAGTCAGGGCCGCCCTGGTGGCCCTCCTTCCCGGAGGCGAGGGCCAGCAGCGCGAGTCCCGCGCAGACCACGCCCACCGCCGTCCACTCCACCCGGCTGAGCCGCACCCGCAGCACCCGGGAGGCGATGACCGCCGTGACCGCAAGACTCGCCGCGAGGGCGGCGCCGACCACGTAGATGGGCAGGGTCCGCAGGGCCACGATCTGCAGGACGAAGCCGAGGCCGTCCATGCTGAGGCCGGCGATGTACCGCCACTGTCGCAGCGCCCGCCACATCAGCGCGAGGTCGACCCCACCACCGGTCCCCGGTGTCGTGGCGCGGGCCGCCATCGCCTGGAGGACGGAGGCCGCGCCGAAGCAGACGGACGAGGCGAGCGCACAAATCATCCCGAGTAGCACGAAATGACTCTAGGCGCTGCGGCTGGAATTGACCGGCCTACACTGTGCGGTCGCGACTGCGAAGGGGAGGGCCAGGGACATGCGGAGGCTGAGGTCGAGCACGGTGGTGCTCGGCGGGATGGGTGTGCTCGCGGCGACGATCACCGCGTGCGGATCCGATCCGGACAAGCGGTGTGTGGACCCGGTGACCCGGGAGACGCTGCCCAGCTACGAGTGCGAGAGCGGCGGTGGCGGCGACGACGACGACGACAACGGCGGCACCACCCACCGGGGCTCGTACTACTACGGCGGCTCCATACGTGACAACCGCGTGAGCGGCGGCAGCTTCGACAAGAAGGCCGTCGACACCGGCGGCTTCGGCTGCTCCGGTTCCGGCGGCGGCTGAGAGAGGTCCGGCAGATGCGACGGCACACCATCGAGCCCAGGCCCGGCTGGCAGGAGACGGTGGAGGAGCAGGGGCTCGTCTACCCGCTGACCCGTTACCCGGACGGTTCGCTGCGTCCGTACTGGGACGAGAGCGCGTACTACTCCTTCAGCCTGCCCGAGGTCGAGGCCCTTGAGGAGGTGGTCGAGGAGCTGCACGCGATGTGCCTCGCGGCGGCCGCGCACATCGTCGAGCGTGACCGGTTCGCCGAGCTGGGGATCACCGATCCCAAGCTCGCGTCCCTGGTCGCCGAGTCCTGGCGGCGGCGGGCCGAACTCCCTTCCCTGTACGGGCGGTTCGACCTGCGCTACGACGGCACCGGCCCGGCCAAGATGCTGGAGTACAACGCCGACACCCCCACCTCGCTCGTGGAGGCCGCGAGCCCGCAGTGGTTCTGGATGGAGGAACGGTTCCCCGGCGCCGACCAGTGGAACTCCCTCCACGAACGGCTCGTCGACGCGTGGCGGAAGCAGGCCCGTCTGCTGCCTCCCGGCCCCCTCCACTTCGTCCACTCGGACGGCGACGAGCTCGGCGAGGACCTGATGACGGTCGCGTATCTGCGCGAGACCGCCCAGCAGGCCGGGCTCGACACCGAGGCGCTCTCCGTCGAACGGATCGGCTGGGACCGGCTCTCGCGCCGCTTCGTGGACGACCGGCTCCGGTTCATCCGCAGCTGCTTCAAGCTCTACCCGTGGGAGTGGCTGACCACCGACCGCTTCGGCCGGCACGTCCTGGACACCCTCGACAACGGCGGCGGCACCGGCACCACCTGTTGGATCGAGCCCGCCTGGAAGATGCTGCTCTCCAACAAGGCGCTCCTGGCGATCCTGTGGGAGCTGTACCCGGGCCACCCCAACCTGCTGCCCGCCTACCTCGACGGACCGCGGGAACTCGCCACGACCGCAGGGTGGGTCGCCAAGCCGCTGCTCGGCCGCGAGGGCGCGGGCGTCACCCTGCACGAGGCCGGCACGGAGCCGTTCGTACGGGACGGGGAGCCCTGCTGCTACCAGGAGCTGGCCCCGCTGCCCGACTTCGACGGCAACCGGGTGGTGCTCGGCGCGTGGGTCGTCGAGGACGAGGCGGCGGGACTCGGCATCCGGGAGTCGTCGAGCCTCGTCACCGACGAGTACGCCCGCTTCCTCCCGCACGTGATCCTGTAGGGGGCGGGCCCTGCCTTCCGGCCGCTCCCGCTACTCGGGGACGTACTCCCTGAGCGGCGCCGGCCTGAGGCCCGCGGCCTCGGCCGCCGCCAGGGCCCGCGTCAGGTCCTGCTCCAGGGTCTCGTTGAAGTGCAGCAGGATGATGTCGCCGGCCTTGAGGGCCGGCGTCGGCGGGGTCCACTGGCCCCAGGTGGTGAGGTCGTACGTCCATGTCACCAGCGCCTTCGCCCCGCAGGCGCGGGCCGCGGTCCGGGTGGTGGCGTCGTACACGCCGTACGGCGGGCGGAGCAGCCGGGGGCCGTCGCCGAACTGCGCGAGGTGCTGGTCGCGCGCCCCGCAGACCTCCGCCTTCTGGCCGGCGGCGTCGAGGGTGGTCAGGTCCGGGTGGTTGACCGTGTGGTTCTCGACGCGGGAGGGGCCCTGGTTCAGCAGGGTGTGGAAGTAACCGGAGTCGTACGAGTAGGCGCCGGGCAGCAGGAAGAGCGAGGCGGGCACCCGGCGGTCGAGCAGCAGCTTCGCCGCGGCGGGGTCGTGGAACCAGCCGTCGTCGATGGTGATGAAGACGACCGGGTCGGTGGTCTCGATGTGCGAGACCACCGGGACGGGCTCGGGCCAGGCCGCCCTCGGGGCGGCGTGCGCGGGTCCCGTGACCGCGCCGAGGAGCGCGAGGGGGACGGCGGCGGCGAGCGCGGCACGCGCGGCGTGACGCAGACGGAGTCTCAGCATGGCGGCATCATTGGCCTAGACCAACTGCCGTGTCAATGGCCCGAGTTGCCCCGGCCCGGCCCGCGGTCGCCGTCCCCTCGAACGGACGTCGTCACTCCTCCGACAGCACGCCCCTCAGCTGCTCAAGACCCCAGTCCAGGTCCTCCTTCGAGATGACCAGCGGCGGCGCGATCCGGATCGTCGAGCCGTGGGTGTCCTTCACCAGAACACCCCGCGCCATCAGCTTCTCCGAGATCTCCCGGCCCGTGCCGCGCGACGGCGCGATGTCCACCCCGGCCCACAGCCCGCGACCGCGCACCGCCTCCACCGCCCCGCCGCCCACGAGCAGCCCCAGTTCCGCGTGCAGGTGCTCGCCCAGCTCCGTCGCCCGCTCCTGGTACTCGCCCGTCCGCAGCATCGCGATCACCTCCAGGGCCACCGCGCAGGCCAACGGATTCCCGCCGAACGTCGACCCGTGCTCACCCGGCCGGAACACCCCGAGCACATCCCGGTCTGCGACCACCGCCGACACCGGCACCACCCCGCCGCCCAGCGCCTTCCCCAGGATGTACACGTCCGGCACCACGCTCTCGTGCTCACACGCGAACGTCCGGCCCGTCCGGCCCAGACCCGACTGGATCTCGTCCGCCATGAACAGCACGTTCCGCCGGCGGGTCAGCTCCCGCACCCCCGCCAGATAGCCCGCCGGCGGGACCAGGACCCCCGCCTCGCCCTGGATCGGTTCGAGCAGCACCGCCACCGTGTTCTCGGTGACCGCCGCCTCCATCGCCGTCAGGTCCCCGTACGGCACGATCTCGAACCCCGGCGTGTACGGACCGAAGTGGTCCCGCGCCTCGTGGTCCGTGGAGAAGCTGACGATCGTCGTCGTCCTGCCGTGGAAGTTGTTCGCCGCCACCACGATCTTCGCGTGCCCGTCCGGCACGCCCTTCACCTCGTACCCCCACTTCCGGGCGGTCTTCACGGCCGTCTCGATCGCCTCCGCCCCGGTGTTCATCGGCAGCACCGCCTCCTTCCCGCACAGCTCGGCGAGCCGGGTGCAGAACTCGGCGAACCGGTCGTGGTGGAAGGCGCGCGACGTCAGCGTCACCCGCTCCAGCTGGGCCTTCGCCGCGTCGATCAGACGCCGGTTGCCGTGCCCGAAGTTGAGCGCCGAGTAACCGGCGAGCATGTCGAGATAGCGGCGCCCCTCGACATCGGTCATCCAGGCGCCGTCCGCCGAAGCGACGACGACCGGCAGGGGGTGGTAGTTGTGAGCGCTGTGCGCCTCCGCCGAAGCGATCGCGTCTTGTGTGCTCGACACGGGATCTCCGTTCGTCCTGCGGCTCGGGGGGTGACCCCGACGAGGGGGTGTGGCCCCTGTTTCTATCGTCGCTCGGATGCCGGACCGGGAAACCTCGCGCGCGGCGCGCCCGCTACTCTGAAAACACGCACGGCGACTGGCGCACGGGGAAGCGACCCCGGGGGAGCCGTGCGCGGCAGACCACACGAGACGCCGCCCGCCTGGGCGTCACGGGACCGAAGTCCCGCGTGGCGCCGCGCCTCTCACGCAGTGCCCCGGGACCCACCGACGCCCGGAGGACTCCACCATGACCACGCCGCAGCACCAGTACACGCACCCCGCGCTCGCCGCCGCCGACCCCGAGCTCGCCGCCCTCGTCGGTGCCGAGGAACGCCTCCAGGCCGAGACCCTGCGCCTCATCCCCAGCGAGAACTACGTCTCCGCCGCCGTCCTCGAAGCCTCCGGCACCGTTCTCCAGAACAAGTACAGCGAGGGCTACCCCGGCCGCCGCTACTACGAGGGCCAGCAGAACATCGACCAGGTCGAGACCCTCGCCGTCGAGCGCGCCAAGGCCGTCTTCGGCGTCGACCACGCCAACGTGCAGCCCTACTCCGGCTCCCCGGCCAACCTCGCCGTCTACCTCGCCTTCGCCGAGCCCGGCGACACCGTCATGGGCATGGCCCTGCCCATGGGCGGCCACCTCACCCACGGCTGGGGCGTCTCCGCCACCGGCAAGTGGTTCCGCGGCGTCCAGTACGGCGTCCGCCAGGACACGGGCCTCATCGACTTCGACGAGGTCCGCGAGCTCGCCCTCAAGGAACGCCCGAAGGTGATCTTCTGCGGTGGCACCGCGCTGCCCCGCACGATCGACTTCGCGGCCTTCGGTGAGATCGCCCGCGAGGCCGGTGCCGTGCTCGTCGCCGACGTCGCCCACATCGCCGGCCTGATCGCGGGCGGCGCCCACCCGTCCCCGGTCCCGCACGTGGACGTCATCTCCACGACCACCCACAAGACCCTGCGCGGCCCGCGCGGCGCCATGCTGATGTCCCGCGAGGAGCACGCCAAGGCCCTCGACAAGGCCGTCTTCCCCGGCCTCCAGGGCGGCCCGCACAACCAGACCACCGCCGCCATCGCCGTCGCCCTCCGCGAGGCGTCCCTGCCCTCCTTCCGCGACTACGCCCACGCCGTCGTCGCCAATGCCAAGGCCCTCGCCGAGGCGCTCCTCGCCCGCGGCTTCGACCTCGTCTCCGGCGGCACCGACAACCACCTGATCCTGATGGACCTCACGCCCAAGCAGGTCCCGGGCAAGATCGCCGCGAAGGCCCTCGACCGGGCGGGCATCGTCGTCAACTACAACACCGTCCCCTACGACCCCCGGAAGCCGTTCGACCCCTCGGGCGTCCGTATCGGCACCCCCTCCCTCACCTCCCGGGGCCTCACCACGGAGCACATGGACCAGGTCGCCGAGTGGATCGACCGCGGTGTCGCGGCCGCCGGCGCGGGCGACGAGCAGGCCCTCGCCGCCGTCCGCGCGGAGGTCGCCGACCTGCTGACCGCCTTCCCCGCCCCGGGCCTCCCGGTCTGACCCCCGGGGCCGGGCCGGCCGTCAGCCGCCGACCGACTCCGCCGTCCGCCGGGCCTCCTCCCGGTCCGGTATGCCCTCCAGCCGGAAGGTGAGCGCGCCCCCGTTCCTCGTCCAGAGGAGCGTGGGGCCCGCCGTGCGGACCTCATGGGTCCAGGCCGTGCCCGTCCCGTCCGTCATCGGGAACGTCAGCAGATGCGGGGCCGCGAACCAGTACCCCTGCGCGCCGTCCGGGAGATCGACCCACTCCGGCTGCGTCCGCACCTGCTTGGCGAAGCCGATGTCCAGCCGGGCCGGGAACTCGTCCAGCCGGACCGTCCGCTCCCCGTCGCGCCAGCACAGACTGATCACCGCCCGGCCCCGCTCGGCCGACCCCGTCACCGCCACCGCGTCCGGCGCTCCGAGCGCCCTCGGTATCAGCGGCTCGAAGCCCGCGAGCCGCCCGGCCTCCGCCGGCGGCACCGGTTCCGGGCACCCCGGCACCGGGCCCCCGGCCGGGACGTGCCGCCCGTCCGGGTCGTACCGCACGGCGACCCCGCCGAAGCCGAACCACTCCGCCACCGTCGCCCGCACAGGCGGGGTGAGCACCAGGACGATCAGCACCCCGGACAGGCCCGCCACCAGCGCCCGCCACCGCGCCCGCGCCCAGCCCCGTACCGACGCCCACCCGTCCCGCCGACGGCGGACCGGCACCGGCGTCGGCACCTGCTCGGCGAGGAGCTGGGCGAGCACCCGCTCGGCCATCGACTCCCCGTCCACGTCCGGCACCCGCAGCCGCCGCCCCAGCTCCCTCAGCTCGTCCGGCAGACCCTCGTCAGCCACGCCCCTCACCTCCCTCCGGTCCTTCCGTCAGGCTCTCCCCGAGCACCAGCCCCAGCTTCCTCAGCGCCCGGCTCAGCCGGGACTTCACCGTCCCCCTCGGCCAGCCGAGCGCCCGGGCCGTCTCCGTCTCGTCCAGCTCCAGGAGATAGCGGTGGATCACCACCTGCCGGTGGTCCTCGCTCAGTCCGTCGAGCGCGTCGAGGAGCCGTCTGCTCCGCTCCCGCTCCACCGCGGCGACCGCCGGGTCGGCCGACTCCGGTATCCGCGGCTCGCCCCCGAGCAGGTCCGCCTCCCGGTCGGCGACGGCCCGCTGCCGACCCGCCGACCGCACTGTGTTCCTGGTCTCATTGACGACGATCCGCAGCAGCCACGGCCGGAACGCCGAGCCCTCCTTGAAACGCCCGAGCGAGCGGTACGCCTTGAAGAAGGCCTGCTGCACCACGTCCTCGGCCTCCGCGCCCGCGCCGCACGCCACCGCGGCTCTCAGCGCGACCGCCGTGTACGCGCGGACCAGCGCCGCGTACGCCTCCGGCTCCCCGGCGCGTACCCGTGCGATCACCGCGGCCTCGTCGTCGACCAGGCCCCCCTCCCGCGTCCTCACACTCTTGATACACCGGCAGTCCGGGATCGGTTCCCACACCTGAGAGAATGATGTGCATGGCCTCTGACAGTCCCCGCGTGCTCTCCGGAATCCAGCCCACGGCAGGCTCGTTCCACCTCGGCAACTACCTCGGCGCCGTCCGCCAGTGGGTCGCCCTCCAGGAGACCCACGACGCCTTCTACATGGTCGTCGACCTGCACGCGATCACGGTCCCGCAGGACCCCGCCGAGCTGCGCGCCAACACCCGGCTCGCCGCGGCCCAGCTGCTCGCCGCCGGTCTCGACCCCGAGCGCTGCACCCTGTTCGTCCAGAGCCACGTCCCCGAGCACGCCCAGCTCGGCTGGGTCATGAACTGCCTCACCGGCTTCGGCGAGGCCTCCCGCATGACCCAGTTCAAGGACAAGTCCGCCAAGCAGGGCGCCGACCGCGCCACCGTCGGCCTCTTCACGTACCCGATCCTCCAGGTCGCGGACATCCTGCTCTACCAGGCCGACCAGGTCCCGGTCGGCGAGGACCAGCGCCAGCACATCGAGCTGACCCGCGACCTCGCCGAGCGATTCAACGGCCGCTTCGGCGAGACGTTCACGATCCCGGCGCCGTACATCCTCAAGGAGACCGGGAAGATCTACGACCTCCAGGACCCGACGATCAAGATGAGCAAGTCGGCGTCCACGCCGAAGGGCCTCATCAACCTCCTGGACGACCCGAAGATCAGCGCGAAGAAGGTCAAGAGCGCGGTCACCGACACCGACACGGTGATCCGCTTCGACCCGGAGAACAAGGCCGGCGTCTCCAACCTGCTCACGATCATGTCCACGCTCACCTCCACCTCCGTCGAGGACCTGGAGAAGAGCTACGAGGGCAAGATGTACGGCGCGCTCAAGACGGATCTCGCCGAGGTCATGGTGGACTTCGTCACTCCGTTCCGGACCCGCACCCAGGAATACCTGGACGACCCGGAGACGCTGGACTCGGTCCTGGCCAAGGGCGCCGAGAAGGCCCGCGCGGTCGCCGCCGAGACGCTGGCGCAGACGTACGAGCGCCTCGGCTTCCTGCCGGCCAAGCACTGAGACCAAGGACCCTGGCCCAAAGGGTGGTGCAGGCCGCACACTGGCGGCTGCACCACCCGACACAAGTCGACCGACGACGGAGGAGAACGACGTGGGGACCGTAACGCTCGGCGTTTCGATCGCGGTCCCGGAGCCCTACGGCAGCCTGCTTCAGGAGCGGCGCGCCGGCTTCGGGGACCCTGCCGCGTACGGCATTCCCACGCACGTCACCCTGGTCCCGCCGACGGAGGTCGCCGGGGAGCGGCTGCCGGAGATCGAGGCGCACCTCGCGGCGGTCGCCGCCGACCACCAGCCGTTCCCCGTGCGCCTCAAGGGCACCGGGACCTTCCGTCCGCTCTCCCCCGTCGTCTTCGTGAAGCTGGAGGAGGGCGTCCCCCTCTGCAACCGGCTCCAGCACCGGATCCGGGACGAGGCGGGCCCCCTCGCGCGCGAGCTCCAGTTCCCGTACCACCCGCACGTCACCGTCGCGCACGGCATCTCCGAGGAGGGGATGGACCGGGCGTTCGAGGAGCTCGCCGGGTACGAGGCGGCCTGGACCTGCCGCTCGTTCGCGCTGTACGAGCAGGGCTCGGACGGGGTCTGGCGGAAGCTGTACGACTACGAGTTCGGCAGCGGCCGCCCGATCTCGGCGGTCCCCGCGCAGGGTGGCAGCCCGGTGGACACACCGACGCCCACGGCCTAGAGCCGCACGCAGGTACGCAGTACGCAGGTACTGCTTGGTGCTTGGTGCTTGGTACGTCGGTACTCGGTGCGTCACACCGGAAGGCGCCGGAACAGCGGCCTCGGCACGTGCCGTACCGCCGCCATCACCATCCGCAGCGCACCCGGCACCCACACCGTCTCCGAGCGCCGTCGCAGCCCCAGCTCGATCGCGCTCGCGACCGCCTCCGGCGTGGTCGCGAGCGGCGTCTCCGCGAGCCCGGCCGTCATCTTCGAGCGGACGAACCCGGGCCGTACGACCATGACGTGCACCCCGGTGCCGTGCATCGCGTCCCCGAGGCCCTGGGCGAAGGCGTCGAGCCCCGCCTTCGACGAGCCGTAGATGAAGTCGGCGCGGCGGGCCCGCTCGCCCGCCACCGACGAGAGCACCACGAGCGAGCCGTGCCCCTGCGCCTGGAGCGCGGCGGCGCACACCAGGCCGGCCGAGACCGCTCCCGTGTAGTTGGTCTGCGCGACCCGGACGGCTGCGACCGGGTCGGACTCGTCGCGCGCCTGGTCGCCGAGGACCCCGAAGGCCAGCAGCACCATGTCGATGTCGCCCTCGGTGAAGATCTTCCCCAGCCGCTCCTCGTGCGACTCGGTGTCGAGCGCGTCGAAGGGGACGGTGTGCACGGCGGCGCCCAGCGCCCGCAGTGAGTCCGCCGCGGCGGCGAGCGCGGGGGAGGGGCGCCCGGCCAGCCAGACGGTACGGGTGCGGCGGGCGATCATCCGGCGGGCGGTGGCGAGCCCGATCTCGGAGGTGCCGCCGAGGACGAGCAGGGACTGCGGGGCGCCGATGACGTCCTTCATGGGGTCTCCTAGAGGTCGAGGTGGCGGAGAGGTCCGAGGTGAGGGTGGGTCCGAGGGTCACGTGGCGGGTGCCGGGGAGGCCCCGGTCCAGGCCGGTCCAGGCCAGGACGTGGGTCTCGACAGCCATAAGGGTGACCGTATAGCCGCGTCTGTCGCTTATGCCGGTATTGCAGAGCGGTTCGTCGAAATGGGTGATTAAAGGAGTGTCGGGAAAGAATCCCCGAAGCCCCCGAAGCCCCCGAAG
>NZ_LIPQ01000284.1:0-254 GCF_001418135.1 Streptomyces aureus
GGCCGCGGATGTGCGGACGGACATCAACAGGAACGCTCCTCCCTCTGGTCACACCGTCATCAGAATTCACCAAAGCAAGCCCAAGGTTGAGTCAATGAAGGGTAATGCGGCCATGTGAACAGCACTCCGCGACACCCGTGCTGTACGACGTTTTCGAATGGAATCAGCCGGATGTTGACGCGAACGGCAGCGTCGGGGCGGCCGGCGCTCGCGGAGTCCGTCAGGTCGGCCGCTGCGCGTGCGCCCTGGCCGAA
>NZ_LIPQ01000284.1:329-40387 GCF_001418135.1 Streptomyces aureus
CCGGGGGAGTGTCCGCCGGCCGGACGGTGTAGCGGGCGGGCCGGCGAAGGCGTCGCTCCCGCGCTGTCCTGGCGTGCTCCCACGGCTGGTCGAAGGCGTCGGCCGCGGGAGCGGTGACGACCTTGGGGAGGGCGCCCGGGTGCTCCCGCGCGAGCCAGCCGACGAGTTCCTCCCGTACGGCGCAACGAGTCGTCCACAGGTCGTCGGCGTCCTTGGCCGTCACGATCGCCCGTACCGTGATGCCGGTCGGCGAGGTGTCGGTGACGGCGAGGTCCCAGCCCCGCCCGTCCCAGGTGCCGCACGTCGCGAGGAACTCCTGGAGGTGCGCCCGTACGAGCGCGACCGGTGTCGAGTGGTCGCAGTGGACGAACACCGACCCCGTCATCTCCGGGCCGCCGCGCGACCAGTTCTCGAACGGCCGCGAGGTGAAGTACGAGACGGGGAGCGTGACGCGACGCTCGTCCCAGGTCCGGACCGTGAGGAAGGTGAGGGTCACCTCCTCCACGACGCCCCATTCGCCGTCCACGACGACGGTGTCACCGATGCGGACCATGTCACCGAACGCGATCTGGAAGCCGGCGAAGAGGTTGCTCAGCGTCGACTGGGCCGCCACACCGGCCACGATGCCGATGATGCCGGCCGAGGCGAGCAGGGACGTGCCGAGGGTACGGAAGGAGGGGAAGGTCACGAGGGCCGCGGCGGCGGCGAGCACCCCGACGGCGACGGCCACCACCCGCATGATCAGCGTGACCTGGGTACGGACCCGGCGGAGCCGGGCGGCGTCGCGGGAACGCCCGGCGTACCGCGCGTACGAGGACTCGACGACGGCCGCGACCGTCCGTACCGTCAGCCACGCACCGCCGCCGATCAGGCACAGCAGCAGGACACGGCTCACCGCCTCCGCGTGCTCGTCGAGCGGCCCCCGACCGGTTGCCGCCATCGGGTACGTCCATTTGAGCAGGGCGGCCACGACGACGACGTACAGCGGCGTGCGGCAGCGGCGCAGCAGCCCCCACAGCGGGGTCTCCGGATGCCGCGCGTCGGCGAACCGTGCCACCAGATCCGCCGCGCGGCAGACGACGAAGGCCGCCAGCGCCGAGCCGCCGACGGAGATCGCCAGGCGAATTACGCTCTCCATGTGCTCCCCAGTAGATGAGTCGAACAGGCTCGTTCCGTTCGCCTCACCGCCCGCGAGACCGCCAAACATCCGCTGAACCTCCGGCCTCCGGACGCCGAGGGGGTGAAAGTCACGGACCGGGGTACGCGAGGACCGTCCGACCCCACAAGGGAGGAACCATGGGTCTGGGAGTCTGCATCGTCCTGATCGCCGTCGGAGCCGTACTCACCTTCGCGTCCGACTGGCAGCTCGAAGGGGTCAACCTCGATCTGGTGGGGCTGATCCTGATGGCCGTCGGCATCATCGGTACCGCCGTGTACACGAGCATCCTGCGCCGCCGCCGGGTCGTCGTTCCCCCGGTCGCCCCGACGGTGACCGAGGACGAGCGGCGGGGCCTGCACTGAGGCGCACGCCGGGTCGGCCACACCGGCCGGGCGGCTACGGGCCTGAGGCCCGTAGCCGCCCGGCGGACGCCTGGACGCGCTCGTCCGGTGTCCGCCGCACCGAGCCACCGTCCGCGGGGAGGCGGACTACGGCCGGCCGGTCCTCACAGGGTGCGGCAGAGGAGGGCGGCGGGCTTGTTGCCCCTCGCCCAGGCGCCGCTGTGCGCGACGCCGGCCGCGTACTCGTCGCTGCCGCACTGGCCCTTGTGGTGGCCGAGGGCGAACTCGCCGCCGGGCGTGCCGGCGGGACGGTTGTCGCCGCGGTCGAACCAGAGGGTGCGGCCGGTCTTCGGCAGGGCACGGGCGGCCTCGGTGCACAGCACGGCGGACACGGCCCGGCCGCGGAGGCTGTAGCCGACCATGAACTGGTTCGTGGGGCACTGGAACTTGGTGTATCCGCCGGCCCAGTCGCCGTCGGAGACGTGCCGCTCGTCGGTCACGACGGTGAACGCGCCGGTGGGCGCGGCGAGTCCGCGGGCTCCGGTGTCGGTGCACAGACCGCGTCCACCGTCGTGGGAGAGCCCGACGATCCGCTCGCCGTCGGGGCAGGCCGCCTTGCGGGCGCCGTTGTCCCAGTCGCCCTTCGCGCGGGCGCGGAGGGACTGGACGAAGTCGGCGTGGTCCGTGGTGAGCATGTTCCAGGAGTCGGCGACGGGCACGGCGCCGGTCCTGCCGGGGGAGTCGACGAGCCGCTGCCAGTGCGGGGTGCGCCAGTCGTCGCCGTCGAGAACGCCGGAGCGCCGGCCCTGGCTGTCGTAGTCCAGCAGCTTCCACCGTCCGTGGCCGGTGAAGCCGACCGCCGGCCAGTAGGCGAAATCGACGTCGAGCTCGATGAGGTGGTCGACGAAGTTGGCGAACCAGGTCCGGCCCTGCGGGTTGGTCTCGTCGGCGCCGATGCCGAACTCGCTGATCCAGACGGGCGCGGTGTAGTGGCGCCGGGTGTCGTCGGCGACGAAGGTGGCCTGACGCCGCAGGGTCTGGAACAGCTCTTCGCGGGGGAGCTCCTGGTAGCGCCAGTCGCTGGTCTCGCCCGTGCCGGTCGCGCCGGTGTGGTGGGGTCCGGTGTAGCCGTAGAAGTGGGCCGAGTAGACGAGCTTGTCCGACGCGACCAGGGTGTGGGAGAGCTCGCGGGCCGGTTCGAGGGTGGGCCGCCCGTGCGGGGTGAGGTCGGTGGGTATGCCCTGCCAGTTGATGCCCTCGACGATGACGAGGAGGTCGGGGTTGGCCTCGGTGAGCAGCCGGTCGCCGACCCGCTGGGAGGCGGCCCACCAGTCGTGGTCGTTGCCCCAGCCCCAGTTGGCGTCGTCCGTGACCGTGCGGCGGACCTCGTTGTAGAGGTCGGCGCCGACGACGCGCTTGTCGTTCTTGTAGCGCTTGGCGAGGAAGAGCCAGTCGGCCTCCCACCGCGCGGTGGACTGGCTGGTGTTCCAGCGCTCGTTGCCGTCCAGTCCGCAGCACCAACGGGAGGTGTTGGTGTGGTTGTTGAGGATGACCGCGAAACCTTCCGCGGTGGTCGCCGCGATCACCGCGTCGAAGACCTGGAGCGGGGTCCTGCCCTTGAGGGCCGGGTTGGCCGCGACGGCGGCGTCCGGCACGGCCCGCTGGTCGCGCAGCATCTCGTTGGAGAACGGCAGCCGGACGCTGTTGGCGCCGAGCCGGTGGAAGTCGGCGAGGATGTTCGCGAGCGGGGCCCGGTCCAGGCCCAGGGGTATCTGGTCGGACTTCTCGGCGTCGTGGTGGGCGGCGGGGTCGTTCACGTCTCCGGTGCCGTTGTACGAGCCCTGGGCACCGTGCCAGTTCACGGACTTGAGCTTGAAGCGGTCGCCGTGGGCGTCCACGACGTAGCGGCCGCGGGTGCTGAGCGGCGGCTGCCAGCTCTCGGCCAGCAGGGACCCGGCGGACGAGGGCGTGGGCGCGCTCGCGCGGGCCGGTACGGCGGTGGCCGGGGCCCCGCCGACGATGAGGGCCGCGGCGAGCGCGACTCCCAGCAGTGACGTTTTCATGACGGCCTTCGGTGGGGGACGGGTGGGAGCCGTGCCGCAGCATGTTCGCGTAAACACCACGTGGCTGACAAGACTCCGTACCCACAAGTAACCCTTTTCCGCGGTCCGTTGCCCCGTGGTTCACCGTCGTGACCACCGTGAACTGCTTCTCGGTCGCCCTATCATCTGTCGGGACCGGCAGAGGGCCGCGAACGAAGGGACCGGCATGTCGTCGGTGATCGAAGCACGTGCGTGGCTGCTGCTGTGTCCTGGGCTCAGCCGCGGGACGGAGGGTGCCGCCGGCGGAAACCCGGGCCCCGTCACGTCCTCGCTCATCGCCTCCTTCGCCGCGGAGATGGGGCACCGGGCCGCGGTCGTCCACAGCAGTCGGCTGGTGCTCGGCGTGGAAGGCGGACGGCTCACGCTCACCGACACCGGCGGCAAAGCCGTCCCCGCGCCCGCCGTGGCCTACGCCCGTCTGTCGACGCCTCAGCTGTCCGCCGACAGAGAGGGCACCCTGCTGCGGCACCTGGCCATGATGGGCACGCGGCTGATCAACCCCGCCGAAGCGGTCCTCGCGGCGGTGAACAAGTTCTGGCACCTGCAGCGGCTCGCGGCCGCGGGTGTCCCCGTCCCCGACACCCGCACCCACACCGACGCGCCCCTGGAACACGTACTCGACGTGGGAGTCCCGCGGCCGTGCGTGGTGAAAGCCGTGCGCGGGCACCGGGGCCGACGGGTCTTCCTCGCCGCCGACGACCAGGGGCTGCGAGCGGTGGCGGGCAGTCTGGACGACCGGCACCCGTATCTTCTTCAGCGGTACGTCGCCCACTCCCACGGCCGTGACCTGCGCGTCATCGTGGTCGACGGCCGGGCCGTGGCCGCGGCCACGCGTACAGCGGGTGACGACCGCCTCGTCTCCAACCTGGCGCAGGGCGGGACCCACACCGTCTGCACCGGCCGGTACCCGGACGCGGAGGCGCTGGCCGTCGAAGCGGCGACGGTCATCGGCCTCGGCGTCGCAGGCGTCGACCTCCTCTTCGAGGCCGACGGTTCCTTCATCGTGTGCGAGGTGAACTGCAATCCCACCTGGCGCCCCGACATGCCCGGTGTCGCCGAAGCCATCGCCGTCGCCTGCCGCCGCCGTCTCGAAGCGGCGGGCTGAGCGCCGCCGCCCCGGCGCGCGGACGCGACGGCGTCCGCACCGCTGAGGGCCGTCGGGTGCGAGGAACGGCCGACGCTCCTCACACCTCGTCGACGTGGGTGCCGGTGCGGGCGGACGGTCTGCTGGTGGCGAGCCAGGAGTGGGTGGGTTCCGCGGCGGATCCGGTGTCGACGGTGAGATGAAGCCGGGTGCCACCTTCGGGAACGGGGTAGCTGCGCTGTTCCGCCCCGGCGAAGGAGCGGCGGATCACCTCGGCGACGGCGCGGGCGGCTTCGGGGGTGGCGGCGACGATCCGGATCTCGGCGTGTCCGGCGGAGGGCGGGAGCGCGGTGTCGATGGGATACAAGGTGGGTGGTCCCTTCACGTGCGGGTGAGAGGCCTGGCGGGTGGGTTGTCCCGGGTGTCGGGTGCCCCACCCGCGGCCTCCCGTCGGAGGAGTGGTCCGGGGTGATCAGGGGGCGGTCACGGCCAGGTGCCCGTGAGCCGGCGGCGGGCGGCCTGCTCGGTCGGCGTGCGGTGGCTGTGGCCGGGGGGCCGGCGGATGGCCGGGAAGGGGTCGGCGAAGTGGTGGGCGGCGATGCGTGCGTCGTGCTGGGCGTTGAGCCGGTGGATCAGGCGCGTGCCGAGCGCGATCAGCAGGGCGATCGCGGCGATCGTGATCAGGGTCTCCATGACGTCACCTCCGCGGGCTTCCCGGCACGGGGATCATCCGTGCGCCGACGACCGGGTGCCGGAGCGCCGCCGGGGCGGCCCCGCCGTCGGTCTCCCAGTCGTTCTCGCTGCTGCGGGCGTCGCGCATGCGGCGGCCGGTCGCGGTCTCGTCGGACATCAGGGCACCGGCGGTGAGGACGCTGCCGGGGAGGGCGGCGGCGGTCATGAGCTGGGCGGCCGCGGCGGGTTCGGTCTCGGGCGGGATGACCAGAAGGTCGCAGCGGCCGACGGAGTAGGAGAGGAGGATCATCTTGTCGGGATCCTGCTCGGTGAACCAGCCGACGTGCACGGTGTGCCCGGTGACGGCGGCCTTGTGCGGGACGACGGGCCAGCGGGTGGGGTTCACGGTGACGCGTGTGATGCGTCCGTATCGCCCCTCCAGCGCGTCGACCAGGGGCGGAAGTTCGGCGGCGAGGTCACGCGAGCGAGGCCACCAGGCGCCGTCCAGCAGGCCGGCGAGGGTGGTCTTCGGCGTCAGCGAAAGGCGCGCCGAGAGTGCGGGTGCCAGGGCGGTGGTCATGACTGCGGACCCGTCTCCGGGCCGCCCTGCAGGGCGGCCCAGTGTCTTGATCGCCGGAAACGACGTCCGCGTGGGAGCGGGTGTTCGAGTTACTCCCGGTACGTTCAGCGTACTCCGCCCGGCGGTCGGACCACGACGCCCCGTGGTCCACGGTGGGAGCGCCTCAGCGTCGCAGCGCTGTGCGGAGCGTGAGTCCGTGGTCGCGCCGCAGCCGGTACAGCTCCCAGCACGACAGGGCCGTCACCGTGACGGGAGCGCCGAGGATGAAGATCACCCGGGCGCCCGGCGGGACCTGCGCGTAGCTTCCGGTGATCAGATCCAGGAGGGCCATCTCCCACACCAGGACTCCGGCGAGGATCGGCGGCAGCACTTCGTGGATGTCGGCAGTGCGGAACACGTGCACCAGTGACAGTCCGATGCCGTAGAGCGCGAAGCCGATCGACCACAGGAACAGCACGACGATGATGATCCTGCCGGGAAGCCCCACGGCGTCCCGCAGGCCCGCCAACTCGGGGGCCATGGAGAGGGCGGAGGTGCCCATGGACGCCATGATGGCCAGTACCGAGCCGAGGGGACGCAGTGTCCTGCGCAGGTACACCCGGCGCAGGCCGTCCCGTGCGGCTGCCACGAAGGCGCCCACCACGACGGGGAAGGTGCAGACGAGCACCAGGACGCTGGTCCAGCTCTGGTCGAGGCGTTCGCTCGCCACGCCCTGGACGTCGTCGGCGCTCGCGATGGCGTTGTAGGTGACCATCAGGCCCACCCAGGCGGCGAGTCCCAGCCCGGTCCGCCACAGCTGGAGCTTGCGGACCTCCGGGTCGATGACGATCCCGGGGCGTGCGGGGCGGAAGGTCCGCTGGGCGGCGTACAGGGGGTTGTAGAGGCCGCGCAGGATGCTCCGGGCCCGCGAGGGCTCCGGGCGCGGAGGCGGGACCGGGGCGCCGGTCGGCGGGTACGGGTAACCCGGCGGGGGGCCGGACTGCGGGTACGCGTATCCCGGCGGAGGGCTCGACTGCGGGTACGGGTAAGCCGGCGGAGGACCGGACCGCGCGTACGGTTGCCCCTGCGGCGGACCGGTCGGGGAGTTCGGGTGTCCCTGCGGCGGCACCGGAGACGTGTAGGGGCGTCCCGGCGGTGGGCTCGCGCCGCCGCTGCCCGCCCCGTCGCCGTACCCACCGCTGCTGTAACCGCTCATGCCACGTACCCCCGATGTCCTGCTCGTTCGAACCCAGGCATCCTAGGGGGTCGACGCGGAGGGTCGGCGACCGACGACAACGCGGCGAGGTGCGGTGCAGGACGCCGCGAGCCCGGCCGGTCGGCAAGACACCCCCTGTGCCGTGGACGCCCGGCGGCGGGGCGCGGGCCGGGTACGCGCCGCCGGTGAAACGACGAGGCAGATCATGGCACTTCGCCAGGTCGCGCATGTCCGGGTGGCGCCGGACGCTTCGGTGGTGGCTTCATGAGGGGGCGGTGGCGTTCGTGCCGCCGTGCTTCCCGTCCCACCCCGTCGACGCGCCGAGGTGATCTCCGATGGTGACAGACCGGTACGGCAACCCGTTGCACGAGTGCACCCGGGAGACGGCCGCGCACCTGGACCGGGCCGTCGAGTCCCTGCTCCACTTCAGCCCCGAGGTGGAGCAGGCCGTCGACGACGCTCTCGACAGCGCGCCGACCTCACCGGTCGCCCAGTCCTTCGGGGCCTATCTCGGGGCGCTGGGCACGGAGCCGGGCGACGCCCTCGCCGCACGGCGGCGCTTCGCACGGTACGCGGCCGGCGTGGACGTCTCGTCCCTGCCCGTGCGGGAGCGTCTGCACGTCGCCGCGGCCGGGGCGTGGCTGGCCGGAGACCTGCTCCGCGCCGGCGGGCTGCTGGAGGAGTTGTCCCTGGAGTGCCCGAGGGACGCGCTCGCCCTGGCCGTGGGGCACCAGCTGGACTTCTTCACCGGTGACTCGGTCCGCCTGCGTGATCGCGTCGGTGGCGCCCTCTCGGCGTGGGATGCCGCCGAGCCTCATCGTGGACTGGTGCTGGGCATGTACGCGTTCGGGCTGGAGGAGTCGGGCCACTACCGCCTGGCCGAGGAGGCGGGGCTCGCCGCGGTCGAGCAGAACCCCCGCGACGTCTGGGCGATCCACGCCGTGGTGCACACCTACGAGATGCAGGGACGGGTGTCGGAAGGCATCGGCTACCTCGACGCGCGCCGCGACGACTGGGCGCGGGGCAACTACCTCCACGTCCACAACTGGTGGCACTACGCCTTGTACGCCTTGGAGGCGGGCGACACCGGCACCGCCCTGAGCATCTACGACGCCGCCCTCCACAACGACGCGTCGGCCGGGCTGGCCATGGAACTGCTCGACGCCGCCGCGCTGTTGTGGCGGATCCGGCTCGCGGGAGGGGAGTCCGGCACCCGCTTCGCGGCGCTCGCCGACGCGTGGGCCTCGCGAGCCGATCCCCCCTTCTACGCCTTCAACGACGTGCACGCCGTCATGTCCTACGTGGGGGCCGGGCGGCTCGGGGAGGCGGCGCGGCTCATCGCCGACCGACGGCGATGGCTCGCCCAGGAGGGTCCGGACACCGTCACCAACCGGCGGATGACCGCGGACATCGGTCTGCCCGCGTGCGAAGCGCTGGTGGCGCATGGACAGGGGAAGCACGTCACCGTCGTCGAGCTCCTGTGGCCCCTTCGCCGTAGGCTGCACGAGTTCGGCGGCAGCCACGCCCAGCGCGACGCGCTCCAGAAGACCCTGCTCGACTCCGCGCTCGGCTCTGGACGGCACGATCTGGCCCGTGCGCTCATCAGCGAGCGGATCGGGCTCCGGCCGGACAGCTCGTACAACTGGGCGGCTCGGGCTCGCCTCGCCGACGCCCTGAGAGACGCCGCCCTGGCCGCCGTCGCTCGCGACCAGGAGAAGGTCGCGGCCGCGGCAGCGGCCGCAACCCTCCTTCCCTCGTCCCGGTGATCGTGGAACCACGCTCACCGCGCACCGGAGCGGGCAGCCGTCCGGCAGCGGTCGCGCGACGTCACGCGTCATGGGCGGCCCGCCGCTACAGGGCGGCGTCCGCTCGTGTCTCCTGACCGGGTGGGCTCGCGCCCGCTTCCCGCTTCCGCCGCTCGGCGCCGCCCGCCGGGACGCGCACTGTCGCGACGACGAGCAGTGAGGCCACCGCACCCAGCGCCGCCGCCACGACCAGCACCGCGTTCAGGCCGGACGCGAACGCCTCACGGACCAGGTGCCCCATCTCGGCGCGTTCGCCCTCCGGCCAACCCGCGACGATCGACCGGGCCTGTCCGCCGCTCAGAGCGGCGGCTGTCCCGTGCGGGTCCGGGACACCGCCGTCGGCCCTCAGTACCCTCTCGATGCGCGACTGGAAGATCACGCCGAACACGGCGATCCCCAGGGCGAAGCCCAGCTGGCGGAAGGTGTTGACCGCACCGCCCACCATGCCTCCGCGCTCCGGCGGCACCGTGGCCAGGGCCGCCGCCGGCAGACTCGGTGTCACGAGCCCGACCCCCAGACCGGAGACGACGAGACCCGCCACAAGGCTGCCGCCCGTGGACCCCGCGTCGAGGGTGGCCTGCATGCCGGATCCCAGGGCGATGAGCGCCAGGCCCCCGCCGATGGACGCCCGGGGCGGCCAGGGCCCGAAGCGGCCCGCGAGAGCCGAGACGAGAAACGCGGAGGCGCACATGGGCAGGATGTACAGACCTGCTTCGAGGGGCTCGTACCCCAGAACGGACTGCATCCACAGCGACTCGAACAACAGATGGGCGAAAGCGGCGCCTTGCAGGAACAGGGCGCTGACCATGATGCCGGTGAACGACGGCCTGCGGAACAGCGACAGATCGAGTACGGGGTGCTCGTGCCGCGTCTCGGCCACGACGAAGAGGGCGACGGCGACGGCCGCCACCGCGAACAGGCCCAGGGTGAAGGGTGCCGTCCAGCCGTCGGAGTGGGCTCGGATCAGCCCGAACGTGAGAGCCCCGCTCGCCACCGTGAAGGTGACCACGCCGAGGACGTCCGCACGCTGCCGGCCCTCGCCCTTGGCCTCTCGCACCGAGCGCAGGGTCAGCACGACGGCGACCAGGCAGACCGGCAGGTTGACGAAGAAGATCCATCGCCAGTCCAGGTACTGGGTGAGGAGTCCGCCGACCATCGGCCCGGCCGCCGCGGCGACCGAGTTGGTGGCGCCCCACACGGCGAAGGCCACACCCCGCTCCCGGCCGCTGTAGTGCATGCCGAGCAGGGCGATCGTCGTACCGAACATCCCGGCGGCGCCCAGTCCCTGTACCGCCCGGGCGCCGATCAGCACACCCGCGTTCGGAGCGACCGCGCACGCCACCGAAGCCGCGGTGAAGACGGTCAGTCCGACGAGGTACACCTTCCTGCGGCCGATCCGGTCGGCGCGGGAACCGACGCCGAGCAACAGCGACGCCAGGGCCAGGGCGTAGATGTCGACCACCCACTCCACATCGGAGAGCGTGGTGTCGAGGTCCGCCGCCATCGCGGGCAGCGCCACGGTCACGATCGTGACGTCCACCAGAAGCATGAAGGTGCCGAGACAGACCGCCGCCAAGGGCCACCACTTGCGCATCCGAACCCCTTCCCTGCCCGCCGCACCGAAGAGGTGCCCCCGGCGGCCACATGATCCACGGTGGAGCGGTGTTTCCGGCCGGGACCCGCGCGCCACGCCCATCGCGTGGACCGCAGGGAGGTATGCCTAGGTCCGCCTGGAGGATCAGCGGTGGCGGGCCCGGAGGCCCGCTCATAGCTTCGCCGTATGACCAAACGACAGATCGCCTACCTGGCATGCACCGTGACCCTCGTGGTCTCGGGTGTGGGGGCCGCCGCTCCGACGGCCGCCCACCGGACGGTGCACCGGGTCAAGCCCGGCGAATCGATCCAGAAAGCGGTGGACGCCGCGAAGCCCGGGGACACGGTTGTCCTCTCTCCCGGCACCTACCGCGAGAGCGTCCGCATCACCACGTCGAACCTGACCCTGCGGGGCTCGACCGTCTTCCCCACCGTCCTCGTGCCCGGCGAGGCCGCCACCGACGACACCTGTGCCAAGGCCGGCCACGGCGTCTGTGTGACCGGCACGGCCGACCGGCCCGTCAAGGGTGTCACCGTGCGCTCGCTGACGCTCCAGGGGTTCACCAAGAACGGCCTGTGGGCGTCGCGGACCGACCGGCTGAAGATCCACCGGGTCACCGCCCAGAAGAACGGCAACTGGGGCATCGCCCTGGAGCGGTCCGTGCGCAGCGCGCTGACGCACAACGTCGCCCGGGACAACGCCGACGCCGGACTGTTCGTCTCCAACACCACCGACACGGAGGCGGGCGCCGTCGACGCAGAGGGAACGGTGATCAGCCACAACCGCATGTCCGGAAACCGGATCGGCGTCACCGTGCGACGCCTCCGGAACCTGACCGTCGAGCGCAACGAGGCGACCGGGAACTGTGCCGCCGTGTTCGTGGTGGGCGACGAGTCCACGCCGCGCGCCGGGGCGATGACCCTGCGCCGCAACAACGTCCACGACAACAACAAGCACTGCCCCAAGACCCCCCGGCTGCCCTTCCTGCAGGGCTCGGGAATCGTCCTCACCGGCGCCGAGGAGACGCTGGTGGCGGAGAACAGGATCGTGGACAACGTCGGCGCCTCGCCGTTGTCGGGCGGCATCGTGCTCTTCAAGAGCTTCGTGGGCGCCCTCAACGAGCGCAACGAGATCCGCGACAACGTCGTACTCCGCAACGGCTCGGCCGACCTCGCCAACCGGGACACCGGCAAGGGCAACACCTTCCGCGGCAACACCTGCGGGGTCTCGGAACCCGCGGGCATGTGCTGACGGCCGGCTCCGCTTCCCCACTCACGGCACCACAGCACAGACAAGGCGACAGATGACCACTGTTGATCCGGTTCCCCCGACTGTCGAGCCGGCTCCTCCGCCGCCCATGCGGCTCAGGGAGCTCGTTTTCGGGGCGGCCTGCGCCGCCGCCGTACGCGCGGCCGTCCGCCTCGGCGTGGCGGACGCCCTGGGCGACACGCCCATGACCGTGGAGGACCTGGCGGCCGCGGTGCGGACCCAGCCGCGGACACTGCGGCGCCTGCTGCGCGCGCTGTCCTGCCAGGGCGTCTTCACGGAGAACCCCGACGGCACGTTCGCCCACACGGAGATGTCCCGGCTGCTGCGCGAGGACGACCCGCACAGCCTGCGGTACATCGCCCTGTGGTGCACGGAGCCGTGGACGTGGGACGTGTGGCCGAAGCTCGACGAGGCGGTGCGCTCCGGCCGCAACGCCTTCGAGGACGTGTACGAGAAGGAGTTCTTCACGTACCTCAACGAAGAGGCGCCCGAGTCCGCGTACGTGTTCAACCGGGCCATGACCACGTCGAGCCAGCAGTCCGCCCGGGACGTCGCCGACCTGCTCGATCTGCGGGGGGCCGCCTCCGTCGCGGACATCGGAGGCGGTCAGGGGCACGTCCTGGCGAGTCTGCTGGAGCGGCACCCCACCCTGCACGGCACACTGCTCGACCTTCCCGGGGTGGTGGAGAACGCCGACCCGCGCCTGCGGGAAGGCGGCTCGCTGAGCTCCCGGGTCCGCGTCGTGGCCGGCGACTGCCGTGCGGACATCCCGGTCCAGGCCGATGTGTACATCATCAAGAACATCCTGGAGTGGGACGACGACAGCACCCGCAGGGCGCTCGCCAACGTCCGCGGTGCGGCGCGCCCCGGTGCCCGCGTCGTCGTGATCGAGAACCTTGTGGACGACACGCCCTCGATGCGGTTCACCACCGCGATGGACCTGCTGCTGCTCCTCAATGTCGGCGGTGCGAAGCACACCCGGCAGAGCATGGTCGACCGGCTGACCGACGCGGGGCTCGTCATCGGCGAGATCCGCCCGGTCAACGCGTACCTCCATGCCTTCGAGTGCACCGTTCCCGCCTGACGGGAGCCAAGGAGGAAAACCCGAGGCCGCCCGCTCCGCGTCATTCGCGGGGCGGGCGGCCTCGGGTCTCTCCGTCGTGCGTACAGCTCGGGGATCAGGAACCGGCGTCCCGCTCCCAGCGGTAGAAGCACTGCGCCATGGCGTCCTTGGGGCTGCGCCACGTCTTCGGGTCGTACGCGCTGACGTACGCCGACAGCTTCTCGCTCGCGTCCCGGAACTCAGGGTGCCCGGTCAGCTTCGCGATGGCCGGCGCCGGGTCCTGGTCCGACTCGATGAGGTGCAGGTACACGTCGCCGAACTGGAACAGGCGACGCCGGGTGACGCCGACCAGGTGCGGGAGTTCACCGCGGTCGGAGGCGGCGAACACGTCGGCGATCGCCGGCGCCGAATCGGGCGCCATGCGGGCGACGATCAGAGCGTGGTGCATGGAGCTTCCTTCCTGGGAGTACGGGAGTGGGGGAGCGCGGGTGTGCGCGGCCGCCCGCAGTCAGCCGGGCAGCACCGAGGCGCTCCGGCGGTCGCGGGCGACCTGCTCGATGCGGTCCCGGATGAGTGCCATCTGCGTGCGCGAGTTGCGGTTGATGTTGTCGGTCATCCAGGCGTCGTCGACCGGAGCCTCGGGCTTCATCGCGAAGTCCTGTACCCAGCGCATGTGGACGCCGGCCGGTGTCTCCTCGTACTCCCACCGGATGTTCATGTGGTCGAACGGGCCGGTCTCGACGCGGTGGGCGCGGACGGTCCGCCCGGGACGGTCGACGGTGCGCTCCGACACCCAGCTCCAGACCTTCCCGGACTCGTCCGGGTGCATGGTCAGGCGGAAGGTGGTGGAGTCGCCCTCTCGGGAGAGCACCTCGAGGGAGGCGTACTCGCTGAAGAGGTCGGGCCACTTCTCGATGTCGTTGGTGATGTCCCAGACGAGGTCGAGCGGGGCGTCGATCGTGATGCTGTTGTCAGTGTGACCGGACAACGTCAGACTCCCGTCTTGAGGGCGCTGTTGACCATGCCGAGGAACTCGGCGGGTGTCTTGCAGCGCTCGGCGTCGGTCGGCAGGGCCACGCTGTACCGGTTCTCCAGCTCGCCGACGATCCCGAGCAGGCCGAGCGAGTCGACGCCGAGGGTGGCGAACGGCGCGTCCGGCGCCTTCTCCAGCTCCCGGGCGTCGACGGTGACTCCGGCGGCCTGCTTCATCAGCGCGGCGAGTTCGTCGAAGGTCAGTGCGGTGGTGATCATCTGTGCTCTCCTTCCCACCCGGTCCTACCGGGCGGTGTCGTCGCCGCGGCGCACGACCAGCGCCGCGTTGGATCCCATGAGTCCCCGGCTGAGGACGAGGGCCGTGCGCAGCTCGGCGGGGCGAGCGCGGGACATCACCAGATCGAGGTCGTGGCAGATGTCGAACACGTTGGGGGTGGGGGGTACCACGCCGTGCTCCATCGCGAAGACCGCGGCGGCGGTGTCCAGGACGGGCGCCCCGCAGTAGGCACGGCCGATGCCCGTCTTGGGCGCGGTGACGGGTACGCGGGCGGCGTGCGCCCCGAGGGCGTCGGCGATCGCCAGCGCCTCGGCGCGATCCGCCTCCGGTACGCCCAGGGCGTCGGCGAAGACGACGTCGATCTCCTCGGGGGCGCACCCGGCCTCGTCGAGGGCGACACGGATGGCGCGGGCGAGTCCCTCCCGGGACTCCTCCCATCGGGAGGCGCCGGTGAACGTGGCGCCGTGGCCGGCCACGACGGCCCGGACGGCCGCTCCGCGGTCGCGGGCGCGGGACTCGTCCTCCACGACGAGCATCGCGCCGCCCTCGGCCGGGACGAAGCCGCAGGCTCCCGCGGTGAAGGGCCGGTAGGCGCGGTCCGGGTCCTCGACGGTGCTGAGCTCCGGGTATCCGAGCTGGCACACCATCGAGTACGGGGCGAGGGGGGCCTCCGCCGCTCCGACGATCACGGCACCGGTCCCACGCCGTACCGCGCGGGCCGCATGGGCGATGCCGTCCAGGCCTCCCGCCTCGTCACTCGCGACCACACCGCACGGACCCTTGAACCCGCTCCGGATGGAGATCTGGCCGGTGCTCGCGGCGTAGAACCAGGCGATGGACTGGTACGGGCCGACGAACTTGGATCCCTGGCCCCAGAGCTTCTGGAGCTCTCGCTGGCCGAACTCGCCGCCGCCGGAACCGGCCGCGGTGACGACGCCGATCTCGAACGGCTCCGCGGGGTTCTCCCGGGCCAGGCCGGCGTCGTCGAGTGCGAGCTGGGCCGCAGCCATCGCGTAGTGGCTGAAACGGTCGGTCTGGACGAGGAAACGCTCCTCGATCAGGTCGGAGGCGTCGAAGCCCCGGACCTCGCCCGCGACCTTGAGGGGCAGGTCCTGGCAACCCTCGCGGGTGATCCGGTCCAGTACGCCGAGCCCTTCCCGGACGGACTTCCAGTACGCGTCGGCACGCAGTCCGTTGGGGGCGATCACACCGATGCCGGTGACGACCGCACGCCGTGGGTGCTCAGTGCTCATCGTGTCCTCCCGCCCGGCCCCGTCAGGAGGACCGCGGACTGGAAGCCGCCGAATCCGCTGCCCACGGAGAGCACGTTCCTGAGCTTCCGGGGGCGGGCGGTGCGCGGCACGTAGTCCAGGTCGCACTCGGGGTCGGGGGTCTCGTAGTTCGCCGTCGGAGGTACCACCTGGTGCTTCAGCGCGAGGACGCAGGCGGCCACCTCGATCGCGCCGATCGCGCCCAGCGAGTGCCCCACCATGGATTTGATGGAGCTCATGGGCGTGTCGTAGGCGTGTGCCCCGAGGGACCGCTTCACGGCGGCGGTCTCGTGCCGGTCGTTCTGCCGGGTGCCCGAGCCGTGCGCGTTGACGTAGTCGATCAGCGTGGGGTCGATCCGAGCCTGGTCGAGCGTGGAGTCGATCGCCCGGGACATCTCAAGGCCCTCGCCGGTCAGACCGGTCATGTGGTACGCGTTGCCGAAGGTGGCGTAACCGCCGATCTCGCAGTAGATGTGCGCACCGCGGGCCCTGGCGTGCTCGTACTCCTCCAGGACGAGGACGGCCGCGCCTTCGCCCATGACGAAACCGTTGCGGTTGTTGTCGAAGGGCCTGGAGGCGTGCTCCGGGTCGTCGTTGTCGGGCGACGTGGCCTTGATGGCATCGAAGCAGGCCATGGTGATCGGGGATATCGGGGAGTCCGACGCGCCCGCGATGCAGACGTCCGCCCGGCCTTCCTCGATGGTGTGGAAGGCGTAGCCGACGGCGTCGAGGCCGGAGGTGCATCCGGTGGAGACGGTCTGCACCGGGCCGCGGGCGCCGAACTGTTCGGCCACGACGGAGGCGAGCGTGCTCGGCGAGAAGGCCATGTGCAGCTTGGGGTCGGCCGCGCGGTGGTCCACGTCCCACCGCCGCCCGCCCTCGCTCACCAGGACGTAGTCGTGTTCGAGCCGGGTGGTGCCGCCGACGGCGCTGCCCAGGGAGACGGCGACGCGCCAGGGGTCCTCGGTGCCGGTGTCGAGTCCGGAGTCGCGGACGGCCTCCCCGGCGGCGACGACGGCGAACTGGATGTACCGGTCGGCGTGGCGGCTCAGATCGGGGTCGAGTCCGTGGTCCGCGGGGTCGAAGTCGCACTCGGCGGCTATGCGGGAGCGCAGCCCGACCGGGTCGAACAGGGTGATGCCGCGGGTCGCGGTACGGCCGGCGGCGAGCAGGTCCCAGAACGCCTTCGCTCCGGTGCCGCCCGGAGCGACCACACCGATGCCGGTGACGGCCACTCGCCGGGTCACTCGATGGCCCCGCTTCGCTCGGACACCTGTCCCGGGTCGCCCACGGTCAGGTGCGGGCCGGCGGCGGCGAGCTGCGCCTCGTCGGCGTCCTCCGTGTCGACGTGACCGAGGCTCGGCCGCGGGGCGAGCGGGCCCAGGTGGAAGACCATGCGTGCCTCCACGTCGCCCACGTTCCGGAAGCGGTGCCGCACGTCGATCGGGATCAGCAGTCCCTGATCGGGCTGGAGCGCGTACGTGTCGCCGTCCAGATCCACTTCCAGCGCGCCCGAGACGACGTACACGAACTCCTCGGAGTACGGGTGGTAGTGCTCGCCGATGCGCTCGCCCGGTTGAACGATGGCCAGGCCCATGAAGCCGCTGGTGGAACCCACCGTGGCCGGCGTGAGCATGGCCCGCAGGTCACCTCCCCGCCTGCGGTTGGGTTCCGTCTCGCTCAGGTTCACGATGCGTGGACGCTGCTTGAGCATGGTTGATACCTCCGGATGTGGCAGTGACGTGCTGGGAGCGACTGCGGCGGGGCCGCGACGGGCCGTCAGGAATCCGCCGAACGGTCGGTGACCGGCAGCATGTCGGCGTGCGACAGGAGCCGGTTGATGTTGCGCTCCGTCTTCAGGGAGCCCTCGACGCCGATCGCCGGGCCGTCGAGGAGGAGTTCCAACTCCGCGGCCTTCCCGGAGCCCTTGAGCCCGAGGGAGGCGACGGGGTCGAGGTCGAGCTCACTGGTGATGTCGATGAGGCGCACCACGATGTCGTCGCGCTGGAACACGGTGCTGCCGTACACCGGGCTGTCCGGATCGTCCGCCGCGGCCCGGTCCTGATCGGCGAGCAGCCGGGCCAGCTCCATCCCGCAGCCTTCCTTGGCCGGGTAGTACAGCGCGTGCCGTCGCAGGTCGGCCGGTGCCGGCCGGCTGGACACCACGTGCTGGACGGCCGGGAGCGCGGCCCGGGTGAAGAACACACGCGCCGACTCGGGGTCGGTCAGGTCCCGGTCCTGCTCCAGGTACGGGTTGATGGCCTCCTCGACCGCTCGTACCTCGGGCTGACGGGCCACGTGCCGGAGTGCCACGAGGAGGTCGCCCTCCACCTCCACGGCGCGCACGACGCGATTGCCGTGCATGAAGAGGGAGGTACGGCGCAGGCGCGTGGTGTCGTCGACCTGGGCCCGGGGTGACTGGTACCCGGCCAGGATCTCCGCCACCTTCGACTCGGAGCCCGGCTTGACGGTGAAGGTGAGGGCGTGGCGTGCCACACCGTCGCCCACGCGGGCGGCCACCTGCATGCCCGTCGACGCCGCGGCCCGCGAGGCCGGCTGAGCGGGACCGGTCTCCCGGAGGATGCTGTAGCGCATCGAACGGGTGTCCCGGACACAGCTGTGCATCGGCTTGACGGTTTCGACGTGCTCCTCGCTGTTCACCCACGCGAGGAACGGTGGCGCGCTCTCCCACTCGCTGGTGATGAGCCACTGCGAGGGGTTCTCGATGGACTGGCACAGCTGGTCACTGATGTGGCCGGGAACGGAGGCGACCTGCTTGCGCATGAGTTCGTACGCGTCCAGGAACTGCTGCTGAGCGCCTTCGTACAGGTCGAGCAGGAGGATCACCCGCAGCCTGGAGCCGTCGAATGCCGACTGCGAGATGCGTCCTGAGGGGGCCATCCGGCACACCTCTTCTCTTCTCGGTGGGGGACGGGAACGACCCGCGTGACCGAAGCGCCGCGGTCGTGATGTGTCGATCGTTGACAGGAGCACCGACAGCGCGCGAGCCCGAAGAAGCGGACGAGTGAACCGCGTGTCATCCGGGTGCCTCCGGCACGCGGACCCTTCCCCGAAGGGCATGAATCTGCATCCCATCCCCGACCCGCGTCGCAGACGACGCCGGAGACGAACAATGAACCGAATCGACGTGGCCGGCGAAGCAGCCGGTCATCGCACGCCCGTACTCATCGTCGGCGGCTCGCTGGTGGGCCTGTCCACCTCGCTGTTCCTGGGGCGTCTCGGAGTGCCGCACATCCTGGTCGAGCGCCATTCGGGCACCTCGATCCACCCGCGCGGCCGTGGCAACAACGTGCGGACGATGGAGCTGTTCCGCGGAGCGGGGGTCGACCGGCCCATCCAGGAGGCCGCGTCGGTCCTGGCGCCCAACAACGGCATCCTGCAGACGCCGAGCCTGGTGGGCGATGCCGGCGAGTGGCTGTTCAAGGAGATCGACCCCGGCGGCGGGCTGGCCCGCTTCAGCCCCGCCGGGTGGTGCCTGTGCAGCCAGAACGATCTCGAACCGGTGCTGCGCGAGCGCGCCGGCGAGCTGGGCGGGGATCTGCGGTTCTCGACGGAGCTGATGTCCTTCGAGCAGGACGCCGAAGGAGTGACGGCGCAGGTCAAGAGTCGCGACAGCGGCGAGCACACCACCATCCGCGCGGACTATCTCGTCGCGGCGGACGGACCGCGCAGCCCCGTTCGCGAGCGGCTCGGCATCGGGCAGAACGGTCAGGGCGACCTGTTCCACAACGTGAGCGTCACCTTCGTCTCCCGCGGTCTCGCGGACGTCGTCGGCGACCGGCACTTCATCGTCTGCTACCTGACGAACCCGGAGGCCGACGGGGCCCTGCTGCCGGTCGACAACCGGGAGCGCTGGGTGTTCCACGCTCCCTGGCACCCCGAACACGGCGAGACGCTGGAGGAGTTCACCGACGAGCGATGCAGGGAACACATCCGGCGGGCCGTGGGAGTGCCGGACCTCGATGTCGAGATCACGGGCAGAGCTCCCTGGCACGCGGCCGAGAGGATCGCCGAACGGTACGCGGACGGCCGGGTGTTCCTCGTCGGCGACTCCGCCCACGAGATGCCGCCCACCGGGGCCTTCGGCTCCAACACCGGTATCCAGGACGCGCACAACCTCGCCTGGAAGCTCTCCGCCGTACTGGGCGGCTGGGCCGGCCCCGACCTGCTCACGTCCTACGACGCGGAGCGCCGCCCGGTCGCGGAGGTGACGAGCGCCCGTGCCGCGGCGCGGTCGGTCGAGCACAGCCACCCCGGGTACGTCCCCGTCCCCGGACCCGGCGGCCCCAAGGGGCGCAAGGGCGGCATCCTCAACGAGGTGCTCGGCTACCGCTATCCGCAGGGCGCCGTCCTGGGCGCCGACCGGACGCAGCCGGTCGTGTCCGACGGACTGCGCCTCACGGGCGAACCCGGAAGCCGGGCACCCCACGTGTGGCTGAACCGCGCCGGTACCCGGGTCTCCACCCTCGACCTGTACGAGCGGTCCCTGGTCCTCCTGAGTTCCGAGGACGGTGCCGGCGGGTGGCACACCGCGGCGGCACGCGTCGGACAGCAGTCGGCGGTGCCGCTGGACTCGTACCGGATCGGCGACGGCCCCGACGCGGAGCTCTCTCCCGCGAGCGACACCGACTGGGCGGAGGCCCACGGCGTCACCAGGGACGGCGCGGTGCTGGTCCGCCCCGACGGGTTCGTCGCGTGGCGGTCCGAAGGAGCGGCGGCGGATCCCGTAGCCGAGCTGCGGCAAGCCCTCACGTCGATCCTGGGCCTGGGCTGACCGCCTCCGCTTCGGACCTCTGACCCATTCGCGCGCAGGACGCAATTCGTTCCTGAGCGCCGCTCGGGCCGCCGTGACCTGCGGCGATGATCACCGGCAGGACCGGTCAAGCCTCCGGCCGGGGGACATCACGCGCGATCCTCGCGTTGCGGCGGTCAGCGGTCGGGGATCTTCTCGTGCACGGAGCACAGCACAGGCGCCGCGCGGCCCAGCCGGCCAGGAAAGCTCCGCCGAAGGAGAGAAGAAGCATGCGTCTCGCACGTACGGGTATCCAGGTCGCCCTGGTCCTGAGCGCCCTAGCCCTGTCCGCACCCTCCGCCGTCGCCGCGCCCGTCGGCGACGTCCGGGTCAATCCGGGGAAGGCGGCCCCCGGCACCACCGTCACCGTCAGCACCACCGCCTGCGGCAAGGAGACCTACGGCAAGGGTGAGTCGGAGGCGGGCGGGAAGTTCCACCTCCTGCCGGGTGACCGGAAGGGCGTCCTGGTGGGCCGGTTCACACTCCCGCTGGACGCCCGCTCCGGCACGGACACCGTGACCCTCAAGTGCCCGCCCCGCATCAAGCAGACCGTCACCTACCAGATCTCCGGCCGGCCGAACGGCGCCGTGGAAGCGGGCTTCGGATGGGCGGCCGGCGCGCACGAGGACGGCGGCGGCAGCCCGTACGCCCTCGGCGCGTTGCTCCTCGGCGGCGCCGCCGCGGGCGTCCTGGTCAGGACGCGCCGCCGCGCCGCCGCCAAGGCCTCGGTCTGAGCCCACGCCTTCACGCTCCATGACCCACGGTCAGGGCCCCGGATCCGCTCCCGGATCCGGGGCCCGTCCTTCAGCGGAGGCACGACCCGCATGAGTAACGGCTCCGGTCCGAAGCCCGACGGAGCGCCGTCCCGGCGTGTTCCCTCGGTCAGCGCACTCGTCTGCACGACGCTCGTCGGGATCGTCCTGCTCGCCCACGTACCGGACGGTGACGGCTCGCGGCCGCCGACGACGGCGCAGGCCGCACCGCTGCTCGCCCGGCCCGCCGCCGGACCTCCCAGGGACCGCCCGGGACCCCGGCCGCTGCCCGCGTCAGACGCGTCGCGGATCAGGATTCCGGCCATCGGGATCGACGTCTCCCTCATCCCCCTGGAGTTGGACGGCGCCGGAGCACTGCGCCCCCCGCCCGCGTCGGCCCCGACCGTGGCCGGCTGGTACGCCGACGGCACCGCCCCCGGGGCGCCGGGTACGGCCGTCGTGGCGGGACACGTGGACACCCCGGTCGGCCCCGCCGTCTTCCACCGGCTCGGCACCCTCTCGCGGGGCGCCGGGATCGAGATCGACCGCGAGGACGGGCGTACGGCCCTCTTCACCGTCGACGCGGTGGAGGTCCATCCCAAGGACCGCTTCCCCGACGACAAGGTCTACGGCGGTACGGGCCGCCCCGAGCTGCGGCTGATCACCTGCGGCGGCGACTGGTCCCGCGACACCGGCTACCGGGCCAACACGGTGGTCTACGCGACCCTGACGGGGACGAGATGACGCCGAGCACTGATACGCGCCCCGACGCCAGGGGTGCTCCTTCTGCGCCCGCGCGGCATGCGCGACACCGCGTTCGGGCTCAGACTGAGCAGAGTGAGCAGCCGGACAGAGCCTGATCCGCAGCCGCGCCCCGCACAGCACGAGGGCGCGCTCCCGAACCAGACGGTGGCACTCGCGGCGATGATGTTCGCGGTGGCGATGACCTTCATCGACCAGACCATCGTCTCCATCGCCGCCCCCGACATCGTGCGCGAACTGGGACTCTCCAGCTCGGGCATGCAGTGGGTGGTCAACGCCTACCTCCTCGCCCTCGCCGCGTTCTTCGCCCTCGGCGGCCGCCTGGCCGACCTGTACGGGCCACGGCGCATCGTCGTGATCGGCACCCTCGTCTTCGTCATCGCGTCGGTCCTCTGCGGGTGCGTCCCCTCCGGCGACTACGCCCAGCCCTGGCTCATCACCTTCCGGGCCGTACAGGGGCTCGGCGCGGCGCTGCTCTTCCCGGCCGCGCTGGCCGTGGTCGTGGCGGTGTTCCCCGCCGAACGGCGGGGCAGGGCCCTCGCCCTGTTCTTCGGGATCTCCGGAGCGCTGACCGCCGTCGGCCCGCTGCTCGGCGGCTGGCTCACGTCCTCGTGGACCTGGCGCGCCGTCTTCTGGGTCAACGTGCCGGTCGCGGTCGTCGCCCTGATCCTCACCGCCCTCGCGCACATCGCGGACCGACCGCGCCCCGGGACCCTCGACGTGCCCGGCGCCGCCCTCGTCGCCGCCGGCATGGGCCTGAGCGTCCTCGGCTTCCAGCAGGCGTGGTCATGGGGATGGGGGAGCTGGGCGACCTGGCTGTGCGTCGTCGGCGGCCTCGCGATCCTGTACGTGTTCGTACGGTACGAACGCGGCCTCCGCCACCCGCTGATCGACCTGCGGGTCTTCCAGGACAAGGCGTTCAGGGTGGACTCGGCCGTCCTGTTCTTCGCGATGCTCGCGTTCGTGCCCGTGTTCTTCTTCTCCTCCGTCTACGCCCAGGTGTCCCTCAGCGCCTCTCCCAACCAGGCGGCGCTCTTCCTCCTGTACTTCTTCGTCGGCTTCGCCCTCGCCTCCCAGTGGGGCGGCCGGATCCTCGACAAACGGGGTGCGCGCCCCGCGCTGAAAGCGGGAACGATCCTGGGCGCGGTCGGCTTCGCCCTGTGGGCCAACGAACTCACCAACCTGTCCATGCACGACCAATGGCCGTACGTGGCCCTCGCGGGCGCGGGAATCGGCTTCATCCTGGCCCCCGCGTCGACGGACGCGGTCAACCGGGCCATCGGCACCTCCTACGGCGAGGTCACCGGCATCACACAGACCGTCCGCAACTACGCGGCGAGCGTCGGCATGGCCGTGTTCGGCACCCTGCTGTCCCGGGCCATGACGGAGAACGTGACGGACACGCTCCAGGCACGGGGCATCGCACCCGCCACCGCTGACCAGGTCGCACGCGGCATCACCGACTCCGTCTCCGGCCACGGCGACGCCACCCCGCCGACCGGCACCGGCCAGGTGGCCGAAGCCACCCGCGACGCCATGTCGTCCATCCAGATGGACTTCGCCCAGGCCAACCAGTGGGTCTTCTACGGCATGGCCGTGGCCCTCGCTCTCGGCTTCCTGTGCGCCGTCCGCCACCCGGGCGACCGCGCCGCCCCCAAGGACCCGGACCCGGCACCTCCGGAGTGACCGGACCGAAGGGGCGCCGATACGCGGGGGAGGAGCGGCGTGCAGGGAACCGCCGCCCCGGCAGGCCCGTCACCGGTCAGCCGACCGGGCCGGGGGACCGCCTTCCGCCGCTTCCCCTCCGGCCCGGCACCGTGGCTCGACGCGCGAGGGGGCGCGAGGCCCCGCCGCTCATCGCTGTACGAGGTGCGCGGCAGCCTCCGTGAGCAGTGCCTCCCCGTAACGTGCGCCTGGTTCCCGCAGTGGTACGTGGGCCGGCAGGAGCGTGATCGGCAGACCGGTCGGCACCACCGCCTGGAAGACCGACTGGAGCACCAGGTACTGCTCCCGTGTCGGCTCCCATCGCGGTGCCGCCGACCCGGCCGGCGGAGTGAGGCTCACGCTGAGGCGTGCCAGCCGGTGCAGCAGTGGGGCGTCCCGCACCAGATGCTCCGCGGAGGGGAGCCGGCCCACCGCCGCGAGCAGCGCCCTCGCCACCCGGCCGGCTTCGCTCTGCGGCAGTCCCACGGGGCGTTCCATGACGGCCCGCGCGAACTCCTCGACGGATGCCACCTGCCCGAAGGACAGCTCCCGGGCCAGATAGAGCGACCGGAGCCTGCGCCAGTCGCCGTCCAGCACATGGCGCTCCGGCCGGGTCAGCCACTCGGTCACGAGAGCCTCCGTGTGCAGCGAGCACACCGCCCGGTCCCCGACGCGGGCCAGCAGGAAGGCCTGCCAGCCGTGCGGCAGCCGAGCGACGCCCTGCGGCAGCATGGCCCCTATCCGGCAAGCGGCCAGTACCGGAGCAAGGTCGACGGCCGCGTCCTCCTGGAGCACGATCGGCCTGCCGACATCGGAGCAGAGCCACTCCGCCACCGCGGCCGCCGCCGTCCGCTGCGCCTCTGCGTGTTCCTCGCCGGACGAATGCTCCAGCGCGCCGAGCGCCCAGATCACCTTGCGTCCCACGGAGTTCCCGGCCGGCTGCGGCTCGCCCTCGATTCCCGCCCGATAGGCGTTCCGGTACTTGCCGAACCAGTTGGGAACCAGGTCCTTGACGGGCTTCGGACGCTCGGCGATCGTCCGGAGCGACAGCTTCTTGAGCCGCTCGCACATCCATTCCGGCAGGTCGACGACTGTCCGGCGGAAACCCGGTTCCACCAGCTGGACCATGCCCCGGTCCGCGATCCGCTCGAGCCGGGCGACTTCGGCCATCATGTCGTCGCCGGGCCCGCGCACCGTGCGACCCGTCGCGTACTGAGCCAACAGGCCGAGCGGCGCGACGGACACGAGCAGCGGGTTCGGGGAGTGCTTGCCGACGGCGGCCGCCTCACCGACCACGGTCACGCGGACCAGCTGGCCGGCAGTCAGGTTCTCGTACTCCCGAACGACCAGCGGGTGGTGGACGAGGCTGACCCGGCAGCGGTCGCGGCGCAGCACGGTCAGTTGCCGCGCGGCGCGCAGTCGCGCGGCGAGCAGCTCGCCGGGCACGCCCGTGGTCCACGCCGCGTCCCGTGCCGGGAGCCAGCAGAGCGCCTGACTGCGCTCGTCCCGGCAGAGGACGCCGAGGCAGTCACCGTCCGGACCGTCGACGGCGAACAACGCCTGGACGACCGTCTCGTCGAGCCCGGCCCCATCGGTCGGCAGCCCGCTCCGCAGTGTCCTCGTCGACTTGTCCCAGTGCAGCCGGAGCAGCCGCCGGTCCGCCACGAGCGCGCTCGCCGCCGCTGCCGTCGCCTCCGGCGGCAGCCCGGGCAGCAACGTCTCCACGTGCACCCGCACCAGCGCCGCACCGTTGCGCATCACGACAAAGCCGTTCCCGAGGTCGGCCACCGGCCGGGCCAGCACCGTGCCGTCCGGCCACACGCCCCCCGGCTGGTGCCTGCGGGAAACCGTGACGACCGGCTCAGGCCCGTCGCCGACGGCCTCGACCGTCACGGGCAGCACGCCCAGCTGCCGCAGGACGGCGCTGCCCGTCACGGCCGCCGCGGCCAGGTCGTCCCGGAGCCACTGCGTGAGGAACCAGTGGTCCTTGGCGAGCGGTGCCAGCTCCACCCGGGCCTGCCGCAGCCCGGCCACCCGCAGACCACCGCCGGCCGGGTCCGCCGCGACGAGCACCACATCGCCCGCCCGCACGGAGCCGGCCGTCGCAGGGGTCACGTCGTTGGCCTGGTCCAGCCACACGCTGCTGCCGACGGGGCACCGCGCGATCAGCTCCCGCTCCGCGGGATAGGGGAACGCCGCCTCGCCCTCGCCGAGGTAGAGGGCCCCGGCCACATCGTCCGCGTGGGTGACGGGGAGCAGAACCCGGGACCTGCCCCGTGGCCGCAAGGAGCCCCGCAGCCCGGGCCGCCAGTCCTCCAGCACCAGGTGCCCGCACTCGTTCACGCCTCCGTCGACCTGTCCGTAGAGCAGGTCTCCCGGGGCGAAACGCGACCAGTCGAGGTCGGCCAGCGACTGTCCGTCGGAGAAGCGGACGAGCTCACCGCGGACCTCGGCGATACGGCCAGGCGTCAGTTCCAGCCAGACACTCCTCTTCTCCGTCCTGGCCACCGTCCAGTGCGTGCGTCGCCCGCCCGAGAGATCCTGGAAGGTCTCCTCCAGCAGCTCGGTCGCCGGGAAGCCGTGCTGGCGCAGGGAGGCCGATTCGTGCCGGAGGGTCCAGCCTTCCCCCTTCAGCGAGAAGAAGACCGGCTCGGCGACGGCACGGGCGACCGCCGGCAGGCCACGCCGGTAGGGCTTGTCGCCGTTCGTCGGCCACGTCTGGGTGCGGGAGTCGTGATAGCGCCAGCCCCCGGTCTCACACGCCTCCGCGATCTGGCGCGCGGGAGCGTCCCGGAAGGACAGTTGTGCCCAGGCGACGGGACGGGCGGCGACGGGCTGCGGCCCGGTGGCGACACCGACGGGCCGCACCAGCACGCCCTCCGTGGGCGCGTCGGCGTCGAACTCGAGGATCCCGGCGCGCGGGTCGTCCATGCGAACCAGTTGGGTCTGCGCTCTCGGCAGTGTCCGGCGCGTCACCCCGGCGATCTTGGGGTGATCCGTGTACAGCAGGGCCGCTCCCATTCCCCGTTGGGCCGTGGCGTTGAGACCAGGGAGCCCGGCAACGGTGAAGCGCCCGTAGGAGTCCGCGTCCCGGATGGCCTCGGCGCTCTTGAGACTGTCCTTGGGGAACACCACCGCGGGCCGGGGGTTGTCGTCGAGGTAGCTGATGTCGGCGGGGATCGCCTGGTGGACGCGGATGACCTCGGCCACGTCCAGGGTCAGCCGAACCACGGACCCGGGGACGATGCCGTCCGTCCCCCGCAGTCCGGAGAGGTCGAAGACGACGCCCGGCCGCAGCTCGATCTGCACGCCGTCGGAGTCGACCACACCGAAGCACCCTTGCGGCCTGCGCCGCAGATAGCTGCGCAGGGTCTCGGTGCTCCGTGCCGGCGGCGACTTCGTGGACCCGTGCCACTGGTTGGCCGGCTGACCCGGGGCCTCGTTGTGGTTCCCGAGGCGTACGAGCATGCGCGCCCGACCCCGGTACGCGCCGAGGCCCTCGGTCTTCGCAGCGCGGCGGAGGCAGCTCTCGCGGTGTGAGAAGTCCCGCCGGGGCACGACCACCGCGAGCGGGGCGCCATCCTGATGAAGTGCCTCGGGAAGGCCGAAACGCAGCAAGTAGTCGTTGTGCGTCTCGTGGATGATCCCCGCCTCCAGATAGAGCCGGTCGTGCCTGCGAAGCCCCGACCCCCCGTCGGCCGTGGCGTACGGAGCGACGGTGGCGAAGCGCAGCGCCCGGTGCTGCCGGCCGATCGGCTCGGGAACGAGTCGGCCGAGCACGAGCCGGCGCTGCGAGCCCGACTCCAGGGACGCCAGCAGTGCCAGGGCGTCCCGCTCCTCGATACGGGCGCTCACCGGCTGTTCCTTGGCGTGCGTGTCCTCCTCCGCGCCGCGGCCGAGCTCCCGTGTGCGGGTGAGGACACGGTGCACGGTGACCCGACCGCGGTCCTTGTCCACGATCGCCTCAAGAAGGTGCACGACGTTCGCCGCCGTCGCCTCCGTACGGACCTGCCACTCCACACCCTTGGAGATGTCGGCCAGATCGATGAGCACCCTGATTCCGCCAGGAACCGCGTCCTCGTCGGCGGAGAAGGTCATCGCGTTGACACGGTCGCCGTGGAAGAGGGCGAGGCCATCGGGATCCAGAGGCTCCCCGCCGACCACGAGCGCCTCGACAGGGATGTCCACGAACCATCCGTAGCCGAACTCGAAACGGGCGGCGAGGCCGGCGTCGCCCTCCTCGATCCCCACGTAGTACAGCTTCCCCCGCGTGTGTCGCGGTTCGCGGAAGTCGCAGCGGCGCCCGTCCGGTGCCGCGTACGGGGCGAACGTCGTCATGAACTCGGAGATCGACAGAGGCGCGGCCCGCAAGCACGACGCCGCGTATCCGGCACCTTTCGGCACCGGCGCGGCCCGCACCAGATCGGTCGGGTAGTTCCGGCCGCCCACCCAGGCCCGCGGCTCGTCGAGCAGGTCCAGCCACGGCCGGTACACGCCCTCGGAATCCGGAGCCTCGCAGACGGTCAGCGCAAGGCGGTCGTCATCGGTGAGCCGGCCGGTGAGTGCGAGACCGGGCAGTTCGAGGAGCTGCTGCCAGGCGGCCGTGGGGTCCTGCTCCTGCCGGGGCTGCGGGGTCTCCGACGACCGAGCGGTGCCGACGGGCGACAGATCGAACCTCCGCCGTACGCGCACGTAACGGGTGTCGTCCAGACCCGCGGGCCCCGATGGCGCGGGAGTCCTGACGTCCCACACCTCCACAAGCTCCTGCTCGACATGAACAGGACGGAAATCGTTGGCCAGCTCGATACCGGTGGTGTGGCCGACACGGTAGGTGCCCTCGTGCTGGACCACGACCGGAAACGAGCCGTCGTTCCTCGTTCTGCCGCCCCGCCGGGCACCGGCCCGGCCGCTCGTCTCGGAGTCGTCGTCCATCGGAGCAGTCGCCAGACGGGGCGGCCCGGAGGTGTCCTGGCGGACGAGGAGCAGGGTGCCGTCCTGGCCGCGGGTGTGCCCGACAGCCTTCCAACCCGGTCCCGGCGCCTCCGCCCGCTCCCACAGCGCCTCCAGGTGCAGCAGGCGTCGCTGCACGTGGAACACCCACCCGTCGGGCGTCGGTTCCCCGATGAGGTGGTCACCCACCGACGGCGCCTCGAAGTCCAGGCACCCCACCGGCAGCACGGCCACCGCGATGTGCGCGCCCAGGTCGAACCAGGCGCGCACATGACCGCCCTCCTTCGTCCGGGCGACGACCATGCCGCCGAGCGCCGGCACGTCCAGGAGCGTCGGGTCGCACGACGAAACGCAGTGGCTCGCCAGCTGCGTCGCCGTCAGGGCCGTGGTGGGCTCGCGGCGCTGGTCCGCGTACGGCTGCACGACATAGTCCTTGGTGACGACGGCCCGGCGCGGAGACGTGCGGGAAAGCGACGGGAAGTGGCCGCTCAGCGTGAGCGACTCGGTGGTGATCCGCCCCTGCAAACCCTCCTTCGTGGCCGCTCTGTTCACCGCGGTGAAGGCCTTCCGCGTGGCCCAGACGAGGTCGACGACCGTGTGGACCGGTACCTGCGCGAACCAGGCGTACAGCTCGGGAGTCGGCTTCTCCTCGCGGATGCCCTCCTCCTCGAAGGGCTGCACGGTCACCAGTGGCCGGCGTGCGGCCTCGTCGTCCCAGGACTCGACGCTGCACACCACGTGCGCGGTCCTGGGGGTGGCTCCGGAGAAGTCTGCCCTGACCCAACGGGGGAAGCCCTCGACGGCGGGCACGTCGATCCGCCATTCCGGCTGCCCGGCGGCGTCGGTCCGCAGGAACGCCTCCTCGTGGGCGGGCCGGTCCCTCGTCTGCTCCTCGTCCTCCTCCCCGGCCGCGTCGCGGGGGCCGTTCACGTGGTCGAAGATCCCGAGCCACTGCACGTTGCGCCGGTCGAACGGCCGCTCGGACGAGAGGTGGAGCCGGTTCTCCCCGGGCCGGAACTCGGCGTGGAGGATCAGCCCGGCCGGCGCGGCCAGGCACTCCTCCTCCACACGCGGCCAGTCTTCGGGGTCCCACGCGGAGGGTCCGAGGACGTAGCAGTGCCCGGGCTCGGTGACGAACCGCCGGGCCGTGCCGAACCCGGACCTTTCGGTGGCGAGCCCGGACAGCACCAGGCGCACCTGTGTCGCCCCGCCCCCGTCCGCGGTGCCGGCCGCGACGGCCAGCTCCGGCAAACCGGCGTCGACGGGTACCCAGTGATTGAGCTCCTGGTGCCATCGGACCAGGGTCTCCGAGGGCTGAGCGGTCGTGCCTCCGTCGGCGAAGGCCCGTGAGAGGTCGGGGTCCCACCGGCGGCGGGCGAGGACGTCCTTCTCCCCGTTCCCACGGGGATACGCGTCGGTGGCCGCGCCGTTGACGGTCAGCGTGAACCAGGGGTATTCGCCCGTGCGGGCAAGTTCCGCCTCGCGTACCTCTCCGTCCCGCTGAGGAAGCGGTGCGAGACGGGTGACGGTCCAGGACCGCGGGTCGTCGGGGGCGGCGAGCCGTACCGCCACCGGCTCACCGAGCTCCCAGTTCCTCGTCTCGTGCGCCTCCAGGCGGCACTGTACGAGCTGGCCGAGGCCGCAATTGACCAGAAGGGTGGGCTGCTTGCCGCGCCGGGGTGGCGAGGACACGAAGCCGAGCACGTAGGCGCCCTGTTCATGGGGGCCGGGGCCGACGTGGAACATGTCATGCACGTACGGTCGCCCCGACCGCGACACCCCGACGCTGCTGTTCTCGCTCCGCCGGTACTCGACGATCTCCCCGGCGTGCCGGTCCTGGACGACCGCCTCGACGAACCGGCGGTCCCCGTCGGATCGCCCCGACGGCTGCCGGGACGCCGGATAGAGGGCGGGCCGCTGCGTGCGGTTCCACAGGGAGGACATCACCTCGTCGAGCGTGATCCCCTGCCCCTTGAGCTCCTCCGCCGCTGTCGCCCGCAGGAACCGGACCAGCGCCGCCTCGGTGCCCCGGCCGGAGACGTGACTGAGGTACCTCGACCACGGGCTCCCGTGCGTCACGACCGGAAGGTTCCCGCCCCACTTGTGGTAGAGCGCCTGCACCGTCCGCACCCGGAGCCGGTTCGCCATCTCCGGCGGCAGCCCGTGGGCGGTCAGCTCCTCGAACAGCCGGTCGTAGTAGAACTGCGCGGCACCACTCAGGTCGACGATCACGTCCACCACGTGCTCGAGGACCTGCATCAGCCGCTCCTGTGAACCGGCGCTGCCGGTCGGCGAGCGGAACATGTCGAACATCCGGGCACGCACGTATCGCGGCAGGTGTGCCGGCACGTTGAGGGACGTGACCAGGCCGCTCCATTCGGAGACCCAGTCCTGGAACGCGCCCTCGTCACCGAGCTCGGGCCGCCCGAGGAGCGCCGCGAGCCGCAGCGTCCTGACCGTGACCGGGGTGATGGCGTACTTGTCGGTCTCCGTGAGGAACTCGGTCACGCCCTGAGCCATCTCCCGCCACTCCTCGACGGAGAAGGAGTCGCGGCTCGGGTCGACGGGGCCGCTGAGGGCGAGCCCGCCGGGAGCCAGGCTCGTGAGGAGCGTCCCGTCGCTCGTCCGAGGTCCCTCCGGCGTCCAGTCCCAGCGCAGCACGTCGTAACGCGAATGCGCGTGGAGGTCGCGATGCAGCTGGGTCGCGCGGACCGCCCTCGCGGAGTGCCGGAGCGTCTCCCGCTCCCGGATCAGCGACAGCAGGGTGTCGGCCGGAGGCAGGTCACCGGTGAACCACCGCCCGCCGGCCTCGGTCCGGTGCGGCCCGGTGCCTCCCGCCGACGCCTCCTGCGCCCAGTACAGGGCCACGCCACGCGCGCCCCAGTCCGGCAACGGGGGATAGGGAGGGCTGCTCGGCGCAGCGGGGAGCCCGGCCACCACCCGCACGATCTCGGCCGGGTGGACGCCGCCGCGCGCACCCTTGCCGATCGAGTCGGCGGTGCTCGCGGCGTGCAGGAGAAGGGAGGAGAGGTGGCCGGCGAACAGCTGGGCCTGGTGCGGCTTGCCGTGGACGATCTCCATGAGCGTGCCGAACGTCCGGTACAGGGTGTCGCGCACATGGACGAGCAGCAGCAGGAGATGGTCCCGGTGCCCGCTCGCGTCCTCCTCCGCCGTCCGGCCGGCCTCGTCCGGGACGGCGCGGGTCAGCAGCCGGGCGGCGATGAGTCCCGCGCCGAGCAGGCGCACCAGCTGTTCGGGCTGATCGCCCCAGAGCCTCGGCGCAGGCGCCTGAGCCGCTGGGGGAGCCGACCCGGGCCGGTTGCGCGCCGTCTTGGGCGGGGACGGCGGAGTGTGGTGGAGGAGCCAGGGCGACCACAGCCACGCCGCCGTGCCCGCGTCGGTCTCCCCGGCCGGACCGGTCGTGAACAGGGGTGTGGGGCTCTGGCCCGCGGGGTGGCGCAGGGACAACAGCCGGTAGGTGTGCCGGAGGACGACGTCGTACGAGCGGTAGGGCAGCGTCACGGCGAGGCTCGCGGGGGCTCGGGTCCGCCCGCCCGGCTCACCGGTGCGTCCGCCCGGGTCGGGCGATCGCCACCACCGCGTCAGTCGTTCCACGGTCTGCTGCGGAGCGCACTCGGCCGCGACGGACCACAGAGTCGACTGCCAGAGTACCGACGGCATGGCCGACTCCCGGGCGGACCCCACCCCGCCGAGTCGCCGGTACGCCGAATCCCGCGCCTCGCAGTCCGCCGGCGGCGGCAGCAGGCCGTCGTCGGTCCACGTCCGCAGCCAGCCGTAGAGGGACTCCGCGGTCAACGCCTCGTGCTCCAGGGCATCCAGGATGCCCACCGCACGAGAGGGATCCGGTCCCGCCTTCGCGCCGGACAGCGCGAAGGTGACCCGGGCCGCGGTCGCCAACAGGTCGGGCTCCATGTCGAACGCCCCACGCGACACCACCGCGAGGGCTGTCCGAATCCTGTCGGTGGCTTCCGGCCGCACCATCGCGATCGTCTCGGCCGCCTGCAGCAGAGCCAGCCTGCCGTGGCGGCCGCTGAGCGCGTCCTCTGCCAGGGACGGGCGTTCGTCGAGGAGTTCACCGACGGCGCGCGCGTCACGGCCGGCCAGGAACCGGGCGATCACCAGAGCTGTCGTCGGGGCCAGTTGCTCGACGAGATCGTGGTACGGGGCGATGGAGGTGTCCGCCTCGGTCGTGCTCTCGCCTGCGTCGTCGAGGAGTTCGCCCAGTGCCGCCACCGCCTGCGCGACCTCCGGGCCGGCGGACGCCCGCAAGGCGGCCCCGAGACGGGCCCGCAGCTGCTCCGGGGCCACGGACGCGATGCTCCGGTAGTAGGCCGCCGCCCGTGCGCCCACCTCGGTCACCCCCGCGAACCGACGCTGCGCGGTGAGGACGTGGGGAAGGGCGTAGAGCGCGGTCGCCGTCCCGGCCCGGGCGAGGCTCTCCACCGCCGTGCAGACGATCTCCTCGGACCGCTCCGTCTCCACCGGCTCCTGAAGAGCGGCCAGGAGATCGAGATGTATCGCGGCAGTTTGCGGGGGCAGCCCCAACGCAGCGCAGAAATACCAGTGTTCGAGCATAGGCGTCCCCTTGCCTGCGGTTCCCGGCCGCGCTGCCGGGAGGAAAGAGCGAGTGGACCAGGATACGAAGGGAGCCGGTCGGATGAACGGATTCTCGCCAACTGGCCTTGGAGGCAGCGGCGTCAGCCGCCGACCTGTGTCCGGGGCAGCGGGGGAACCAGGGCTTGCCGGTACGCGGTGAGCTGGACCTCCAGCTCCCTGTCGAACCCCTCCGAGCCGGGTCCGGTCGCCGGAGCGAGCCCGAGAACGCGGCGCGGAGCCTCGCCCAGGCCGTACAGCCAGCGGGCGGTCGCCTCGGTCAGCGGGCGTCTGGCCAGCAACGCCCATGTCCCGTGCCACCTGCCGGTGGGATCCAGCCGCCCCAGGTCGACGCTGTCGAGTAGCCCCGCACGGTCCAGCGCGACAGCGACGTCGGGACGGGCGAGATCCCTGCCGAGGAGCGCGGCCGGCACCCGTTCCGCCGCCGCGACGGCTTCGACGACCTCCGGGGGTGCTTCGGCGCGCCACTCCTCGAAGGCGTCGGTGTCCGCGTGCCCGGCTCGCAGCAGCCCCAGGACGACCGTGCCCACGAGCTCGCGTCCCCGGTCCAGCGGACCGACCTCGTCCGGGAACGGCAGGTGCTCTCCGGCGGCCCGCAGCCACCGGTCCAGGTCCTCGTCGCGGCGGGCCGCCAACTGGAGCGACAGGCCCCGTGCCGGCCGCGAACGCGCGGACGCGTAGGCCTCCAGCAACGGGCGGTACAGCGCCGGCCAGTAGTGCCGGACGACATCGAGGGCACCCCGCTCCCCCTGAGGACCGCCCCACGACGCCTCCGCGTTGAGTTCCTCGACGACGGTCCGGGGGTCGACGCCGAAGAAGGGCCCCGGCCGACCCGACTCGTCCGCGTCCCGGACCCATGCGAGGAGTTCGCCCGCTCCCCGGCCCGAGGCGCCGGTATCCGTGTTCGCCATCAGCAGGCGGCGCGGCCGTGGGGCCGTGCCGGACGGCGCGGCCGAGGACACGGGGGTCCGGAGCAGGTACTCGTCCAGGCCGAGCGCACGCGCCAGCTCCTCGGCGGAGTCCCGCACCCGCACGGGGTCCTCGTCCCCGATCTGCAGGACGACCACCTGCAGGTCCCAGCCGAACCGGTACAGCTGGTCGAGCTCCTGGCGGAAGCCGTCGTGGGGGACGGCGGTGCCGTCGAGGCGCAGCACGAGTCCGACGCCTCGGTCGGCGCCCGGCGCGGGCTGTTCGTACGCGGGCGAGACGCGGGCCCGGAGCTCCGACTCCGTCCGGGGCAGCCGGTCGGCCCCCACCTCGTAGACGTACCACCGGCGTAGTGCCTCGTGGACGTGGCCCGCCGCGTTGCGGGCCCGTACCAGCAGCCGTTCCGCATCCAGCATGAGCCGGGGCAGGTCGTCGGCCGTGGGATCGGACAGGACGTCGAGCACGGGCGGCTCCGTGAGGCACCACCGGGCATCCAGGTGCACCCGGTGCCGTTCGTCCGGTTCGGACACCAGGACGCCGTCTCCGACGGGCAGACGGTGGGCCACGGGCGCCCGCCGCGTCTCCCGCAGCTCGGGAAGCAGCTCGACGGCGAGATCCCGGACGCCGTGCCGGGTGAAGAGCACCGGCACGGCGGCGGCTCCGTCGAGGCGCGCCCGGCCGGCCAGCAGCGCGCGGTCGATCTCCTCTCCTCGGGTCAGGGCCGAGAAGAAGGAGCCGGCGAACTTCTCGGCCTGACCATGACTCATCTTGCCCATCACCGCGACGACATGGGGCACCCCGGCTCTCACGAGCCGCCGCGCCGCGGACTGGTCGGGCTCCTCCCCGTTCTTCGAGACCGCCGAGTCACAGGCCATGAGCACGGCGAGCCGGACGTCGGCCTGCAGCAGCCAGCCGGCCAGCGTGTCCACGTCCAGCCACGCCGGACCATCACCGGCGTCCGTGCCCACCACGAGCCCGGAGGCCACGTGGTGACCGCCGAAGTAGAAGACCTGTGTCCCCTCGGACAGAGCCTGCCGGAGCGCCCCGGGTGTCGCCGGGGCGTCCACGACGCGCGCCGAGAGCCGCGAGCCCCGCACCGCATGCCGGACGAGCAGCCCGTCGGCGTTGACCAGTGCCTCCGGAGGGGGCTCGGGCACCGTCAGCGGCTCCTCGAAGCCGGGGACGGCGACCTCGCCGTGGACCGCGGTCGCGTCCGCGATCGTCACCCTCCCGACGGTGACGGGGGTCGTCGTGGGCACCGGGGCCGTGGTGTCGACGTCACGGACGAGCGTGAACGAGGGATGGACGCCCAGCGGGCAGCCGCCGTCCGCCAGTGGTGCCGAGGGCTCCGCGGCCCAGGCGCGCCATTCCGCGTCCGAGGCTTTCGCGGAGGGGACGGTCACCGCTTCCCAGCGCAGGCCGGCCAAGTCGCGGGAGCCGTCGTCGGGCGTCAGCAGCCGGACCCGTGCGTACCGCCCGCCCATCTGCTCCATGCGGTGCGCGAGGTGCCTGCGGACCGGTGGTGGCAGGAGAGCCTTCGTCAACATCCGGGTCACCCCGGGTCCCACGGGATCCGCCCACGGCACGAACATCCCGTTGCTCACGCGGGCCGGTGGCGCGGTCTCGTGGACGGGAACGCCGCGGTCGTCGAGGACGACCGCGGTGACGTCCTCGCCCTGCCACGACAGCCGAATGACGATGTCCTGATCCCGGTCCAACGTTGGCCCCCGTCCCTTCGATTGCCCCAGAATGCCATCACCAGGCGGAGGCGAAGGGTGATCAGGCATGGAGACGGGGGACTCGGTGACGTACGGATGGGCACCGCGGTGTGAGGACGAGCGGCTGCTGAGAGCCCTGCGGGACTCCGACCTCTGGCACTCGGACATGCTGGAGGAGAAGGCCCGCGCCGGCTGGCTCGCGCTGCTGAACGACCCGGACCTCAGCGGCGACGAGTTCGCTGCGGCGTTCGACAAGGTGTACGGCGACTTCACGGGGGCCATCGAGACATGGGACCTCTTCCTGCAACGGGACCAGGAGGGCCTGCGCGGCGTGCCCGTGGGCGCGGTGCCGGACGGTCGGCACGGCGAACCCGTGCGTCATGACGAGGAAGCGCGGGACGTCGATACCGTGACGGACGGCGCTCCCGAGTGCGACGTCACGGAGCGCTTCCTCAACGTCGTGGTCGTCTGGCCTCTCTCACGGGTGGTCGTCCCCTCCGACCGCTGTCTCGCCTCCGGACGGACGTACGAACTCCGGGTGGACATCGGGGGCTTGGCGCCCGAGAGCCTCCTCGCGGCGCAGGCCGAGGCGTTCCCCGCCAACAACCTCGACCACGCGGACGACGACGGCGACTGGCTCCAGGTCACCGTCGTCAGCGACGACCTGCTCCTCCCCGCCGCGCGGCACTGGCTCTTCCTGCCCCGCGAGGGGGCCGCCTGGGTCTGCCACTGCCCGCCGGGAGGCCGGCACACGTGCGAGGAGGGGCACCGCGGCCGGTACCTCCACATCCCGTTCGTCGCTCCGGAGGAGCCGGGCCCGGCTCGGCTGCGGATGTTCGTCTCGTACCGGGGCAACCAGCTGCAGTCGGTCACCCTGACCACGTCCGTCGCCGCCGACGAGGGACCGGGAGGAGCCACCACGGCGGCGGTCGACTACACGTTGACCTCGGGCTTCGCAGCGCTGAGCGAGCTGCCCCGGCGCTCCGCGGCGGTCCGGGTGGGGCGACAGGGCGGTGCCATGACCATCGACGTCACCTCCGGCGACGGGCCGCTTGCCACGTTCTGGCTCAGCGAACACCAGGTGGTCACCACGCTGCGACAAGCACGGGCCGAACTCTTCGCCTGTCATGCCGAGTCCCGCGTCGAGGGCGGGGAGTCGCGGCTGGTGAACCTTCTCGACGAGAACTACGGCAAGGACTTCTCCGAACTGCTCCGGGACATGACGAGGCTCGCGCGGCTCGGCTGGACGCTCTACCAGATGGTCGCGCGCAGCCGCCCGGAACGGGATGCCCTGCGCAACGTGCTGCGAGAGCCCGCCGAGATCCAGGTGTGCCGGACCGAGCTGAACGACCTCGTCTTCCCGTGGGCCCTGCTGTACGACAACGCGGTGGAGAGCGACGCCACGCTGGAACCGTGCGTCGTGGGATGGGAGCGAGTGCGACAGGACCCCACGGCCCGTTCCTGTCCCGGGGGCGCCGTGCATCCGCTCAACACGCTGTGTCCGTATGGATTCTGGGGCTTCCGGCACATCATCGAGCAGCCTCCGTCGGTTCGAAGGGGACGCCGGATTCGCCTGCGGGCGGGCCGTGCGGGAACCAGGCCCTCCCTCACCGTGGCACGGAGTCATCAACTCGCCGACGATGTGACGACCCGCCACATGGCCGCCCTGCGGGCGAGCTTCGCGGAACTGCGTGTCTGTGATCGGAAGCAAGCACTCCGGGAGTCCCTGACGGACGCCCCCGGAGACTGTCTCTACTTCTACGGCCATGGACGCCGCCCTCAGGCCGGGGAGGTGTCGACCCCGACCGTCCTGGAGATCGGCGGTACGGACCGGATCCTGCCCGAGGACCTGAACGCCTGGGGCGAGGACCCGGGTTGGGACGGCTGGGAGCAGGTCGCGCCGTTGGTCTTCCTCAACGGCTGTCACACGGCCGACCACGACGCCAGGTCCTGGCTGCCGTTCGTGACCGCCTTCGCCGGACTGCAGGCCGCCGGAGTCGTCGGTACGGAGATCACCGTGGAACAGGGGCTGGCCGGCAGGTTCGCCGAGCGGTTCTGGGAGCTCCTCCTTGCCGGCCGCGACGTGGGGTCCGCCCTGCACCAGGTGCGGATGGAGCTTCTGGCGCAGGGGAACGTCCTGGGGCTCGCCTATACGGCCTACTGTTCGGCCGCCTTGCGGCTGAGCTTCGCCTCCTGACGGACCGCGCGTCGGAGCGTGGGCGCGTCAGAGGTCGCCCATCCAGGTCGAACTGCGCTGCTCTGCGCCGACTCGGTCCGTCGTCCCGGCGGGTGTCGCCTCCACCGCCTGGGTCGCCTGCGCGGGGATCTGCGCCTTCTCGCGCTTGGCCTGGGCCTTCCGCTCCGATCGGTCGACCAGGAGTCCGACGACGAAGTAGGCGAAGAAACCGACGAACAGGCCGATGCCGTAGCAGGCGAACAGGTCCGGCTCCGCGAACTGTGTGTTGATGACCGCGCCGCCGCCCAGTGCCGCGATCACCGTGATGAGATCGGTGATCCTCGGTGCGTTCGCGGCCCGTCGCAGTGTCCGGTAGGCAATCCAGCCGATGACCGCGCCGAATGCACCGGCACCCCAGAGGCTGAGCATCGAAACCTGCACTTCCGTTCCTTCCGGTCGTCCCGTCACCCGTGTGACTGTCGGCGTAAACGTACCGCCCGTGACACCGGTCACGTCACGTCGCTGAGGAACCGGGTGGCCCCTGGCCCGCGTTGGGGCAAGGGGCGGACCAGGCCCCTTCCCGGGTCAGGTCGTCGGCAGTTCCTCCGCGGGCAGCCGGCCCGCGGCTACGGCGTCGACGAGGGCCTGGTGGTCGCGTTCGTTCTGGTCGGCGTAGGCCTCCGCGAACGTGGCGAGTGCCCGGTCGAAGGAGTCGCCGCTGCCCAGGTACGCGGCGATCGCGATCCGGTCCCCGGACCGCGCGTGCGCGCGGGCCAGCGTGATCCCGCACACGTCGCCGAAGGCGCGCATGCGCCTCGGGTTCATCGTCTCGGGGAGGGCGATGCCCTTCCAGTCGCGCAGTTGGCGGACGTAGAAGTCGCGCTTCCTGCCGTCGATGCCGTCCACCCGCTCCCAGCCGAGGAAGATGTCGCTGGTGGCCTGCATGAGCCGCTGGCCGGAGACCACCCGTTCGCCCTGGTTGCGGTACGTGCTCGCGCCGACGTGCGCCGCGAGCACGGAGGTGTCCGCCTCCTTGGCCTGGAGGAAGAGCGGGTCCTGGTCGTCCCGGCCGAGGAGCAGGAAGATCCAGCAGCGGGTACCGACGCTGCCGACGCCGACCACCTTGCGGGCGACATCCGCCAGGCGGTAGTCCGACAGGAGTGTGCGCCGGTCGGACGACAGGGTGTGGCCGTACCGCTCGATCAACCCCCGGAACTGGCGCTCCAGCGCGCTGCGCTCGGCGTCCGGCAGCAGGTCGCCGACGGGGACGAGCAGCGGGGGATCGGCCGCGATCCTGGGCCGGCCGTCGACCGTCTCGGTGAGCTTGTCGAAGGCCTGCAGGCTGTCGCGGCCGCGGGCCTTCTCCATGGCGCGGGCCAGGTTCTTCCGGCCGCGCTTGTGCAGCCGGTCCGTGGCCAGGGACTCGAGGCGGTCTTCGTCGATCTTCGCGTACCAGACGTCCAGGGTGCGCATGGCCGCGAAGCCGATCATCGCCTCGCGGTACGAACGGACCGTGCGCCGGACGATGCGGTCGCGCTCGGCGTCGTCGAAGCCGTTCGCCCGGGCAGCGATGACGAAGCTCGCCGACAGCCGCTTGACGTCCCATTCCCAGGGGCCCGGCAGCGTCTCGTCGAAGTCGTTGATGTCGAACATCAGGCGTCGTTCCGGCGAGGCGAGGAGACGGAAGTTGAGCATGTGGGCGTCCCCGCACAGCTGGGCCGTGAATCCCGACCGCGGGGTGGCAGCCAGATCGGAGGCCATGATCGCGGCGGCGCCCCGGTAGAAGCGGAACGGGGACTCCGTCATGCGGCCGTAGCGGATGGGAACGAGCTCGGGCACACGTGTCGCGGACTGCGCCTCCAGGATCGTCAGCGGGTCCGGCCGGTCAGGAGACGGCTCGTACACTGCATGGCCTGATCGCGGCGAGCGGCGCCGGGCCTCCTTGCCGAGGGCCGCGCGCTCCGCGGGCGTGGCATGGGGTGCCGCACGCAACGCCGCGGTCGACTTCTGGGGCATCGAAGACCCTCCTTGCCCGGCCCTGCCCACGACGGGCGCCGGCTGATCGAGTCACTTCCACTCTCGACCAGCCTGGTCCGTTGCGCACCTCAGGGCACGTGCGACGTCTGCTGGCGATGAGCGATGAGCGATGAGCGATGGGCGATGGGCGATGGGCGATGGGCGATGGGCGATGGGCGATGGGCGGTGGGCGAGGGGCG